>NZ_JBYTBS010000039.1:0-74044 GCF_058789495.1 Paenibacillus sp. FW126-R14 | reverse complement strand
AATAAAGATAGTGCTAGTTCTAAAACAATTATTGTCGGTGTCACAAGGAAAGACACCTTCTTATTAAACACTTTGAAATTGCTGAAATTAACGAAAAATAAGTATGGTTGCTTTAGTTTCTTAATGCTGCTTTTAAGATAAATTAATCCAAGAATTACACACAAAATTTTTGAGAAGATGGTGATGGTTTGGATCATATTTCTACCTGCCTTGAAAACTTAGTTACTTCCTTGGTGATTTGCCGATCAGATAGATTTTCAAAAGATATTATGCTTTTGTTTATTGACCCATTTATTAAAAATATAATCGATGGGTATTTTTGTATTTGAAAATTACTTAAAAATTCAATACTTTGAAAATCCAATTGATACTCACCTTCCTTAATCAAGGACACTATGTGACAGCTAGATATTTTACTTAACTTCCGAACTATTTTTCTGTATAAATCAATTTCATTCAATAAGATTTGTTTATCGGTCACCACTATAAACCCACTATAATTTCCCATTTGCTCAAGAAACTTTTTCGGATCTATTGCTTGACGAAGATACTCATCATCTTTTTTTAATATGAAATGCAAACGGAGTAGTACAGATAATAAGATAATACAAATAATGAACAATAGTATTTCCATTTGCTTCTCTCCTATCTTCTAGTTGAAGTTAGCACAAAGTTTTAAAGACCCTTTTCAGGGTCTGTAGCTAATCGGTAGAACAGTATTACACTATTTATAGGGAGTATTTTTTAAAAAATTAGAATTATAGCTGAATTACATTACTTAACAAACATCGCCGAACGTGCTGCATTTCGCTGTGGATTGACAGCAATAGACTTCTTTTCCTGCGATATATCCACAGAACACATAATCTCGTCTTTGAGTGTCATAAGATCCCGTTCTGTCGAATGTAAAGCCTTCACTGCCCCAATCGCAGTCACCTTTAATTACATTCTCACTTTTCCCATAATCGAGCATAGATGGTTTGACATATTTCATAAATAAAATCCTCCCTATTTTCCCCATAAATAGTGTAATAATCTTAAACCGAAATCTTTTTAGTATAGATTGAATACCACATTTCAATTGAAAATAGTGTCCAAAATCCTTCCTTCACATCTATTCCATTCCTCCATTTAAGCAACTCTTCTCGCCATTTTTCTTCTGTTATCAGATTCATCTTCGTAATGATTCGAGGATGGCTTAAATCACTGAATATTTGGGGCCAATTTTTCCGCATATTTTTATAAAAATATGCTACATGAGTTGTTTTATCTTCTCTTGTTGTTATTCTCTCTGTAAGTAGATCTCTCATTGATTTCCTGAGTATATTTTTCTTTGTCTCCAGTGAATAACAAAGTTCTCCCGGGATTTTATAAATGAACTCTACTAACCGTTTATCTAAATACGGATGCTTAATATCCGCTCCATTAATGGCTCCTAGAACCCTGTCGGTATATAAATGAGATTTAGCACTTGAAATTTGAAAGAAAAGATGCTTTTGGTGGTAGTACTTTATGCCTTTGATTTTGTTATGCATCTCCATGTAAAACCTATTGGTGCCCTCAAACATATACATACTCTCAATTTTAGGATTTAGAGCGTACGTTTTTAAATTTTGAATTGCTGAGCTATTCATCCTAATTGACCACTTGGTGATATATTCTAAGAGTAAACTGATTTGAAACTTTCTTAACATGTCCCTGGTTACATACAATGATCCAGTTAATAAGTGGTCACCTGCATACCCACTCAAAATATTAATCATACCTTTATTAACAGATTCTTTTACTAGGGTACTTGTGAAATTATAGGTAATCGAATTCACGTTCGGTTCGTACGAAAATGGGGTATTTTCATTGAATCCATCAAATATTGAGACTTCATCACAATTCACAAAATTACCAGTATCATTGTATCGATCTAACAACTCAAGAATATATTCACTTTCATCACATTCTTTTAATTTTTCAAATACAGCACTTACCGAGGAGACAAAATACCGATTCTTTATATTTTCTGGGGTTTTAGATAATGCATATATTGAGGTTGAATCCAATCCACCACTTAACATAATAGAGTTTTTATTTTCTTTTACTAACCTATCCTTAACCGCTATATTTAATATTTCTTTAAACTCTTCTAAATACTCACTTTCATTCTCATATCTAATCTCATCTGTAATATTCGATAAGTCCCAGTACTTTGATAGTTCTCGAACCCCATTTTTAATTTGCAAGATACAACCACTTGGCACTCTATAAACATTTCGATATGGAGTATTTGAAGAATCAATAATTCCATTTCGATAATAAAATTCCTCGAAATAATCCTCTTTCAGCCTATTCATATCAATGAAATCTTTTACTAAGAAAATATCACTTGCAATAATAAATTCTTCACTCTTTTCCATCCAAAATAATGTTTTAATGCCTATCGGATCTCTCACTAAAAAAGTTTGTCCACTCAAATTATCTTGAAGAACAAATGAAAATTCTCCGATTAATTCACTAAATATTTTAAAACCTATATTTTTGTATAACTTTTCCACTAATTTTTCACTGCTTATATGAATTGAAATTTTGTCCGAAAAACAATATTTTTCAATCAGTTGCTTTTTGTTATGTATATCCACATCTCCAACAATCGATATTCCATTCCCAGATATTAAATCTTCTGGAACCCCATTGTTGCACGCTATGTAATACTCAAATCCGTCTTGAATACTCCTCCCTATCACATTATTCGCTTGAATCCCATATTCATTTAAAATTCGGTAATTTATATCAAATTTTCTTTTTTTGTTTATTAATCCCTTTTTCGACACAAACACAGTAAACCACTTAATGATTACCACCCTCTCTTTTAACACTAGTGCGCAAGATTATATTGTATTTTTTTGTATGTTCATCATCAGCAAAGAGATTTCTTTCATTTATATGAAGCCATGCATGTGCCTCAAATGGGAACTTCCTTATTCCAATCACTATTTCCACTGGTAATGCGTATTTTTTTCTGAGAATTTTAAACCCTAAAAAAGACTTTTGAATGCAATCAGCTTTTCTGGGGTACCAGGCACAAACAACATCAATTAAATCAAACAGTTCAAATATTTCTTTTGCTTTTTTATATATTGTTTCAGGATTTTTCTCTACTGTTTTTAAAGTGTACTTTTTAGAATATTTCTCAAATACCTTGTTAAATCCATCTTTTGATAATTCAAAATCGAAAAAGATTATCATTAAATACAATTCAAAGAACTTCAAAATTTTTTTGATTTTATACACTTTTTGTTATTACCTCCGCCCCCACTAAAGCATTAAGCAATTCGTCCAAATCAGCCTCAATTATATTTTTATCTACCTCAAACTCAATAGAAATCTTGTTAATTACTTTTGAAATCTCATTGTCTTCCACAATTAACTTCCAAATGATTGTGCCCATTCTGTCCAATGAATAGAACTTGTTTCGAGTCATATTTATCAAGATAATTTCATCTTCTTCCTCGTAAACAATGACGTCTTTGTTTACATGAACTTTCATTTCTTACACCCCATATAGTTGATTGTCCATTAAATCGTGAAATACTAAGAACCGAGATACAGGAAAATAAACCTATTTTCTTCGTTAAATTGGCCCATAACACTACTAATTGCGCCCGCAAAGCATTCATCAGTAGTATTTCTATTTATCATTTGCTAACTCGTTATAAAGATTACCATGCTTTGGAAATTAATACAATACTTCTCTTGGATAATTTTGCTTATTTTTGTCTTTTCTTGAAATTTCATTGTTAATACATGAACAATACACTCCATGACGGTCACTTGGTAACTCTGAGGATAGTTGTTTGGCATAAGGATGAAGTCAGTGTATTTGTTCGGAGAAAATGAAGTATTAGCCTATGAAAGGCTCAAACTCATGCCCTCAGTTTACTATCCTTCGTACTTATATCGTGATTTCAAAAAGTCAAGTGTTTTAGAGTTGGTGTCGTTAAAGTGCTTTATAGTACTTCACGAAGCGCATAGGTCATGTTAATTATAGTTGGTCGACCATTCATTATCGTAAAAAAACATGTATTGATAAAATTAAACAAAAGTTGTAAAATATAAACAACCGAGATATGAGAAAAGCAACCTATTTTCGCAAAATCGGCCCATAGCACTACTAATTGCGCCCGCAAAGCATTCATTAGTAGTGTTTTCATTTGCCATTTACTAGCTTGATATAAATACTACCTCACTTTAGTAAGCGTCAAACGAAGATAAAGTGAGGGCACGTTCCATTCAATATGCTGAATGACTATCATCTTCACAGCTTTCTATTCCCCAAACACTCAATCTCCCCCTTTGGCATAAAACAGACGTCTTTGTTGTGAGAATTTCTCAGACAAAGTCCCCAGATTAAGTATTAAAGATACTCTCATATCCCATAGGCGTTTTCTAAAGAAACTATTCATTGAGTTTTAAAAGACAGTAGATCATTGGATCCCTAAAGGGCTACTCTCGGGAGACATTCGAAGTCAGCCTCCATCTCCGGAAAAACCACAGGTTGCACTTCCGGCTATCGTCCTAATTGTTCCAGATACATTAATTATTCGTATTCGACAGCCATCCGTGACATACACATTTCCGCTGTTGTATGCCACTATTGCCATCGCTATGCATATTTGGGCTGCTATCTTACTTCTAGCATTTTCACATAGCTAAGCTATCCGCAACGCTCCTCTGCTTTTCCATCTGTAATCTCATTGCTGCCCCTACTCATTGTTCAACTGAAGTTCGCATGTAAGAGGAATCCGCCCAAAGACACGATCCAGATGAGCAGGAAGGCATTCCTTGCATTTTCCGTGGAGAGAGAGTCGAACATCATGAAGGACATGCCAAAAATAAACATCCATACGAGAATAAAGAGGACGTACAAGATTTGTAGTAAAGATGAGCAACAATAACGTTGCTTTACGGTTCATTCGTATAGCCTCCTTTTTCAATACATCGCTAACCTTGTCGAATCCTTCTCTATCATATCGTGCCCAGCTTGCTTTAGACTGCAAAGGAAACGCTTCACCTCAGGTGTTTTCGAAAACAATAGCGATAAAGAGAAGAAAAAACGAAAAACACGCCTCATACGGCGTGTCAGATAACGAGCGCATCGCTGCATCCTCTTCCCTTAAGAAAAAGGCCTTAACGGATTATTAACGATTTGGTCAAATTCAATCTCCGAAATATCCGCTGCCTGATCCAGCAGCTCTCGTGCAAGCTCATGATAGGACCTTGCGTCGGCTTTCCTGTTCATGAGCAGCAGCAGCGCGATCATTTTGGCATGGAGCCGCCCGTTTAGCGGGTCGAGCTCCGACCACTTTCGCATCGGATCCAATGCAATTTCGTAGCGCTGCTGCCGAACATATATGCCCACGATCGCTTCCAGCAGTTCCGTGTAGCCGAGCTCCAGTTCCCCCTGTCGTGGCGCTGCCCAAACATACCCGCTTCCCGCTAAATAGCCTCCCCCATATAATTGCACGGCTCTTAGCGCATGCGTCAATGACATTGTGCGCTTAAAGCGCCCAACCTCGTCCTCATAGGCAACGACATCATCGAATGCCGGGGACCAGTGCAGACTATAGCTGCCTCCTGCAATTTTCGACTGCTGGATCGGGTCCGTCAGGCCGCAAGACTCCAAATCTTTGCGCAACTGATACACCGTCGAATGCAGATTGACTTGGCTTCGTTCCACATCGCGACCTTGCCAAATATCGTCTATGATTTGCATCTTGCCGACGGGCTTGCCACGGTGATGGTGCAAATACGCCAGAAGCTCTTTTCCCTTCGAATTGCGGAACCGGACCTGCTCGCCCGTATCGGCAGTCACGGCAAACGGTCCGAAACGATTTACCGATACGCCGTGTTTGGGGCGCTCTTCCCCGCCATGGGCGTTATGGCTGCGTTTCAAGGACCGTGCAATCGTACGCGACAAGTCTTCCTTCATGATCGGTTTCAATAAATAGTCAAGCGCCTCTACTTCAAAAGCATCTCTGGCAAATTCCTGATAAGCCGTCAAAAATGCAATGTGGAGCTCCGGCCTGCACTCACGAAGCCGTCGCGCCAGCTCCAGACCGTGAATCGTAGGCATCTCCATATCCAGTAAAGCCAAATCGATCGGCTCCGGTTCCGTTAAGACGTACTCCAGGAGGGCCGTCGATTTATCAAACAAGCCGCATACTTTCACATTTTCGAACTCATCCAGCAGTTTGCCGATTCTTCGAAGAGCAGGCGGTTCATCGTCAACGGCGACGATTCGGATCATTCGATCCCCTCCTTGCTGCTTTCTAAAGCTATCGGGATGCGAATGGTGACTTTCGTACCGCCGGCATCGGCACTTCTCGATTCGATCTCTATGCCTGTGCCGAACAGTTTCAGCATTCGTTGGTGTATGTTCCGCAATCCCACACCACCCATGCTTCCGTCATTCTTCATAAGCATCGCTTGCGCCCCCGGGGGCATGCCTACGCCATCGTCTTCAACCGAAAGCGTTGTGAAATCGGTATCGACACTTGCGAATACCGTCACGGTGCCGCCATCCTCTTTTTTCAATATGCCGTGCCGCACCGCATTTTCGACGAGCGGCTGAAGCGTAAGCGGAGGCAGCATACAATCCGCTGCTTCATCTACCTCAATGTGAACGCGGAGTCGTTCACCGAACCGTGCCCGCTCAATCTGGAGGTAGGCTTCGGTCAGTTCCAACTCTTTGCGCAGCGGCACAAGCCGCTCCTTGTTCTTAAAGTCGAAGCTGCCTCGCAAATACCGGCTGAGATTCAGCAAGAGATCATGCGTCATCTGCGGATCTTCGAGCGAAAAGGTGATGATCGTGTTCAGCGCATTGTATAGAAAATGAGGCTTGATCTGCGCCTGCAAAAAAGCCAGCTCCGAACGGACCGCCTCCTCGGCGGAACGCCTCATCTCCAGAAGCGTGCGCGTGCGCGCCCGCAATTCATAAGCTTCGAACGGCTTGGTCAAATAATCGTTCGCCCCGGCTTCAAAACCGAGCATCACATCCGAGGGCTCGTTTCGCACCGTCGTCAGCAGAATAGGCAGCTCGCTAAGCGGATACGTTTGTCGAATTAGCCTGCATGTTTCGTAGCCCGACTGTCCGGGCATCATCACATCGAGAACAACAAGTCCGATCATGCCGCCCAGCCGGTCCAGCGTTTCGATCGCTTCTTTCCCGCTGGATACGGCGATGATTTTGTAAGGCTCGTCCGCCAGCACCGCTTGAAGCACCCGCAGGTTAACCGGGTCGTCATCGACCGCCAATATGCAATGCTCCCGCCTCTCCCCGCTCTCCGGAATCAAGACTGACGCTGCAGCCGTTTCTCGCCAGCCCACTGGCAAGCTGGCAGCCGCAGGCTCTTCTTCGCTCGCCCGGGAATGCGCGCGGGATACGCCGCTCACAGGAAGCGTGACCGTAAAGACAGAGCCTTTCCCCGGCTGCGATCTTACCGAAATCTGTCCGCCGTGCAACTCGACCAGCTTCTTCGCTATGCCAAGACCAAGTCCCGTTCCTCCGTATTCTCTGGCAACGGATGTGCCCACTTGTTCGAACGATTGGAAGATGGTCTCCAGCATATCCGCTTCGATACCGATACCGGTATCCGCGACCGCCAAGTGCAGCATCTCGCCTTCGGTCCAAGCGGAGACCACAACCTCGCCCTCCGGCGTAAATTTGATGGCATTCCCGATCAGATTGTACACGATTTGCAGCAGACGGCTCTCGTCGGCATGCGCATTTGGCAGCTTATCAGGCCAATCGAAGCGCAGATGAACCGGCTTATTCCCGATATAATGGCGGAACACTTCCTGCTGCGCCGACACAGCTGCGCGGATATCGACGGATTTCAAATCCAATTGAATGCCGCTGTGCTTCAGTCGCGACAGATCGAGAATATCATGAATGAGATTGGACATGCGGCGGGCTACGGCGATGACAACTTCAAGCTGCTCCCGCTGCTGGGCGTTCAGCGGTCCCGACTTTTCTTCGGCGAGCGCCAGCGAAAGATTCATAATGCCGTGCAGCGGCGTCTTCAGCTCGTGTGAAGTGTTAGCCAGAAATTCGTCCTTCATCCGATTCGCAGCAATCAATTGTTCCGACATGCGGCCGATAATGCGATAAGCGTTCGTAAATCTGCGGGCGATCTCCATCGCTTCGATGAACACTAGCAAAATGAAGCCGTACGGAACGAGCTGCAGATCGGTCCAAATGATCCGGCCATCGCTGTATATAATGTCGTGGCATGCGGCGATCCAGAAGATAAGCCACCCGGAGAGCTGAAGCAGCGCCCCTTCCCGCCCCCTCCAGAATGCCTTGACACTACCGTATAAAATATAGGCCAGACTCACCAGCGAAACGTATTTGAACGCAGCCATAAACTGCGTATACCATTCGGCAGGAAGCAGCAAGACCGTTCCAATGAAAACACAGCCAACGAGAGTGAGCACTCTGATGATGACCGGATGGAATTCCTTCGGGTACAACTCTCTCACGAACAGCAGTGCTGCGGTAATTCCGCCATAATAAGTCAAATATTCAAGCATGATCAGCAGCCTGATATCAGTATGCGGGTATAACTGGACAATGTACATCTCGCCCACAGCCCCGAATCGAACAGCGCCCAAGAGACAGCATAGACCGAAAAATAAGTTCGAGCGTTCCGAGCGTCGCATCGCGAACAATGCGAGCTGATACAAACCGAGCAGCGCGCAACCGCCGAACACGGCCATTTCCACGATCTCTGTACGCTGCTTCAGAGCAAACATTGACGATTCAGCGCCCAACGTCAGACTGTACCAAATGCCGCCTTGCGGATAAAGCTCGTTCGCCACCTGAATGAACAGATCGAACGACGGTCCGGGCGGGTTGAACGTCACGGTCTGAGGCAGATAGGCGTTGCGTACAGCTTCCCGCACGCCAGCGACGAAGCCCGCTTCCGCAATGACGCGGCCGTCTGCATATATGCGGTAAGCGGGTGCTATAGCAGGGATCTGAAGTGCTAACGTACCCGCGTCCGCATGTGTAAACACCTTGAGCCGGTACGTGGCGTAACCGTGACCCGGCAGGCCGCTGCTCTTCCATTCGCCGGGAACTTCCGCGAAAAAAGGCGGCTCGCCGTTCTCCTTCGAGAGAAGCTGCTGCCAATGCAAGGACCAACTGCCGTTAAGCCGGACGGGGCCGTCTTGATTCAAATCCCACTGCCTGAGATCCAGAACGCCCTGTTCTGCCCGAGGGGGGCTGCCAACGGAAGTTATGGGAACGGCCGACAGACACAACGCCATCAGGACAACTCCCACGGCGATTAACACCGCGAGTCTTCCGCGCCAACTTTTTACCATAGATAAACCAGCTCCGACTTCAATGTATGAGGATTCGGTTCTTATTCTAGCATAAATCATCGGGGCCCCCAGCACTTTTAACGATAACGATTGCAGAATTCGGCATACTCGCGAAACGCCGTCGTGTAGATTTGCACTTTTCCATATCCGGTTTCGTATGAATGAGACTTTGTCGCCAGCTTTTGGTACAGACGGTTCGTATACGCGTTGTCCGCCGACGTCGGAATTCTAACTTCCTGCACATCGGGGTTCGCGTCCCGGATTTGCTCAGCCAACACCTGCAAGCCCCGAATGAACGTCCGGTTGTTCCGATACTCCTCCTTGAAACAGCTGTTGCCAAGCACCGCAATTTCCTTATGCTCAAACTTAGCTTCCGCCAATCCAAGCACAAAGCCTCCGATCCCAACGACCTCATCGCTTTCATTTACGATAATGGCGGCTCTGCCTTGCCTCATGTAATTTGTAACGTCTTTCAGCACAAGACTCACGGGGTAGCCTGGGATGATGGAACCTCGATGTGCGATATAAAAATCTGTAAATCTGCTCCAATCCCGTGTACTTACGCAGATATCGAATCGGACCACGATTTTCACCTCAAATATTTTAATATTCTGAATAGTTAGAATTTACACTTGAAATAATTAAATATATATTATATAGTAACTAATAATTAAATAGAGGAGGTGAACACAAATGGGTGCACCTGCATGCAATCCGCCATTGGCTGTACAAAATAACGATCGTTCATCCGCGTATGTTAGAGAATAGTGATCGGCAGGGCCGAGCCGTAACCAGAATGAGAGGTGAACGGACATGGGAGATCCAGGTACGCAAAGCGCAGCTGCTAATAATCCCCGTCAAGACCCACCGCCAAGACCAAGAGAGTAAGTGAAACGGAAACCGGCTGCCAAGCCGGTTTTTAAATTTTGCTGTGCGATATATGCTGTTCAACATACCGGCCCAATCGATCAGGCGTCGTAACGTAAAACATGAGCAGGCCGCACGGGTGCGTCTCCGTTCTGCTCTCCGTGGCGATTTTCCCGAAAAGCCTTCGATGACCGCCCTTCGGAGTGATGTAAAATCCAATTTCATCGACAGTGTCATACAAGTCTTTTTCACGCTCAACAAGGGCATCCATAGCTCTAATGAGTGTCTTCCCTCTGCGAAATTCAGCCTCCAGATAGAGAAGGCGAACTTCGATCCGGGAACGATCTTCAGAGCCGTCTTCTTTGGTCTCAAAGGTGTACGCAAGAACGCCCCGAACCTGACCTCCCGCATCCAAGGCAAGCATCAATCCTTTATCGTAAATAGCGATCTCGAGCGATGCCATGATCGTACTCCACTTGTAGGGAAGCCCCAGGTCCTCGGCATACCTGCAAAGAAACCGGATCCCATCCTCTTTCAACTGTTCCGATTCAGCGACTATCCATTGCAGCATGAATTTTCTCTCTCCCTTGCATTCGAGTTTGTAATGTGGCTTCCAGCGCTTCCCGAATGGAGGAATGGCGCATCATCAGCGGATGGAAATGCTCGTACGACAGCGACAGCAGTAAGCAAGGCGTTGCCGTAACAACGGTGGCCGTTCGCGGAATATGCTGCATGAGCGCTATTTCTCCGAAATGATCGCCGTCTTCCAAAACCGCAACTTTGCGTCTTTCCCCCGAATTTGAACTGACGATAATCTCTACTTTGCCTCGCGCGATCAAGTAAAACTTTTCCCCCTGATCGCCTTGTTCCATTACCGCTTCGCCTGCTTCGAATTTCTCGGCAACAAAGAGCCGGGATATTTGATCCAATGCTCCTTGCTCAATCCCCTGAAAAAAAGGCAGCTGCTGCAACCGATCCGCCTGCACCTGCGCGCTTCCGCCTCCTCTGGACAGGACAAATCCCTGCTGCTTGTCCCACATTCGGCGGTACACACCCTGCTGTTCCATCAATTGTTTATGCGACCCTGATTCGGCTACCCGACCTTTATCGAGAACGATGATACGATCGGACAACGCCGCATACGCGAGACGATGCGTCACGGAAATAATCGGTCTGCTGTGTCCGAGCGACAGAATCGTTTCATTCACGGATTGTTCGGTTTCCGGATCAAGCGCAGATGTGGCCTCATCCAGGAACAAAATGTTCGGGTTACGCAGAAGCGCCCGGGCCAGCGCAATCCTCTGCCGTTGACCGCCGGATAAATTATCGCCATGATTGCGAACAACGGTATCATAGCCATCGCGAAATCCGATAATCGTCTCGTGAATCCCTGCCGCCCTCGCAGCTTCCTCCATCTCTTCCTCCGTCGCATCCGGCTTGCCCACGACAATGTTGTCCCGGATCGAGGCGTGGAACAGGATCGAGTCCTGAAAGACGATGCCCACTTGCCCAAGCAGCGAAGCATAACGGGCCTCTCGAATATCCCTTCCGTCATACAAGACCGCTCCGCTTTCCGGATCGGCAAACCTCAGCATCAGCTGGAGCACCGTGCTTTTCCCCGAGCCGCTGGCACCGACGATAGACGTATGCCCGCTCAGCGGTATGCTAAGATCAAAATGTCGCAGCACAGGCTCCCCTGGCACATAAGCAAAAGTGACATCGCGCAGCTCGACATGCGTTCGGACGGTTGGCAGTTCCTGAACCCCCCGCTCCGTCACATCGGGCTTCCACTCCATCACTTGCTGCAAGCGCTGCAAACTTGTTCGCGCCGCCAAGAAATGCGGCAGTACAGCGGATATGCCATACATCGACTGGCCAACCGTAATAAAGATCGAATTATAGGCGATAAATTCGCCAATCGAGAGTCTGCCGTCGAAGGTCAAATAGCTGCCGTATCCGAGAATGATTGCCGTCAAAATCGAGATGGCAAGCACAGGCATCCGGTTCAAATTGGAATCGACGAAACTCCTTTTCACACCGATTGAAGCCATCGTATGAAGAATTCCTTCCACTTTCGTCAACATGCTTTGGCGCAAATCGAACACTCGGATAACCCGATATGCCTTCACGCTCTCATCCAACGATCCGTTGAACTGCTCAAGCTGCCCATAATAATCATTGGCTAGCGCAAGCGAACGGCTTCTGAACAGCCTGTAAGGTATGAATACTAAGATCGAGCCGCCAAGCGCCAGCAGCGTAAGCTTCCACTCCATCGTAAAAAGGATGCTTAGTCCAATCACGACGCTTAAGACGGACAGCAATCCTCCGCTGAACGTCTGGAGCACAGCCGTCTTAATCGCCGGAATATCTTCGGAATGCCTGGCAAGCAGATCACCGACTTGAAACCGCTCATAAAAGCGATGAGACTGCGGCTGCATGTGCCGGAATAGAGAGATCCGGTAATCAAACAGCAACTTGGCACCCCATTTGGCTTTGGCATAATCGCTGGCAATTCCGGCAATCACGTTAAGCAATCCGAGAGCAAGCAATACGCCTACAATCATCGCCAGTGCCTCGATATCACGCGGCATCAGAGCTTTATCGATTAAATATTTATAACTGAGCGAGGAAAGGTAATGGAACAGAAGGTCAAATAAGACTCCCATTATGATGAGGAAAGTAAATAAAGGCGACGAGCGAACCGAAGTAAGTATAGTTTTCCAGAGCACTTTTGCCAGCTCCTTTGTACGATGCTTGCAATCGAAATTGCAAAGCTAGCATTATAGATTCACTTTAACGGATGAAACTACTGCGCAAACTGAAAAGAAAGCGCTTCATGTAAGGTTTGACCGAAAATTTCTGAGCAGCGTGTCGAAACTTAGCCCATCATCGGTTATAAAAGCATGGCATTTATCCCATAACAATACTAAGCAGGAAAATCAAACAGACATACATAATTAATAAAAGGAATACAGAAGACAACACTTAGGAGGTAAATATGGGCAGATTAGTTCATTTTGAGATTCATGTCGATGACATGGAGCGTGCCAAGAAGTTTTATGGCGAGGTATTCGGATGGACATTTGAAGATTGGAGCAGTTATGCTGGAATGCCCTATTTTGGAGCTGTGACGGGTGATGCCAATGAAATGGGTATTAACGGAGCGTTAATGCAGCGCCAAGGTCCTCCCCCGGAACCTGGCAAGCCTTTGAATGGCTATGCCTGTACAATGGGAGTAGCGGACTACGATGCTACTGAAGCGAAGATTATTAGCCTTGGCGGCAAGGTAGCCATGCCTAAGTACGCCCTTCCGGGTATGGCGTGGCAGGGCTATTATACGGATACGGAAGGTAATATTTTGGGTATTCATCAGCCGGATAAGAACGCCAAATAAACTTCCTTTCTTCATTGCAAAAACCCAGTCCGCATGCGGACTGGGTTTTCATGATGTGAGGGAGATTACAGGCTCCCGCTTAGTGAATTCACGGTTCAATATAACCTCAAACACTACCTGCGTGCTGGCGGGATGCTCTGTGGAAAGTGGAAGATGTTCTTAGGGTCGTAATGGGCCTTTACTCTTGTCAGTCTGGCAAAATTACTGCCATAGTAAGCCTGCTGCCAGTTTTCGATTTGGAGGTCTGGCGTATTCACGTAGACACCACGGGTATAAGGGAGCATTGCCGAACGGAAGTTTTCTACCCACCGGATTCCCCGTCTCGACTCGGCTTGTGTGTTCCAGGTAGCAGTCGGAGTCATATTATACAAAGCCCGGCGGTAGTAGTAAGCTGTAGCGCGATTCGGCACCTTAGCTACCGCACCCCCTAAGCCGTGCAAGAAAATGGAGACGCCAGAAGTAGGCGGCGATTCAATGTACCGCCGAATTGTCGCAATGGCATCTTCGGGCAGCCGATGATAAACGTAGGGTCCGACACTTTTAAAAGGAAAAGGAGTTGTTGGCGTAGTCTTCGCTACTAGTCCAACGGACTCAATCCAAGGGATCTCCTTGATAACGACCTTCCGCGGCGACCCGGACCGAAGTAATGGCTGGAGTAATTGTCGCACCGTGGCAACGCCGCGCTTGCGGTTCACATCCACCTCGTGCATGTCGCTCACGTCAATTACGATTCCTCCGTCAACGACAGATAAGCCCTCGTAACTGTGACGGCCGGAGCGCATACGGATCGGTACGTTATTATAGCGAGCCCAACGAAGGGCGTTGATGGCATCTTGAGTCTTCTGAGCAAAGACGATCACTCGCGGAAATTTGTTAAAGTAGGTGTTGAACTCCCGACGGGCCGAGTTGTATTCAGAATTCCCTGGCACAACTATACGTCCCGTTAGTTCCGCTTCCTTGCCACGTCTCATTATTCGAGGAGCGTATCGTTTATCGATTAATAATCCCAGACCTTTGCTTTCCTTCTTATTCTTCCTCAGGCTTCGCAGCACATTAATGTTGACTTTCAATTTACGCATAGGCTTTTTTACGTTCAATCCGTCCACATCCCTATCCGCATTTTTTGCTTGTACCGAAGCAAAGCGACCGCTGTAGACCATGTTCTCGTAAACATAGGATGTTAGCCTGAAAAAAAATGCTTGGATGATTGTGGAGAACTGTTGGAAAGATTATTTTGCAGTAAACCGCCGGAAATTGGTCACACAATTTAAAAAAGTGACGATGCAGTGGAAGCGTCTTTTGAACGCAGCCGACTGCATCGTCGCCATTTGAGAGCGTAACATCCTTTATTTTATAGATGCGTAGGCCTGCATTTGTACCGCATCAACCACCAGACCCGCTCTTTGGATAAAGTCAAAACCAATGATCCCATCGATCTCTATACCGTAATCCATACTTCCAATTTCAACTTGAAAATTATCTATGCATACTTCATCAAAATAAATCGCATCAAAGTTCTTTGTGTATACGTACTCGATTCCACCGACACCTTGAATGGAATCCACCACATCTTCGGACTCAGGAACAACTCCGATTCCACCAACAATATCTGCCTTAAAGATCGTCCCCGCAGATCCGGTGTCCAATAAGACTCTTTCCAGCGTCAAATTTTGTCCGCGAAACTGAATGGTTACCGTAACAAAGGGCAGACCAAAATTCACGTTTAGATTCATCTAGGCCCCCGAATACCGACGTATCGTTCACGGGCAACTAAAGCGGGACGGGACGTATGAAAAAAGCAATATTCGCGGTGGGGGTCTTGCTTATGCAATTCGTAATATCGGCGCATCGCCGACGTTGAATCGTCAAAACGATCAACAACAACAACTTCTTCAATATAGCGGTTGCCATTTGAGGAATGTGCTTTCGTTGCTTCAAGAACAACCCATTCATTCGAAAATCGTTCCTGCACCTCTTCCCAACGCATCCCCTCACCCCCTGTTACTTGGATTGTACTCATTATAACATAAACACAACTGGATCACTGTTATAGCAAGGAAATCAAAAAAATCCCTATGGACGTACAGCCAATTCCCACCCACTGATTCCATGAAGGTTTTTCACCGCCTAAAAACACGCCCCAAAGCAGCGTCACAACGGCAAACAAGGATGTTGCGGTAATCACAATAGAGGTATCCTCTAAGCCCAGCCCAAGGTTATAGCAAACAAGAGCTATTGCATCAAGAATGCCAACGATGATGATCAAGCCTGCGTTCTTTTTATCCGGGAGTACTATACGTTTCTTAAAAAATGCATACACAACAGGAAGCAAAATCGTGGCCTGCAGGCGACCGATCCAAACCGTTACCAGACCGCCTAACGCTTCATGTGAATAACGCAGTCCAAAGAACGCCGTACCGAGAAACAGCGCAGCCAAAATCGCCCAAACCGCTCCGCTCTCCAGCTTCCGGCCAGTTCCTCTCTTCCCTCTTTCAGACAGGACCAATGTTGTAAGAACGATGCCGACTAGCGTCAGTACAATAGCTGCAAGTTTCACTGTGCTGAGCCGCTCTCCAAACACGATGGCCAGAATAACGGTGAAGACCGAGAAACTGGACGCGATAGGTGCAACGACGGAAGACTTGCCGGAAACCAGACCTTGATAAAGAAACAGAATACCGATCAGGTCCAGTGCCATCCATAAGCTGGCTGCCGCTACATGCGAAAAAGAATGCAAGTTAGGCCACTGTCCATACCAAGTCACAGCTGACGTCAGAAAGACGAAACCAACGACCTGCATGTAAAAAAGGGTAGAGAAAACCCCTGTACTTTTGCTTGCTCTACCCGCAAAGAAATCAGCTGTACCAAACGAAAAAGCCGACAAAAGTCCGAATAGTATGCCATTCAAGGAAGATTCCTCCTTCGCCATATAGTTGTTCAAGCAACTATTTCTTACGCAAATAAAATTATCACGAATTACTTGCGTAGTCAACAAAATATCAAGTATGATTTATATAAGCGAAGGTTCAGGAGGCATTACCTAATGCATCGACTAGAAGAAGAGCAGTTGTCCGTATGGCGTGCGTTTGTAAATGCACATGCATCCGTAATTGAACGGATTGAAAAGGATTTATCCGAGCAGCGGAAAATACCGCTGACGACTTACGATGTCTTGGTAGCGTTGTATCAATCTCCAGATAAAAAGCTTAGGATGACCGATCTTGCTAAAAAAGTGGTTATCACCCGCAGCGGTCTGACACGCGTTGTCGAACGATTGGAACGTGAAGGATTCGTAACAAGAGAACGGACGGAAGAAGATCGGCGGGGAGCTTTTGCCATTTTGACGCGGGAGGGTAAAAAGGCGTTTCTTGCCACATGGCCTACATATGCGGACGGGATTTCGAACTATTTTCTCAGCGTCCTAGACGAAGAAGAACGTGCGATCATCGAGAGAGGACTGTCCAAAGTATATCGCGCCCTGCAGGACGAACGCTGATAATCGATGAGCAGGAAGCGTGTTTATAAGGCATGCTCCCAGCGCTAACGCTACGGTCCGCGCGGGCGAATTCATGAGGGGTTCTTCTCCCGAACATATACAAAAGAAAGAAGCACTCTTGGGTGCTTCTTTCTTTTGTCTGCTTCTCCCACAAATAGGCTGATCGCCATTTGCTATGCACGAGCCTCATTTTCCTTTAGCCTATCGATCATTCTTTCGCACCACTCTTTGCATACGCCCTCAAATTCGATCCCCATCTCGATAACCGCAACGGACGAAAATATTGGATGATCCGTGGTCAAGCGCTCAGTCTGCTCTCGCAATGACGAAATTTTGGCCCTATACGCCTTAATACGCTGCTCATGTTCTTGCTTTCTCTCTTCCATAATCGGTATCAGAACTTCTGGAGCCACCAGCCATGAGTTGTACTGCATGAGAATAAATTCATCCCAGTTCCCCGGTTCACTCGGCCTTATAATCCATTCCTTCAGGTGTTCGATCCCCATGTCCGTTATTTTATACACTTTCTTCGCAGGTCGGTACGATTCCCGTTCATAGGATTGAAGCTGCACCAGACCCTCTGTCTCTAACTTAGAAAGCGCGGGATAGAGCTGATTATTGTTGATTTTGTAAAATAAGTTGATCCTGCCCTTCATCTGCTGTTTCATATCATACCCGCTTAGCGGCTCACGCGCCAACAAACTAAGCAATACCATTTGAATCGAACTCACGTGGTAATCCCCCTCAACTAAACAAACCAGCCTTAATTATCGATTAAGGTTGACTCTTATAAATCCGAATAATTTAGGTCAATATTAACCTATTGCCGGGTCAATCACAACTCCACAATGAAAATATAAGTTATTTTTAACATAAGTTATATTTGACATTTAAACTTAAATGATATAGGTTAATATTAACCCATCAATGGATAACCCACATATGCAGACTAGGAGGAATTACGATGAATCTTGTCTTTAAAGATCAAACTTTTTCATTTGAACTCTTGAGAACCCTTAGCTATGCCCCTTATGGAGGAGCAGATGTTGGTGAATGTCTGTCAACCGCATACCGGATCGAAGAAGGTAACTTTGAAAGCTGGTACACCGAATGGTACAAAACTGCTGAACGCATCCATGCTCTGGCGATCGACAGCAGGGAGCAAGGTAATCGGATCAGTGCAAAAGAGTTCTATTTGCGTGCCTCTAACTACTACCGCACAGCCGAGTTTTTCCTTCACGGCAATCCAAACGATCCACGCATCTTGGAAACATGGGGACAAAGCCGGAATACATTCCACCAAGCTATTCAATTGATGGATACGTTAGTGGAGCAAGTCGAGATTGCTTATGAAGAAACCTATTTGCCGGGGTATTTTTACCGTGTGGATGATACACAGCGGCCTACTTTAATCGTTCACGGGGGCTTTGATTCTACAGGGGAAGAGCTCTATTTCCAGGTAGCCATGGCGGCTCTGCAGCGCGGATACAACTGCCTCACGTTCGAAGGCCCTGGACAAGGCGCAGTTATTCGGGAGCAGCAAATTCCATTTCGTAACGATTGGGAGAAGGTTGTTACTCCGGTGGTTGACTACTTGCTGACCCGACCTGAGGTTGACCCTCACCGAATCGCGCTTATGGGTATTAGTCTTGGGGGCTACTTAGCGCCTCGCGCCGCGGCCTTCGAACACCGACTAGCCGCTTGCATCGCTGATGATGGTCTATTTTCCTTTAAATTCAGCGAAATGGGCCGCGAGCCTGATCAAGAAATGGAAGAGGACTTGAATAATCAGACTTTCAATATGGAAGACTTTGTTCGTGATTTAATGAACCAAAGCACCAATGTTCGTTGGGCTGTCGAGAACGGAATGTTTACGTATAAAGCGGACTCCCTTATCGATCTCGTCGAAAAGACGGAGCCGTTTACGTTGGAAGGTGTGGCCGATAAAATCAAGTGCCCCACACTGGTATGCGAGGCTGAGGATGATCACTTCTTCGCCGGCCAGCCCCAGCAGCTTTATGCGGCGCTCACCTGCCCGAAATCATACATGAAATTCAGCGCTGATGACGGCGCCGGGGAGCACTGTCATTTGGGAGCGCTCCTGCTGTTCAATCATTACCTGTTCAATTGGCTGGATGATACACTGGCTGCTAAGGAAGGAAAGCCCGTTAACCGGGCTTAGAGGCAAGACTATTTAACCTTGTAAATGGAATCTGGCAAACAAAATAAAATAACCCTTTCAGCGAATTGACCTCCTTTCTGGTGCAGGACCATATACATGGATGCTAAATATGATACAACTTCGACCAACTATAAAGATGCGTTAGCTTTCACGGCTAAGCTGTACAAAGAGGGCGTGTACGATCCGGATTCGGCGACCAATGACGAAACAAAACGTAGAGAGCGCTTCTGGCGTGGGATGACGGGGGTTATGTCAGGCTTTGCAGGGCACTATACCTACCATTTACCGGAAATTCAGAAGCAAACGCCAAGCGCAGACCTTACGTATATTTGGGTTAAAGGCGCGGACGGCTAAGGATCCGATGAAAGCCGCTGAGCTGTTGAACTCCTGGCTGACGGATGACATTTGGAACGTGGTGAAGGACGGCTACGAAGGCAACGACTATACCATCAAGGACGGCCAAAAGGTAGCGCCTGCTAAGCTTCCAACCAACTAAATTCGCAAAAATACGATGAGACGCGCGAACGAAAAACCGATATATCAGGATTATCAAAAAGCATGGGATCAAATGATGATGAAAATCATTATGGGTAAAGAGCCTGTCGACAAATTTACGGAGCTGCAAAGCGGCTGGTACAAAAACGGCGGCGATGATTACGCGAAGCAGATGAATGATTACATCGCGAATTTGAAAAAGTAAACCTGCCAGTTGTTTCAACGAACCCAGGGAGCAGTTGCCACGGCAATTTGCTCCCTGGGTATTCTGGTATTCCACTAGCATTTTCGTTAATCCATCAAATACAAGTCACCAAACTCGTTAATATCCTTGGCTGTCGCTATTCCGCTGTTGTATTCCAGCCATCCTTTGCGGCCGCTACCGTCATTGTCATTCACAACCATGGAAAATTTCAATTTCGTTCCTTGCTTGATCAACGCGGTATCCGGGGTCAATTCACTCCAAGGGATAGCAAGCTCGTAGACCGTTTTCTGTCCTTGTCGTTTGACTGCTTCACGGATGTTAACGGAGCCATCGGTACTGAAGCCCTTCGGTGCAATCCAGCGCCAGTTGGTCAAGCTTCCATTGTCATTCAGAGCAACCCCCAGCTCGTGATATTCGAGAGGAACGCTGCCATCCGCATTGGCGAAACCGATCCCTAGCTGTATGCTATCTCCACTCCAGATCATACTACTGTCCGCTGGTTGAGAATGAACATCGTCAGTAACGTCCGCCGCAACATACAAGTAGTTCGCGTCCCAGGATAAATAGCCGACTGCGCTGGCATCTTCTTTTCCTTTCCAATCGCTAATGGCAACGCCGTTCGCCTCGAAGCTTGCCTGATCCTTCCATTCGTCCAGATTACCGTCTATCGTTATTTGCTTCTGTATGTTATGAACTAAAAACGCAGGAGACGAATCCTCCGTGATTTGCAGGAGTGTGCCTGAGGCGTCGAATCCTTTGAGGATTCGTTTGCCTTTTGCCAATTCAGGGATGGTGAGTGTCTTGCTTTCCCCTGGTTCGAGCTGATCCACACGGATTGAGAATTTTCCCTCATTCGATTGCTCCGTTTCGTAAGCGACTTGCAGAGAGCCGCTGAACTTGCTTTTTGATGCGTTGGTCATTTGCAGATGCGTTTTTATTTTATGGTCTGCGGCATCCCAATAGGAAGTGAAGCTTTCTAATAGAGGATCGACGACTTTGACGTTCATTGCAAAGCGTGGCGCAGACTGCTGGCTTTGATCTAGCGAGACGAAAATCGAATGATTCCCTCGATTCAAACCTGCAGGAACATGAACCCTTAGAAACTGGGGATCTTCATTTTTCCCTAACGACCATCCATTAGGCAAATGAACTTTGATCTGCCCATTAGCTCGATTGCGGAATCCTTCAGGCAATTGAACGTCAAAAGCATCGCCGGCAACGGCTTCGATGCCGACTCTTTCCGGGAGCCATTCTGTCTTCGGACGATTCATGACGTTCCAGAGAAAGTGCGATGTATTTGCGACAATTTCGTCGATATACTTTGCGTTCTTGTAATCGTGCCCAACACCTTCCATGGTGAACAGCGTGTGATAAACTCCGCTTTTTTCTAATAAATCGTTGAGCTGCAGACTCTGTTGGTATGGGATTAATTTGTCTATTGTCCCATGAATGATGAGAACGGGTGGCAGCTTTTCATGTACGCTATTCATCAGTAACCCGCCGTAAATATCGATAATTGCAAATATCGGTTTTACGCTGGCAGGATTGCGATCCCAATATTCATTCGCATAATTCATCGCTAGCTGGCCGCCAGCCGAATCCCCGCCTATAGCCAGGTGGGCCGCGTCCAGCCCATAAGCTCCAGCGTTGCTGTTAATCCAGCCAATGACATCGGAGATATCCTCGAAAGCGTCAAAAACCGTATGTGTAAAGTCAGCAAAAGGGTCGCTTTTCAGTCTGTAGTCCATGGAAAGAACGGCGTACCCCCGTTTGGCTAATTCTTTGGAAAAATGCTCCGCATCTGTTCTGGTTCCTTCCTTAAAGCCTCCTCCATGGATGAAAATAAATACGGGTCTCATCTTGTTGTTATCGCCCTCCGGCTCATATAAATCGAATTTCAGGGGCTCTTCGGTTTCAGTTTCATTTTTCTTAGTCGCATAGACGATATCGCGCTTTATGTAAACATCGTACACGGGTGATAGATAGCTGACAGGGATACTCTCAGGGGCCTGCCGGCTAACGAATAGCCAAACTCCTAGTACAATCACTAAAATCGGAAGAACGTAAATGAGCAGCCGCTTCATTATGACAACCTCCTCTTGACCCTTAAATCTGACAGTGTGACACCAATTTACTGTTTAGCTTAGATTTTCCTTCGTATTTTCACAATGATGTATTCCCCGGTAATTGAGTGCAATATTACGCAAATTTCTATTCACCCTCTTTTGACAGCTTGTGTAAATGGCACAATGACAAAGACAAAGACAAAGACACCCTATCGGGTGTCTTTTGTTTTGTATAGAGATGAGCCGTGGGTTGCCAAGGCCAATCCTTGCAAACCCTGCTCCCACGTTCTTTTTTAGCATATTACAGGAACAGTCCCGCTATTGTAGCTGACAATACACTGACAAGCGTTGCCCCGAACAGCAGTTTGAGACCGAAACGGGCCACCACATTGCCCTGCTTCTCATGCAGTCCCTTTACTGCGCCGGAAATGATGCCGATGGACGAGAAGTTCGCGAACGACACTAGAAACACCGAGACGATGCCGACCGTACGTGCGGACAAAGTCGTATGTTTGCCGAGATCAAGCATCGCCACGAATTCGTTGGATACCATTTTGATCGCCATGATGCTTCCCGCTTCCACTGCTTCCTTCCAGGGTATCCCCATTACGAAAGCAAAAGGCGCAAAGATATAACCGAGAAGTTGCTGGAAGGATATACCAAAAATGCCGGTGAAGATGCCGTTGACCATAGCGATCAACGCAACAAAGCCGATCAGCATCGCCGCGACAACGATCGCCACCTTGAACCCATCCATAATGTATTCACCCAGCATTTCAAAAAACGACTGCTTCTCTTCATCCAGTACTTCCAGAATATCCTCTTCTCTCGAAACCGAATACGGGTTAAGGATCGAAGTGATAATGAAGCCCCCGAATAAGTTTAACACGAGTGCCGTAACGACATACTTCGGATTAATCATTTGCATGTATGCGCCGACAATTGACATTGAAACTGTTGACATAGCGGAAGCGCATAACGTATAAAGGCGATGCTTCGGCAGCATGCCGATCTGCTTTTTAACGGAGATGAATACTTCCGATTGCCCTAGAATTGCGGACGCGACCGCGTTATAAGATTCCAGCTTGCCCATCCCGTTGATTTTACTGAGCACTAGACCGATATATTGAATAATAAAAGGCAATATCTTTGTGTACTGCAAAATCCCTATGAGGGTGGATATAAAAACGATCGGGAGCAAAACCGACAAAAAGAATGTCATTTGACCTTCATTGACAAGACCTCCGAACACAAAATCAACGCCTTCTCCCGCATACGATAGCAGCTTCTCAAATAACGAAGCAAAGCCGCCAATGAGGATCTCGCCGACGGCGGTATGCAGCAAGGCAAATGCAAGCAGCGCCTGCAGGACGATCATGACGAAAAGCGGTTTGTAGCGGATGCTCCGGCGGTCACTGCTTACCGCATACGACAGACAGAACACGACTAACACTCCCAGTATAGCGATTAAGTATCTCATGATGTGTAATTCCTCCGATGTGAATGTACTTTCATTATTCCTTTCTTGAGCACTCTTATCCCATTTTCTTGAAAAGAGATCATAAATAAAAACCATCGAATGACTTCGATGGTTTCTGACTTATCGCAGTGCTCAGACCTAAAGCATTGCCACTTCAATCCACGTAGGCGCCGCAAGTCACATTCACAGCCGCGGCGGTAATGCATCGGGCGCGATCTGATGCCATGAGAACCGCCATTTCCGCGACTTCGGCCAAACTCGGCATCCGTTTAAGCATGGTACCCTTAGCATTTTCCTCCAAGATCTGCTCAAAGGTTACTCCTGCACTTTCCGCAAGGAGTTTCATCGCTCCCATCACACCTGGAGTATCCGGCGAACCTGCCGAGCGCAAGCAGACCACACGGATCCCTTTCGGACCTAGCTCAACGGACAACTGACGACACAAAGCTTCGATCGCCGCTCCTGTTACGCCAAATCCGCCAGCCTCGGTGAACGGTATTCGGGAAACATGCGCAGTTAGAGCCAAAATAACGCCTGAGCCCTTGATAGCCATATGCCGACCGGCAGCGGTTGCTGTGATAAAATGGGTTCTCATCGCCGTTTCGATTGGATAGCTGAATCTCTCTTGAGTCATCTCCAAAAGCGGCGTTCCCATCCCAATTTTATATCCGATTAAATTGAACGAAATATCGATTTGACCGAATTGGCTAATGATTTGATCCAGATGATTTTCGACTTCTTGGCTGTTCAACGCGTCCACTTGCGCAGCATATGCTTCGCCTCCGGCTGCCGTAATCTCCTCCTTAATGGCAATTACTTTTTCAAGCGTGTGTCCTGCCAAAAAAACCTTCGCACCTTCCTTGGCAAAAGCACGGGCTACCGCTCCGCCAACCGCGCCTCCCGCACCGTAAATAACAGCTGTTTTGTTTTCTAGCAACAAATGAACCACCCCATCTATTAGAATAAAATCGCTATATTCATATAGACCGTCCAGTTTACTAAAAATCATCGCTGTTTTTTAAAAATTTTCTTTAGAAAATGATGCCATTAATCGCTCGGGAAGCCCAAACCGATCCAGCAACGCACCGTTCAGGAAACCTGTTACGGAGGCGATTTGCGACCCGCGCAAAGAAAGGACATCCAAACAAAAAGCAATATACGCATTCTCTTGGGTGTCCCACATATAACAACCGACTGCGAGTTGCCCGTTAGCCCGGGTAGGGATATACCGCCATCGAAAGGTAAACGGTCTTAGCGTTAGGAAGCGAGAGATCGCTTCATGACCGTGATACCAATTCGGAATCGGCGGCATCGACCATGTGGCGTCTTTGGTAAGCAGCGCGAGAATAGCCTTAATGTCCGCACGTTCCAACGCATCGATATAGTCATTAACGATCGTTTGAAGCTTATCGTCGCCGAGCGATCGCATGATGGATTGTTGACTAAGCTCGGGATGGTGCTGTTCAAGTGTTGCTCTTGCACGTTGAAGCAAACTGTTGACAGATGCGACGCTCTTCTCCAACGTCTCTGCGATTTCTTGCGCGGAGAAGCCAAGCACCTCCCGAAGAATAAGCACTGCCCGTTGCTGCGGCGGCAACAACTGGTAGGCAGCGATGAAGGCGAGCTCGACGCTCTCTCGCTGCTCGTAACGGGCATCGGGCAAGGCATAGATGTCTTGCGCGAAGAGCAATTGGTCCGGGAATGGCTCAATCCACACCGTTTCGGGCAGCGGAGCCATTAAAGGATCTTCCGGGATTGCGGGCGGGCCGTACTCAACGGCAATGAATCTCCTGGTCCGTTTTGCTAACTTATCCAAGCAAGTATTTGTAGCAATCTTGTACAACCACGTCCGAACGGAGCTGCGCCCGGCAAAATCGGACAACCCTCTCCAAGCACGGAGCATGCTTTCCTGTAAGGCATCTTCCGCATCTTCTCCCGACCCGAGCATTCGGTAACAATGAGCCAATATTTCCTTTCGATACGGTTCTACGAGGGTTTCATATTCCAATTTGTCTTCCTCCAATATCGGGATATGTTTTGAGGCTATCTTAGATTTTCGATTTATTTTAAGTAATTTTGGCTTAAAATAATATTTACTTAAATTATTAGGCAACATAATTTTTGCAGGTTTTATAGATAACATTTAAATCAAATCCCTAGGCTCGGCCAGATCAACCGCTTTAGATAAATACAGCCGGAATTGGTCGAGATCCCGATCAAGAAATTCCCGAATGACCGTAATCACCTGCCAACCCTCATACTTTAGGTTACGTACTTGTTTCTCGTATTCGGAATATTGCGAGTAGCTGCATCTTCTCTCTACGATTTCGTCTCCAACAAATTGAATGGCAATTTTCTTCGGGAATTCAGAAGGATAAAGATAGAGGCAGTAGCGCGTTTGAGCTCGTTTTATGGGATAGCCTGCTTTCAGATCACCAAAATCGAAGTTCACGATTGGTCCCCACAGCTCCTGAAGGAAGATGCATACTTCCTCGCCGTATTTCTCCTCAGTTTTTTTGCTAAGACTCTTTGCCATCCAACGGGTAACATTCGGGTGGACAAAACGTTCTTCTTTTGACGGACGATCCACCCTAATGCTTTCCGGATACTCGAATTTATAGCGAAGCGCCTCCCTGCCGCATGAAACCAACTCCCCCGATTGATTGAGCACGATCGAATCATTTGTGATGCAATTTCGGTAATAAAATCGCTGATCTTTGTTGTACATGAACGTCATGTATGCCATAATGTTGCGGGCATCTTCTGGGTGCTCCCGGTTCAAATAATCGCTCAGTGGAGCAAAAGCCCGAGTGAGCCATCTCTCCGTTACTTTCTTGGGAATGTCAACTTGCGAATACATGATACCCTCTCCTAACTGCCGATAAAAAAAAGCACACATGCGAGCAGATAACAGACTTCTGCAGGCACGGTGCTTCCGTTTCATCGGATATTTGAATAATGCAATTATATCATTTTTACCTAAATATTGCCAAGTCTTTTATTAACCCAGCAAACTTCCAACCGCTTACAGCTGATTAGTTCCCTGAGTCGGGTTTAAGTCGGGCATTCCCGGTTTGGCCGGCTTTAGATAGTGAGTGGAGTAGTGTCGCTCAACTTGGTAGTCACCTGATTTCGAGAAACGTAGCGGACGTTTCGAACCTTTTCCCCAGGACATATAGGCGGTATATGACTCCTTAAGGTCCAACTCCCTTGCTGTTTTCCGGAATTCTTTCATAATGAAGCTGAACTGACCCAAGTTACCGTGAAGAACCCGCTCGAGGTATGGAACTCTTCCAAATCGCCATTCCTCTACAAGCTTCGGAGAGATCTTCTCCATCTTTAAGAATAAATCCAAGGGGCTCGCGTACCCTTTTTCCCAGATCAGTTGATGCACCGTATGGCGAACCTTTTTCTGCAGCTCTTGTCTATTCAAACGAGTTGCCCCTTTCATTGTGCAAAAGGATGATTATTTTTGTAAAACACTTTCGAAAATTTATAACTTTTCCAATGGTCTGGGCTACGTTTTGCCCCTAGAATGGGAAAAACCTACTCAGTGTGGGGCTTTTTAAGATGGAGGTGAGCCGTGGCATGGTAAATCCATAATGCGCCGCGGCTTATTACTGCGGATGTTTGGGGAGATGGCTTAACCTAAATCTCATCTTCCAACTCCAGTTCAATTTCATTCTGAATTTGAACGTAATGGTTAACACTGCTCCAACATTCCAAGAATAAATCCTGAATTTCGCCAACATCTAGTTCAAAATCACACCCTTCTGTCTGAAAACTAAGGCTCCCTGTGCCCAAATCATACTCTGTATCAAAAATTAGATCCCCCGATTTATGCAAACCGGAAATATGAAGCGATACAGCTAAGCTAATTTTTGCAGTAGTGGAACCCTCACCAGCGAAAAGGAATGCTGATACGCCTACCTTGTTATCATTCTCTCGTTCAAAATATACTTCGTCTTCCCATTCATATTCCCATAAAAATTCAATAATCTCATCCAATAGACTTTCGATCTCTCGCTTTACCCGACTAATCCTTGCACAAAAAGCTTCAGTATCAACTTCTTCCAGTCCTTCAATACCGTAAAAAGGATACTGCCTTCCATCATTTTCAAAAGCACGATAGGGCGCGAAAATAAGATCATCTTCCGGATGAATAATTATTTTAATAGGAATCAGTACAAGTTCGAGATCTTCAGATACATCTTTAGTCTCAATTAATTTTGACATGGTTTCAATTAGCTCAACTGATTTGCGAGATAAAGTTTGTCCGAGTTTAATCCCATGCTTATACCTCTTCCTTGTTACAACTTTCTGCTCTACATCAAAGAGATCGGCAATCACACCATCAGTTATTACTTCGTCTATAAACATCTCTTGCAAATCACTTGGAGGAAGAGATTCAATGTCCAGTGTCTCACCGTTCGCCTTCTTCATTACATAGGACCTGAAAACAGGTGTTTCACGCTTCATAAAGTATTTAAACTGGTCAAACACTGATTTATCCATAACATTCCTCCTAAAACTATTCGAAGTCTGTTCTACTCCCTTATAAGCTTTCGATCACATTAATATTCTTCCACTCGAACAACACTACTACTAATAAGTGCTAACTCTAACTTTTCACGTTCCGTCGTTGTTAAGGTAATTTTCATTCGACCATTTTGACCCGGATAGCCTAATATACAATCAAATTGTTGTTTTGCTTGTTCATTTTGAAAGATATATATACAATTATATCCAATAAGAAACAAAAAAGAATCCGATAATGTCGTTGGAAGCCGGTCCCAGTAATAAGATGCAGGACTAAATCCCCTTGCTGGTTTTGTTGCAATTGATGGAATAAGCCAATCTCTACCCACTTTTTTGGCTGTTCGTAATTTTCCACGGCGAATCCACTGGCGAACCGTTATTTCCGTAACATTATTAATTGAAGCAAACTGTTCGACATTAACATAATCACATTTTACACTTAAAAGAGTAAATCCCTCTGTGAAAGTCGTAGATTCTATGCCGTTCTCATCTATATCAAACTCTTCACAAAAATAAAGTTTAAGGTCTATTCCATCATTTGTCCTCTCATAATCATAAAACCACCAATCATCAGTTAATTGTGGCAAACTACAATTATTAAGTGTAGTTTGGAATTTTTCACATAAGTCAATCATTGTGCTTCTGTAGGGCTCTGGATAATGTTCTTCAGGATCAAGTACATTTAGCTCCATATAATTCTTAAAAGCTAATTGAACATGTGCTTTATTAAAACAATGTGTCTCCTTGAACAAGGCTAAATGATCCGTCACAGTATTACCCTCCTAAATTGTATTACTTCGATACAAAAATCGTATCGAAGTAATACAATTTAGTCAAGATGACATTTCTCTCAGATTTCCTGAGTCAAGAGTAGCCATTTAGAGATTGCATATAGCTATTAAACAAAATACTTAGCACCAATAGTGGCTGGAAATCCATTTTTTAAAATTGTTCATTATTCGGTGATCGCCAACATTCGTCTAAATCAGCACAAAACATAACTGACGGAGACAACATAACCAACAACAATTTTTAAAAAAGCGACAGTACCATCATGAACGCCATCAAGACGCAACTGACCGTACTGTCGCTTTCTAGGAAATCACAAGGCTTGGAATCGGAGAGAATCGAACCCCTTTCCAGCACATTAAGTTGTGGTTTTACTTGGACAAGGGTTAGTAAAACTGAGACTTGGCTTGGTAAATCCACAATTCGACGCCGTGAGATGTTGAAATTATTTGGGGAGGTGGCTTAGCCTAATCTTTAGCCAGCACGGTCAATTCCCTCGAATCGATTACCAGTCCAGAAGAACGGATGAAATCAAACCCTAGTATACCGTCTATCTCCATACCGTAATTCATGTCTCCGATTTCTACCTCAAACGCTGACAGCAAAACCTCTCCCGCCTTCACAAAATCAAAATGCTTGGAATAAACAACCTCCACTCCACCCACGCCTCTGATCTTGTTTAGAAAATCCCCAGGCTCAATTTTAACTCCAACTGCGTCCACTGCATCCGCACTGAAAATGGTTCCCGCCGATCCCGTATCGAGCAATACATTTTTCAAGTGTAGTTCTTCACCGCGATAACAAATTGTTACTTCAATAAAGGGTAATCCATACTTTAAATCTATGTTCATCTGGGTCCCCGTACCCCCGCCCATTTCTCTCGAAGCTCGAGTTTCTCGCGGGATGTGTGAAAAAAGCCATATTCCCGATAAGGCTGCTCCCGATGCAATTCATAATACCGTTTCATGGCAACAGCGGAATCATTAAAGCGATCAATGACAGCCACTTCATCAACGAGCCAGTACCCGTCCTCCGAGCGGGATTTTATTGCCTCACAAACAACCCATTCATTTGGAAACTGTTCACGAACTTCTTCCCATCTCATCCTCGCCACCTCCAAATCCAGTTTTCTTCATTATAACATAGAAGCCTAACCGGAAAATGATATGGTTAGGCTTAGTGATGAACCCCTGTCCAGCATTTATTGCCTGGTCAAAAGTTATTCTTTGAGGCTTTTCCTTGAGTGAGTTCCATATCAAATGACCTTGCATTACTTTTTCTTCATTTGTAAATGTTTCAATGAATTTACTTAAAATTGTCAGTCTTTCGTATTCCCCTAATTTCTTCATATGTGTATTAATTCCTTCCTATGCAACAGTTTGCATAAAGTCGTGCTTTCATTTGTTCAAATTGGATTCATCACACTTATCAAATATTAATTCAATATTATCCTGAAGATTGCACGAACCTAAACAGGTTTTGTGTTTATTGATAACTGATACAAGAAGATTGTTTGTATAGTTCTTTGTCTTATGAACTTACAACTAAGCAACTTAGTTAAGTGGCACTGATATTAGAAATGTAGCTAATCCTCCAATAAGAAACCCTAAACCCCAAAATTTTTTACTAAGTTTACACTGAAAAACGATCCATAGTGTAATCCCTACAATGCCAAATAAAATTGAAGTAACTAATGCCTGTATTGCACCTTCATATCCAACGTTAAAGTCAAACTTAAAAAACATAGCTACATATGGAAGAAAAATAACAAGAAAACCCAATGCAAAACTTGATATCGCTTTAATCTTATGACCAGCAGATGGTGTAAAGGGATTTTCTAACATACTTTTTCACCTTATTTCATATAAAATCATTCTTTTCTTAACAACGTATAGCTACCTTCTGCTACCTCCTTATTATACCACCAGCTTACAAATTAAGGATATTATCGGAATTTATTTTTGAATGACAAGAAATATTGCTGCTTAACGTAAAAAAGCCCCTTACATAGAGGCTTCTCATCATTTCAATTAGTTATCGTATCGGTAGTTATAAGAGCAATGTTTCTTTTGATGACATATTTACAACAACTGCTTGCACTGCATACTACACGCTAGAGTTAATGAGAAATCTTAAGTCGCAGCCTTTTCTCTGTAGACATATCGTCTACAAATTACAAATCCATTTGCAATTTTAAAACTTCCTGTCTACAATCCGTCTACAATTCCACCCTTAGACAGCAAAAAACCCGCTCGGTGAGCGGGTTCCTAGTATGGAGGTGAGGGGAGTATTGAAATGTCTATCTTACCTGCTGCCGAAGCCCACTCATCGATGACTACCCTAGCGGTACATTTCAATGCCGTGCTCCCTGCGCTAACGCTCCAGTCAGCGCGGGCGAACCCGCGAGGGGTTCTCCTCCTGCTTCACCTCCATACAAAAGAAAAAAGCACCCTCTCGGGTGCTTCTTTCTTTTGTATGGAGGTGAGCCGTGGCTTGGTAAATCCACAATCCGCCACCGCGTGATGCTTAGGTTGTTTGGGGTGGTGGCGTAATGGATGTTTATTTATGACCTCGATACCGCTAGTCGGTGTTATCGTAAGTGGTTTCTAACCTCATCTAGACCAATCCTAATTCGATTGCTGAGTAAGATTGCACTAACACCGAATCTATTCTTGAAATCATTCAATATGTCTTTTTGTTCGACCATGTCCAAATCATCAGAATAGATTCTCACCAATATGATATCTTTTTTCACTTTAAACATATTAATCCTGTTCCATACCTTTTCATCATCATCACGAATCTTGCTGCTAATAATTATGATATTACGATCAAACGATTTGAACGGAAACCTCAATTAAAATGATATTGTCGGATGTTACCGTATTGTATCCTAGAGCATCGACAAAAATTTTTTATAGGTATGCAGATTGCTACTCCAATCAATTCGATTGGTTTGACTTATAGAGTCTCCATTTCGCATATCAGCTTGATATGCCGAAAGCGGAGAGATGCCAATATTTACATATTAATTCGTTCTGCACTATAATAATAGAATGATAACATTTACATAATTAAGGGGCGAGGGACAAATGTTAGGAAAAATAAAGACTATAATCGAAAAAACCAACTCTAATAATGAACCCTATAAATTTGGATTCGTCAACGGTGAAGATAATAAATCTTATTACTTTGATCAATATTCTTTCCCAATTGAAAGTGACGGAATAAATGATTTTAGCAATGGAGATTCTATTACTTTTAAGCCTGTTCAAACAAATAAGAATCATGACCGCGCAGAAAACATATTTCCCGTTGAAGAGAGTTTTACTATAAACGAGAATGGCTCTCCACATACTGGGGCTGGAGAGATCCATTTCTTCAAAAAAGGTTTTGTAAAACATATAGCTCGGAATAAGTCTTCAGTATATAAGCAGCATTTAAAGAAAGATGCGAGAGAGGATGAAATACTAGATAAATTCAGTAATTTATTATATGTGTCAAAAATTGACCATTTTGATATGGATAAAGGCGATCGTTATCCCTTTGCTCTGCTTGGAACTACAGAAATCTTGAAGAGATATGTGAGAGGTCAACGTGAGTTTTTGTTAGTTTTTTCACATTTTGATAGTCGTGATTGGCAGGATAGAACATTGAAAGCCGAGCGCGAAATTAGGAAGGTAAAGGAAGTAGTCGACCGCAATCCTCTTCCCAACTTTTACATATTGGTCAGCAATGCTGATGGATTAAAAAATAGAATTGACGATTCTATAAAGGGTAAACCAATGGCAGCAATAATTCCTTTCTCTTTCGATGAAGTTTTAGGATGCAAAACGAGTGAGGCATTGAAAGACTTAATTTTAAATCGCTTTACCGAATATCATTTCGAGAATAACATGTTGGGTGAAAGCACGGCTATCGAAGAAGACAATCTTCTATTTGGAGATCGTGGGAAGATTGCCGATGCAATTGTTGAGAGATGCCGCCAAGGTGGCAATTCCGGGATTTTTGGGCTAAGACGTAGTGGCAAAACATCGGTTCTTAACGCTTCATTACGAAGATTGGATAAAGAAAATATTAAATATATAAAAATTGAATCACGCTCTGAATTGCAGAATTCCAATTCATGGATGGCGGCCTTATATTATATATCTCGCAGAATTAAAGAAAAAATCACCAATGTGGAGCAACATATCGAGGAATCTTATACCGATTATTTGTCTAGATTAAAACTAAACCGAACTTTTGAGGATTTTTCAGAAAATGCATCTTTGAGTTTTGTTGAAGATGTGAAATTGTATTGCAGAGGTAACCCCTCCTTTGTAATTGCCATAGATGAAATCGAGCTAATTACTTATAACACAGCAAGTACACAGGCATGGAAAAGCGTGGAAGCCTACTGTGGTTTTTGGGGTGCCTTAAGAGATTGTGGGTGTTCGCTTATTATTTGTGGAGTAAATTCTGCAATTAACGAAATCAGTACGATAACGTTTAATGGTGTATCTGGCGATAATCCTATGTATGAAAGAATAACGAGTTGTTCTGAGTCATATAAAACATATCTTCCGGCCTTTACAGATGAGCATACAAAACACATGATAAATACTCTTGGAGGGTACAGTGACATTGGTTTTTCCAATGTATATCCTGCAATCAATAAATCTTTCGGAGGACAACCCTATGCCATCCGACAGTTTTGTGCGTTTGTATTTGAAAATGTAAAATCAATGCGCACACATGTTGATACCTATGAGGTATCGCAAGCAACCGTGGATAATTTATTAGTGAAATTTAACACATCAAATACTGGAAGAAGTCTTTATGAGACCGTTTTGCAACACGTTCGTACTTACTATAAAAACGAATATGTAATGTTGGAAAAAATGGCACTTTCCCCACAGATCTATAATTCGATTAGCGCTAGTGAGATTCAAACAATTGATCATCTTGAAAAATATGGTTTAATTGAATATGATCATGGAACATACTTTGTTACATTCAAAATACACTCTATTCGTGAGTATCTATGTGAAGTCTGCACCAAAGATCCATTGATAATGGACAACGATGAACGAAGAAGATATGTGCAAGACTTCGTTGCAGGATTTGAGAAAAAACTTAAGACTCATATCTACACTTATTTCAACATAACTGGAAAGGAACAAGAAGGACGAAATACTTTGAAAAGATTTGTGACCGCTAATGCAAACTATGGCACTCCGATAGACATAAACACTTGTAAATTTGAAGAGATATTTGAGCACAAAAAGTTCATAATGTACTTTTCAAGCTTAAAAAAAATTATAAATAATAATTGGAACTATCTCGGACATAAATTTGAAAACATCAATATCAACAAAAACAGATTTCAGGTTTATATGGATGATTTGAATGCTGGAAGAACAGATGCAGATCATTATGATGCAGAAGATATAGGTGCACACCCAACTTTGTGGGATATTAATGATGACACAATTCAACGTTTCCGAATAGCTATGGAAGCCTTCAGAATATTTTAGTAATAACAATTCTTCGATTGTGAACCTATTGATATACTATCTCTAACAAAGCTACTTACATAGTAGTGACGACGATGAATTCGAATTTGCGACGTTTACTATCATGGCTTCTGTGTACCACTTTTACTTTGTCGTCTGCAAGAACATTAACATCGCAACTACGCATGTTCTTCCCCCTCTTATGTAGATAATTGTTCATTGACATTTAGCAGTAAACTTAAGCATGTAATACATCCATCTTCCCAGAAATAGCAAAAATCCACAACCTCAAAGGTTGTGGATTTGCTGTATGGAGGTGAGGGGAGTCGAACCCCTGTCCGAAAATATCGCAACACAGGCATCTACGGGTGTAGTCACAGTTTTGATGTCACCCGAGCAGCGCCCCGTAACCGGCTATGCGTTGGGTCAGCCTGATTGTCTTCCTACGTCCGACCCCAGGCGGAGACCAAACGTCGTATCCCACTATAGTTGAGCCCCTATCCCAGTCACATGGGCGATGCTGAGGAGGAGCACGCTAACAGGTTATTAAGCTGCTAAAGCGTAGTTGTTTTGTGTTTTGCCATTTAATAGGCTTTAGCGTTTTATAGTGGACGCGGCCCCACTACCCGCAACCCGAGCCCAAACTATCCCCGTCGAATCCAAGAACACCCCCGGATTGCCTTCATATCCGTCATAGACGGCGAAGGTTAAGACGCTGCAAGTTGGAACTAGGTTACATTCAAATCTTTGCTGCTAAATTAGTATACCACAAGTTGAAAAAAAATGAACGACTAGGTTCATGGAAGTCGAGGTGCTCACTTCCAGTCTGGCTCCGCCAGCTATCTAGCGATCTTTTGTTTCTCACGCAGTGCACGTTGGATATCTCGCTGTGCATCCTTTTTCGCTGCGGATTCCCGCTTGTCATACTGTTTCTTACCTTTACCTATGCCAATCAGAAGCTTCGCGTAACCATTGCGAATATACACCTTCAAAGGAACAACGGTATATCCTTCTTGCTTCGCTTGGCCTAGTATTTTGGCGATTTGCACTTTCTTCAAAAGGAGTTTCCGCGTCCGTGTTGGATCTTCCGGATTACTGCGGTTGCCTTGCTCGAAAGGGCTGATATGCATATTGTGGACAAAAGCTTCGCCATTGCGAATGGTCGAGAAGCTGTCGCCAATGTTAGCCTTACCTGCTCGCAAAGATTTGATCTCCGTGCCGGTCAGGACAAGACCGCATTCATACGTATCTTCAATAAAATAGTCGTGTGATGCCTTTTTGTTCTGGGCAAGCACCTTGCCATCTGCCTTTTTCGTTGCCACGTGAGATCCTCCTCCCGCACACTAATGACGCAGGTAAATCTTGTTACAATGTGCATCCTATTGTAGCAAGATCAAGCCCGAAATGCAAGAAGCGGCGTTTACCGCCGCCGCTTCTTGCTTCCATCGCCGTCACTCCGGCGACGGCCACCCTTAGCGAGCGCGTTCACGCCGCTCGCCCAATCACTGCCGCCGCTGCGCTCCGCGGCAGCCGAACCACCACCCGCTTGGGCTTCGCCCCCAAGCGCAATACCGCCGCGGCCGCGCTTGCCCTCGCCGCGCCCAGCGCCGCTATCTGTCCGCCCCGCGCCGACAGATTCAAGCCTCGAGCTCAAGCTGCCGCCTTCGCTCAGCTTAGGACCGCGCGCCTTCCCGCGACCACCGCCGGCTTTGCCGCGGTTCTCGCTCCACGGCGTGCCGCCGGCCTTCCCGCGCCGCGATTTGCCTTGCCCGGCTGCGCCTTCAGCGCCCTCGCTGTTAGGTCTTGCTGCCGCTGCGCCTTCGGAGCCTGCTTTGGCAGCAGCCTCTTCAATCCTGCGAGCAGCTCCGCCCTTGCGACGCCCTTGTCCTGCCGCAGCTTCCTGACCTGTTGCTGCCGGTCCGGTATTCACCGCAAAGCCATCAACAGCGTCACCGCGTCTTCTTTTGCCTCGCCCTTGCCCAGCGTTCGCATCGACGGCTCCGCCAGCCGTAGCGCCATCACGCTTTTTCCCTTGTGCATTGGCATAGCCGCCCTTGCCTTTAACGGCGAAACCGCCTTTATCTTTCCCTTTTTTGCCTGATTTCCCCTGACCTTGACTCGCAGCAGCGCCCGGTTTACCACGGAAGCCTTTAAACCCAGCAGCCCCTTTAAACGGCTTGCCGCCACCACCGCGTCTGAACCCGCCCTCTTTGCGAGGCTTCATATCCAGCAATTCAAAGTCAATCGTATGCTCTTCCATATTCACGCGAGCCACACGGACTTTAATTTCATCACCGATCCGATAGATCTTGGACGTACGCTCCCCAACGAGAGCAAACTGCCGCTCATGGAAGTTATAATAATCATCGGTCAAATCGCTTAACCGAATCAAACCTTCAACGGTATTGTCCAGCTCTACGAACATCCCGAAACCTGTCACGCTGGAGATCATACCTTCGAATTCCTCGCCGACTTTATCCAGCATGTACTGAGCTTTCTTCAATGCTTCTGTTTCACGTTCCGCATCTACAGCGACACGCTCGCGTTCCGAGGACTGCTGAGCAATATCGCTCATACGGGAAGCAAGATATTCATGACGAGTATCCGATAAAGTCCCGCTTTCCAGAACCTCGCGAATAACCCGGTGAATAATGAGATCGGGATAACGCCGAATCGGAGAGGTAAAGTGCGAATAAAATTCCGCCGCCAAACCGAAATGCCCCAAGCTTTGCGCATCATAACGGGCCTGCTTCATCGAGCGGAGCATTATTTTGCTAAGGACCGTCTCCTCTGGCGTCCCCTTGATGTCTTCCAGTAACGTCTGCAGCGCACGCGGATGCACGGAATTGCCTTTTCCCTTGACCGAGTATCCGAAGTTTGTTACGAATTCCATGAAATTCATCAGCTTTTCGGCATCGGGATCTTCATGGACACGGTATAAGAAAGGCACCTTCATCCACGAGAAATGCTCAGCTACCGTTTCGTTCGCAGCGAGCATGAACTCTTCGATCATCATTTCCGCGACCGACCGCTCTCTCTTCACGATGTCGGTCGGCTTGCCATCCGGATCCACGATAATTTTAGACTCCTCAAAGTCAAAATCTATCGCCCCGCGCTTCATCCGTCTGGAGCGCAATCTCGCGGCCAGCTCTTCCATCCGTTTAAAATCGTCCATCAAATACGCATAACGCTCCACAAGCTCCGGCTCTGCCTCGCCTGTAAGCAGCTTACGCACATTGGTATAAGTCATACGCTCGCTGGTCTTGATCACACTCGTGAAAACCTCATGATTCACGACTTTCAGATTTTCGTCGAACTCCATTTCACAAGACATCGTTAAGCGGTCTACTCGCGGGTTAAGCGAACAGATCCCATTGGACAACCGGTGCGGCAGCATCGGGATGACACGATCGGTTAAATACACGGAGCAGCCGCGGTTATATGCCTCAATATCAAGCGCCGTGCCTTCTCTCACATAATAACTGACATCGGCAATATGAACGCCTAGTTTATAATTACCGTTTTCCAAAACTTCCACATTAACCGCATCATCCAAATCTTTGGCGTCTTCCCCGTCAATCGTAACAATTCGTTTCGAGCGAAGATCGCGGCGGCCTTGGCTTACAATCTCGTCTTCGGTAATCGCATCGGGTGCGGCTTCCGCTTCTTCCAGCACTTCCTCTTGGAAAGCCTCAGGCAGCTGAAATTTGCGTACAATCGCCAAAATATCAACGCCCGGATCGTCCTTATGACCAAGAATCTCAATAACTTCCCCTTCAGCCGCAGATCGTCCCTCCGGATAGTTAACAATCTTGACTACGACTTTCTGACCTGTGACAGCGCCATTGAAAGCATGCTGAGGGATGAAAATATCCCGTGTCACACGCTTATCGTCAGCAATAACGAACCCGTACGTCTCCTGTCCCTGAAAAACACCCACGATCTGCGTATTGGCACGCGTAATTATACGCACAACTTCGCCTTCCAAGCGGCCTCCGCCTTGGCTTCTGGATGTCACCTTCACGAATACAATGTCGCCGTTCATTGCGGTATTCAAATCATGCGCATTAATGTAGACATCGGGATGCTCCCGGTCTTCGGGAATTAAGAAAGCGAAGCCCTTCGCGTGCGCCTGCAGTCTTCCCCTCACCAAATTCATACGTTCCGGCACGCCGTAACGGTCATTCCCGCCCCGGACAATGTGACCGCTTTCCTCTAACTGATTCAATAATTTAATAAAGTCCTTAAACTCATTCGCACCTTCAATACGGAAATGCTTCTCAAGCTCTTTATAGGACATAGGCTTATAAGCCTCTTCTTGCAGCAAACTGATAATATCTTGTTCTTTAATCATCTTCTCTTCACCTTCTTGTTGTTGTTGAGCCCCGCTCAAATTCACCGTGCCTGTTCCTTTACTCCATAGTATGCCACTTGGAGCGAAAGGATAAACGCGGCAATATCGGCATACACAAGCTCTCTCTCTTGATCCAGCAGCAAACCGTGCGAGGATTTCGCATAATAGCGAAGCTCTTTGACTTTGGAGCGAATGCGTTCATGCAGAAACGCTGCGCTTCCCTGATGGACGACGCCATCCTTGCCCCCTTGCCCGATCCATATCGGCGCTTCTACTTGAGGCAGCAAGCTTTTCACATGTTTTAACAGCTTTCTTAAACTAACGACGCAGCGAATCGGCGTTTTGGTATATGCACATGACTCATCTAATAGCGTGGAGAATGTTTTGGGCTTCTTATCTATGTATTTGATAAAATACTGCATAATGACCGCCAGAGCCGACTTTCTTGATGTCAGAAAAATCGGCGTAGCCAGCGAAATAACACCGGCAACTTGACGTTCCACCGCCAGCTTCAGCGCTAATAGCCCGCCCATCGAATGCCCCATGACCACTACGTTTTTGCATGCTGCAGCAAGCTCATCGTAACTCTCCAGCACATGCCCATACCAATCCGTCCATCCGGTTCGTATCATGTCTTCGGGTGTGGTTCCATGTCCGGGAAGTCTCACCGCCTGAATGGTGTAGCCTTCCTCCTGCAGTTCATACCCAATGCGTCTAAACTCAGAGGGCGATCCCGTGAACCCATGAATCATTAATATGCCGATCTCCTGCTTCGTACCTTTGCCTGTCCAGAAAAAAGGCTCAGTCGATTTGTAAACTCTGCTCTCGATGGGAAACATCTCCTACCTGTAGGCACGCTTAAAATGAAAAAACAGCAGGAGTAGATTTCCCCTGCTGTTATCGTTTTATGTGTGTTAGGCCTTCACTACGTATGCTACGACAATGGAAAGAATGAAAAATGCAGCAGCAAGCCCCATTGTGAAACGGGACAAGAAAAGCTCCAAACCGCGTGCTTTTTGTTTACCAAATAAGTGCTCCGCACCACCTGAGATGGCACCGGACAAACCTGCGCTCTTACCTTTTTGTAAAAGAACAATCGCAATTAATCCGACTGAAGCTATGATTAACAAAATTTTCATAAAAATTAACATGTGATTAGCACCCCAATTGCCTGTACTTTGCTTATACAACTAGCATGAGTAGTTTAACACAGTTTGTCCTAGAATACAATAAAATAGCTATTCCGACGTGAAAACCCTTTAATCGCGATAGGATGGTGCCGATGATTGGCGCCTCGAGCTTATTGCCCGCTTGCTTCGTCCCAGGAAAGCCTGCACTGCTTGCTTCGCGCACCACAATGCAAAGAGGGTAAACAGAATCGCCCATACCATAGCCGGAACCCCCGTATGCAGCGCCAAATTCGTTGCATCCCCCGCTTGGCGGGCATTTCTCGCTGCGGCCTGAATTAAATAGATCGGACCGAATACCGACTCTTCCAAGCATAGGAAAGCGAGCAGCAAGTAATAGAAGTTGCGCAGCCAATTTAGTGGAATAGCCATCATGATCACCGTCAATGCAATAAAGCCGACTAAAAACATAATGCCGAAACCATTGCGAACGAACAAGAGCAGTGAAATGGCGGATATCACGATCATGACCAGGAAGCCGATATGCTGCCTTCCTTTTGCGAAAGCCGAGAACAGGAACCACGCGAACAGGGAAGCTGTCATGTACCCCGCCAAAGCGACCGGAATGATCGACCACGATCTGGCCCCGGAAATCGCGGACAGCGTGACCCCGCTATGATTGGCATACAGCTCGATCCGCTGCACTTGACCGGACAGCGCCAACGTGACCACCGCATGCCCAAACTCATGAACCATCGTGTCCAGGTTGCGAAAAAAAGAAGAGGGGATCCAGTGCGTAAGCAATGCGGAACCTATTAGAAATAAAATAGTCTTCACCCAATTGCTCATAGCACGCGACCCCCTCGGTTGCATAGGCGAGCGGTGACAGAGTCACCGGCCAGCCTTGGTTATTTAATTATTGCCACTATACAACTTATTTAAAGTTTCTCAAGTTGTAGAACGCTTTTTTACCAGCATATTGAGCTACGCTGAACAATTCGTCTTCGATACGAAGAAGTTGGTTGTATTTCGCAACGCGGTCTGTACGGGAAGGAGCACCCGTTTTAATTTGACCAGCGTTTGTAGCAACCGCGATGTCAGCGATTGTGCTGTCTTCGCTCTCACCGGAACGGTGGGAGATAACCGCTGTGTAACCAGCGCGTTTTGCCATTTCGATCGCATCAAAAGTCTCAGTAAGCGTACCGATTTGGTTTACTTTTACCAAGATGGAGTTACCGATGTTTTGCTCGATACCTGTGGAAAGACGCTCAGTGTTCGTAACGAACAAGTCATCACCAACGAGTTGAACTTTGCTGCCCAATTTCTCAGTAAGCAATTTCCAACCTTCCCAGTCATCTTCGGAGCAGCCGTCTTCAACTGTGATGATTGGGTATTTATCAACCCATGCTGCAAGGAAGTCAACCCACTCAGCGGATGTGAATGTTTTGCCTTCGCCTTCAAGCACGTATTTACCGTCTTTGAAGAACTCTGTGGAAGCAACGTCCATACCCAAGAATACGTCAACGCCTGGTGTGTAACCAGCTTTTTCAATTGCTGTAAGGATAGTTGTGATTGCTTCTTCGTTGGATGTGAAGTTAGGAGCGAATCCGCCTTCGTCGCCAACAGCTGTGTTCAGGCCTTTATCTTTCAATACGGATTTCAAGCTATGGAAAATCTCTGCGCCGATGCGAAGAGCTTCTTTGAATGTAGGAGCGCCAACCGGCAGAACCATGAATTCTTGAACATCAACGTTGTTGTCGGCATGCGCCCCACCGTTGATGATGTTCATCATTGGAACTGGAAGTGTTTTGGCATTGAATCCGCCAAGGTAAGTGTACAAAGGAACATCCAAAGCGTCAGCAGCTGCGCGAGCAACAGCCATGGATACAGCTAGAATCGCGTTAGCGCCTAGTTTCGCTTTGTTCGGAGTGCCGTCCAGCTCGATCATTTTCGTGTCGATGCCAACTTGGTCAAGAGCATCCAAACCAATGATTTCAGGAGCGATGATTTCGTTCACGTTATCAACGGCTTTCAGAACGCCTTTACCCAGGTAACGGCCTTTGTCGCCGTCGCGAAGCTCAACAGCCTCGTATGCGCCTGTGGATGCGCCTGAAGGAACGATCGCGCGGCCGAAAGCGCCGGACTCCAGATAAACTTCAACTTCAACCGTTGGGTTACCGCGGGAATCCAGTACTTCGCGTGCATAAACATCAGAAATAATAGTCATTGTAGAAAACACTCCTTTTATAAAATAAGTTGGTTGCTATCTCTTAAGGATGGTTGTCCCGGTCATTTGCTCCGGTTGTTTAACCTCTAAGAAGTCAAGCATTGTCGGGGCAATATCTGCCAAAATTCCGCCATCTCTTAGTGTAACAGATTTGTCCGTAACAATAAAAGGGACCGGATTCGTCGTATGCGCCGTATTGCGTGAACCGTCCGCATTCGTGACGACATCGGCATTCCCGTGATCGGCTGTGATGCACACAACGCCGCCTTTGGCCAGAACCGCTTCGACCACTTTGCCTAAGCACTCGTCTGTCGCTTCGATCGCCTTCACCGTTGGCTCCAGCAAGCCGGAGTGGCCAACCATATCAGGGTTTGCAAAGTTAAGGATGATCGCGTCGTGACGCTCTGCTTCAATCTCTTTAACAACCGCATCCGCCAGCTCATAAGCGCTCATTTCCGGCTTCAGGTCGTAGGTAGCGACCTTCGGCGAAGGAATAAGCAAGCGCGTTTCACCTGGCAGTTCCGCGTCGCGTCCGCCGCTGAAGAAGAACGTTACGTGCGGATATTTCTCGGTTTCCGCTGCGCGAAGCTGTTTCAAACCGTTCTGAGCCAGCACTTCGCCGAGCGTGTTGTCGAGATCCTTCGGTTTGTACGCTACGAAACCGTCTACGGACTCGCTGAACAGCGTCAGACATACGTAGTACAAGCTCTTAGCGACTTTAGGACCGCGGTCAAAGCCCCGGAAGTCTTCATTCGTGAAGACTTGCGACAGCTGGATCGCACGGTCAGGACGGAAGTTGAAGAAGATGACGGAGTCGCCGGATTCAACCAGCCCTACAGGCTTGCCGTCCTCGCCAACGATAACGGTCGGCATAACGAACTCGTCGAAAACGGATTTCTCGTAGGATTCGACAATGGCTTTCATCGGATCGGTGTACGCAGGACCTTCGCCGTAAACCATGGCGCGGTAGGATTTCTCCGTACGCTCCCAGCGCTTGTCGCGATCCATCGCATAATAGCGTCCTTGAACGGTCGCAATTTTACCTACGCCGACTTCCGCGATTTTGTTCTGAAGGCTTTCCATATAGCTCTTCGCAGAATCCGGAGCTACGTCGCGGCCGTCGAGGAAGGCATGGATATACACTTCATGGAAATCTTCTTTCTTAGCGAGTTCCAGTAAAGCAAATAAATGCTGAATGTGGCTGTGTACGCCCCCATCGGAAAGCAGCCCGTAAAGGTGCAGCTTCTTTCCGTTTTCTTTGGCGTGGCGGACAGCGCCCAGGATCGTCTCGTTGTCGTAGAATTCACCGTCACGAATCGATTTGGAAATCCGCGTCAGATCCTGATACACGATACGGCCTGCGCCGATATTCAGGTGTCCTACTTCAGAATTCCCCATCTGGCCTTCAGGCAAACCTACAGCTTCACCGCAAGCGGTTAAGGTTGTATGTGGATAACTTGACCAGTAACGGTCATAGTTTGGCTTTTTGGCATGAGCAACGGCATTGCCCTGCTCTTCCGAACGAAGTCCGAAGCCATCGAGAATGATGAGTGCTACCGGTTTCGGTCTGGACATATTACTTCGCCCCCTGGACGAGTTGGATGTAGGATGCGGACTCCAAGCTTGCTCCACCGACAAGTGCGCCATCAATATCAGGCTGTGCCATATATTCAGCGATGTTGTTCGGCTTCACGCTGCCGCCGTATTGGATGCGAACCACTTCTGACACTGCGGAGCCGTAAAGACCGCTCACAAGCTCACGGATGTAGCCGATAACGTCTTGCGCATCAGCCGCTGTGGAGGATTTGCCAGTGCCGATAGCCCAGATCGGCTCATAAGCGATAACCACTTGTGCCGCTTGCTCTGCGCTAAGGCCGGCAAAAGCCGCTTCCGTTTGCACTTTGCAAACGTCTTTGGTTTGACCCGCTTCGCGCTCTTCCAGCTTCTCGCCTACGCAAAGGATCGGTTTCAAGCCGTGTTTGAAAGCCGCAGCGACTTTCTTATTCACGATTTCGTCCGTCTCAGCGAAGTAAGCTCTGCGCTCGGAGTGGCCGATAATGACATACTCCACGCCAAGATCTTTCAGCATAACGCCGGAGATTTCGCCTGTGAACGCGCCATTGTCTTCGAAATGCAGGTTTTGTGCGCCTACGTGCACATCTGTGCCTTTTACAGCTTCAACCAATGCCGGCAGGTTTGTGAAAGGAGAACAAATTACGCTTTCTACGCCTTCGATTGTGCTGCCTTTTACCTCGTTCACGAAGCTAACAGCTTCGGAAACCGTTTTGAACATTTTCCAGTTACCCGCGATAATCGGTTTTCTGCTCATTGGAATGCTCTCCTTTGAAAATAAATTATTTATCGTTCAAGGCTACAACGCCCGGCAATGCTTTACCTTCCATGAACTCCAAGGAAGCTCCGCCGCCTGTGGACATGTGGTTCATTTGATCAGCAAGATGGAATTTCTCTGTTGCTGCAGCAGAATCACCGCCGCCAATTACTGTGTAGCCTTCTGATTTTGCACAAGCCTCAGCAACCGCACGTGTACCATGCGAGAACGGCTCGATTTCAAATACGCCCATCGGTCCGTTCCAAACAACCAGTTTGGATTTCGCGATAACGTCTGCGTAAAGCGCACGTGTTTTCGGTCCGATGTCAATGCCTTCCCAATCTGCCGGGATGCTATCGATATCAACAATCTGCGTGTTCGCATCTGCGCTGAATTTATCCGTAACCACGATATCTACAGGAAGCAGGAAGTTAACGCCTTTTTCTTTGGCTTTCGCAATAAAGCTAAGCGCTAAATCAAGCTTCGAATTGTCCAGAAGCGATTTACCGATTTCATAGCCTTGTGCTTTCAAGAATGTATAGGACAGACCGCCGCCAATCAAGACGTTGTCTGCAATGTTCAGGAGGTTTTCAATGACAGCGATTTTGTCTTTCACTTTGGATCCGCCGACGATCGCTGTGAAAGGACGCTCAGGGTTGTTCAGCGCTTTGCCCAGAACATCAAGCTCTTTCTCCATCAAAAGGCCGGAAACAGCCGGGATGTAAGCCGCGATGCCTGCTGTGGAAGCGTGCGCACGGTGAGCGGCGCCGAATGCATCGTTCACGAACAGATCAGCCAGATCAGCGAAAGCTTTTGCCAATTCAGGATCGTTCTTCTCTTCGCCTTCGTTGAAACGAACGTTTTCAAGCAAGAGAACCTCGCCATTTTCAAGCGCATCCACTTGCGCTTTCACGATTTCACCAACGGATTGATCCGCTTTGATCACGTTTTGGCCAAGCAGCTCAGCCAATTTCGCAGCAACTGGCGTTAAACGCAGTTCTTCAACCACTTGTCCGTTTGGACGTCCAAAATGGGCAGCAAGAATAACTTTAGCTCCTTGCTCAACCAAGAATTTAATCGTAGGGAGCGTTTCTCTGATTCGTGTATCGTCCGTAATTTGACCATTTTCTACAGGCACGTTGAAATCAACGCGGACGAATACTCTTTTACCAGCTACTTCAACATCGCGAACACTTTTCTTACTCATAAGTCAAAGCCTCCTGAACGTGTATGGTTTACTTCCGTACTTTCTGCTTCCTATGAACCTTATATGGGGGACAATCGCACATAAAGAGGAGAATCGCTTCTCCTCTTCATGTGGTTGTTAGTGTGTGATTTATGAAATTACAGACCTTTTTTCGCGATGAAAGCAGCCAAGTCAACTACACGGTTGGAGTAGCCCCACTCGTTGTCGTACCAGGAAACCACTTTCAGCATGTTGTCGCCAACTACCATTGTGGACAAAGCATCGATTGTGGAGGATGCTGGGTCGCCATTGAAGTCGCTGGATACAAGAGGAGCTTCTGTGTAGTTCAGAATGCCTTTAAGCGGGCCTTCGGAAGCTTGTTTCAGAGCAGCGTTAACTTCGTCAACTGTTACGTTAACTTTAAGTTCAACAACCAAATCCGTTACGGATACGTTAGGTGTAGGAACACGCATAGCCATACCGTTCAATTTGCCTTTAAGTTCAGGAAGAACAAGACCGATTGCTTTTGCTGCGCCAGTGCTGGAAGGAATGATGTTCTCAGCTGCTGCACGAGCACGACGAAGGTCTTTGTGAGGAACGTCAAGCACGGATTGGTCATTTGTGTAGGAGTGAACAGTTGTCATCATACCTTTTACGATTCCGAAGCTATCGTTGATAACTTTCGCGAAAGGAGCCAAGCAGTTTGTCGTACAAGATGCGTTGGAGATGATTGTGTGAGCTGCCGGATCGTATTTATCTTCGTTAACGCCAAGTACAACTGTGATATCTTCGTCAGTAGCCGGAGCGGAAATGATAACTTTTTTAGCTCCGCCTTTCAAGTGAAGGGATGCTTTGTCTTTCGCTGTGAAAATACCAGTGGATTCAACAACGATTTCAGCGCCTACAGATGCCCATGGCAGGTTCCCAGGGTCACGCTCAGCAAAAACCTTGATGGAACGACCGTTAACGATCAGTTCGCCTTCGCCAGCTTCAACTGTAGCGTCTAGTTTACCGTGAGTTGTGTCATATTTCAGCAAGTGAGCCAATGTTTTAACGTCAGTCAAATCGTTTACTGCAACGATTTGTACTTCTGAGCTGTTCAAAGCTGCGCGAAACACGTTACGACCAATACGTCCGAAACCGTTAATACCTACTTTTACCATAGCGAATTCCTCCTAAGATTAACAAAGATTTATTTATTTCAAAACGCAGCCGATTAAAGCATACGTTATGATGTCTTCTTACACATGTTTCATAATTTCGATAGCTGCCGCTTCATCCGTCACAAGCACATCTTCCTGACCATGCCTGAGCACGGAAGCGATCGCTTCACCCTTGCTTTTACCGCCTGCTACGCCAATCACGACTTCCGTATGCTGCAGATCCTCGAGCCGCAGTCCGACTGTCGGCATCTTGTGCACGACATTTCCTTGGCGGTCAAAATAATACCCGAAAGCCTCTGCGAGAGCTCCGTCAGCTTGCAAGCTGCGCGTCGTTTCCCCATCCACTTTACGTCTGCGAGCCATGACCATAGCATCTCCGATACCGTGAACAACGATGCGACAACTGCGCACGGCGTCAACAACTTCCTGTATCTGCGGATCTTGGATGAGCGTTTGGTAAGCTTCCTCGCCCAAATGGTCCGGCACATGCAGCAGTCTGTATTTCCCGCCTGTCTTCTTGGCCATAATGGATGCGATGGTGTTCGCCTGCATATCCACGCTTTCGCCAAGTCCGCCTCGGGCCGGTACGAACCAATTGCCTTTCATGGAAGACGATATCGTGAGGTTATTCGCAATCTGCGCCATCGTTGAGCCGCCGGTCACCGCAATAATGTCGCCTTTGGCTACATATTTGCGCAAAGCCGCCGCTCCTGCGCGTCCGAGCTCCTTCTTCGCAAAGACCGAAGTGTCCGTATCGCCTGGAACCACAATGACTTGCGAAAGACCGTAAGCTTTCGCGATGCTTTCTTCCAAGTCCGTCAATCCGAAAGCGATCTTAATGATCGGAAGCATATCTTCGAGCAGTTGACGGCCGGACTCGCTGATCTTCATCCCTGAGGCATCCGATTCCAGCAGCCCGTGCTCCTTAAGGAAGTCGACCTCACCGCGAAGCACCCGCTCCGTCATATCGAGCGAAGAGGCCAGCGTTCGGCGTCCGACAACACCGGAGACCAAAATATGATGCAGGATCGAGTACCGCTTCTTCATGATGTCCATAAGATCCGGCAAGAGCTTTTTCTGAATGTCAAGAATTTCTCTCATAATATCGACGTTCGACGCTCCTGATCCAGTGTTGGACGTTTAATGTCCCGGGTATACATTTTACGTCCCACCCAGGTGAAAAAAAATGGCCTTACACGCTTATTATAACCAATACCGGCTTAACATTCAACAATTGTTCATACAATTTTCTGAAAAATGTACAGTATGGGTTTAAGTCTTGCTTTTTATGCGTAGGTGACATATAATAACCCTTGCTTCGCTTTTTTAAGACATGCGCCCGTGGTCCAATGGATATGACGTAGGCCTCCGAAGCCTGAGATAAAGGTTCGATTCCTTTCGGGCGCGTAAATAGCATGAAGGCAAGAGAAATCAGTCATCCGACTGATTTTTTTTGTTGTTAGTTTGACCTTTCTTGACCTTCGGAGGTTTTTTCGTTATCATACTTGTAGATACTGTAAATAAACCATCTACCCACCCCAAGGAGGTCATTCTCATGAGTTTTATCCCAATGGTCGTCGAACAGGACGCGCGCGGTGAAAGAGGATATGACATCTACTCTCGCTTGCTGAAGGACCGCATTATTTTCTTAGGCACGGGTGTCAACGATGTTGTCGCGAACTCCATCATTGCTCAGCTACTTTTCTTGGCCGCACAAGATCCTGATAAAGATATCTCGCTATACATTAACAGCCCCGGCGGTTCCATTACAGCCGGTATGGCGATCTACGACACGATGCAGTTCATCAAGCCGGACGTTTCCACGATTTGCGTGGGCATGGCCGCTTCCATGGGCGCATTCCTCTTGACGGCAGGCGCCAAAGGCAAGCGCTACGCGCTTCCGAACAGCGAAGTCATGATCCACCAACCGCTTGGCGGTGCGGAAGGTCAAGCCTCCGATATCGAAATTCGCGCGAAGCGCATTTTGAAAATGAGAGATAACTTGAACAAAATCCTTGCTGAGCGCACTGGACAAACGTTCGAGCGCATCGAAAAGGATACCGACCGCGACAATTTCATGAGCGCTGCCGAAGCTGCCGAATACGGACTCATCGATAAAGTGATCGAGCGCGTCTAATCATCGAAAAAAAACCAGCCTGCATGGACTGCTCTACGAGCGGCCTAGCGGCTGGTTTTTTTGCATTCAGAGGGCTATCCCCGCTGCCAAGTGCCAAGTCTTGCCGACGTAATCGGCCCCGTTTGTCCAGCTGTCGGACTCAGCAGTCGTTATTCTTTGAATTGCGGGAGTTGAAATTCAAACGGACACCAAAGCCGCTATTCACCGATTCCAAGTAGGAATCGACTGGGTAAACGGCAAATAACAGCTGTAAAGTCCGATTAATCTGAAATAGCTCCGAATTTGCCGATATAAGGGCGATGGTGTCCATTAGAATCGGCGGTTGCTTCGGTGAATGTTTCTGTGAATGCTGCCGCTCAGACATCAGACCTCTGCCAATGAATAAGAGCCTCGAAGACTCCTGTCAGCCCGAAAATCTTCCGATTTCGCACATAAGGGTCTCCAAAGCTCTTATCATCTGTTACTTTTTCTCATCCAACGGATAGAAAATCAAGTCAATCGGGAACGCCGAGCCCGCCGGAGGCGTGAACTCGATGTCCAGCGCGTCCTCCGTGCCTGTCGTACGAGCCAGCACTTCCATGCCGTCGAAGGCTGTAATTACGCCGGAATACGGAACCGGAATGATTTCGCCGTTAATTTTGAACGGCCCTTTGAACACGCCGCCTTTGGCCATAATCATAACCGCCATTTTGCGCGGCTTATCCGCATGGATTTTATACACGACGCCGTAATTCCCGCCGTTCTCCACGTTCTGCTTCCGTACCACATCATAGCCTTTGACGAACGGATCGGTTTTGTTGTCGCCAATGGTCAGCACGGAAGTCTTGCTAAAGCTTGAGGCATCGATATCCCACTTGATCTCCGATACCGGGAACGTCCCGCGCACATGACCGTTGAAAGCCAGAAGCGGAAGCTCTTTCACCGTTGTAGAGGTCAGCTTTTGATCCGTTACTGCGAAAGACATTTGCAGCTCGCCGTTCGTTTCTACGTCATAGAACAAGTTGACGCCCTGCCCCGGATAGAAGTCCGGAAGCTTCGCATACACATAGGACTCATGCGGAGGAACTGTCATTTCTTCCGAGTACACATTGTTCAGAAGAAAATCTACGGAAGCTTCGCTGCCAATCAAATTGGCGTAAACGGAAGGATAAACCTCGCCTTTATTCGTTGTTTTGATCGTTACCGGTTTATCTGTGTTGTTCGTGGCGAAAATCGCCATCGTCATTTTTTGCTTGGTCCCGTTGATATGGTCGGCATACAAACGAGCTTTACCATTGATGTTATCCTGATACAGAATGCCTTTCTCTGTAAACTCTTCCGGACTATCGCTCACCAGCAGCGTGCGTCCAGGCACTTCTGTCACTTTCCTCGGAAGCAGCGGCAGCTCATTGAAATTGTTCCAAATCGTTGACCAATTCGACTTAATGAAACTGCCAACCGGTGTCGTATAAATCGGGTATTCGACTTGCGTTAAATACGATTCATTCACGACGGTCACATAGCTTTTGAACAATTTGCTTTCATGCCCGTGGCGATCCTTCACCGTCAAAGTAACCGGATATGTCCCCGGCTTAAAGAAGACTTCCTCCTTGCCTACCCAATTGTAGGACGCAATGCCTTCCGCATCAGGGTCATAACTTAGGTCGATATACTTCACAGGCTCTCCAAGACGGTATGTAGGCTTCGCCGTTGTAAACTTGGCTACAGGTCGGGAATTGCCCTCTTGATCGATGTAGATGCCCTCTGGCGCCTTAAAGTGGACGATTTCCACGCGGCGCAATTCACTGTTGTAGGTGTACTTCGCCCCCATGTAATCCGCAAGCCACGTCAGCTTCACCAGCAGCTTTCCGTTCACAATCGCAGCAACCGAGTTGAACGGCGTATCCTCGCCATTGGTCGTTACAACCTTATGATCGGCATCCAGCACGATATTATAGCCTGGAGGTGTCATTTGAATAGTGCGGGAATCGTCATTCCACTCCACCTTGAAACCCAACGTGTCCCCCAGGAATTTGGCCGGAACGAAAGTGCTCCCGTTAATAATCGTAGATGGCGCGTCCAAATGAACTTGATCCTTATTCACGAAAGCTTCTGACTTATCGATATAAAGTAAAATTAAGGACGAGCTTGTCGATACCGCATGCGCTGCCGGTGCCGTTATTGCGCTGGCCAGAAACACTAGCACAGCAAGCATGACAGTGATTTCTTTCTTTAAAGCATTCCATTTCATTCTCTCCCTGGCTCCTTTAACCTTAGTTTGCACAATTGAGGGAATGGCAAATAGCCCTTTCCTTCAATAACCACGTTCATTAGACGTAGCTAAGAGAAAAAGGTTGCTAATTCCCCTAAAAGTTAACAAGTTTGACACTTATTCGCTCTCGCTGCTCAAGCAGCGGTCACTTGCAAAAAAGCCTCCTCGAAAGGAAGCTTTTGAAGGATTATTGGTTTTCCAATTCTTCCTTGCTGACTAAAGTGACTAAAGCGTTTACAGCCTGCTCGGCATCCGAACCTTCTGCACTTATGAAGACTTCGGTCCCTGTGCTGATCGCAAGACTCATAATTCCCATGATGCTCTTAGCATTCACTTTCTTTTCATCTTTCTCAACAAAGATCTCTGATGAAAACTTATTCGCCTCTTGAACAAACAATGCCGCAGGTCTGGCATGAAGTCCTGTTCTCAACTTCACAACGACTGGACGTCTGGACATGGAACTAATTCCCCCTAGTGTGGAGCTTATATGAATTACTACTGATAACAGTGCTATTCCTTATGTTATAACATTATAGCATTTTTCCCTGAAGTACACTAGAAAAAATGAGAAAAACTTATTTACATAGTGTTCCATCCCTATAAAGCTAGGAATTTCGCTGTTTTTCGGCCAATTCGTCAATTTTTCGCAGACGATGGTTGACGCCGGATTTGCTGACGTTGCCCTTGAGCATATCGCCAACTTCCTTCAGATTCAGATCAGGATGCTGAAGTCTGATTTCGGCAACCTCTCTCAGCTTCTCAGGCAAATTATCGAGTCCGACTTCTCTCTGCAGAAGACGGATGTTCTCGATCTGCCTGACCGCGGCACCGATCGTCTTGTTTAAATTCGCTGTTTCGCAATTGACAATCCGATTCACCGAGTTCCGCATATCCTTCATAATCCGGACATCCTCAAAGCGCAGAAGCGCTTGATGAGCCCCAATGATGCTGAGAAACTCAATGATCTTCTCGCCTTCTTTAATGTACAGAACAAACCCTTTTTTGCGTTCGATAAAGCGGGCATTCAAGTCGAATTTGTTGGCCAGATGCGCCAATGCCTTGCAATGCTCCTCATAAATCGAGGCAATTTCCAGATGATAGGAAGAACCCTCGGGATTGTTCACCGATCCGCCAGCCATGAAGGCGCCGCGGAGATAAGCGCGTTTGCAGCAGTTGCCCTTAATGATCTCTTTGTTGATTCCTGTCGTAAATATAAACCCTTCAGAAACAATTTTCAGATCGCTGAGCAGCTCCTGCACTTGACCGGGTACTCTAACGATATATACGTTGTTCTTCTTGAGACGCATTTTCTTGCGCACAAGCAACTCTGTGTGCAGTTTGTACGTCTTCTTGATGAGCGAGTATATACGTCTGGCGATAGCGGCGTTCTCGGTGGAAATATCGAGAACAACGCGTTGGTTCGTTAACTGTACCGATCCGTTCATGCGAATCAAAGCAGACAGTTCCGCTTTTTCACAACACGCTTCCGCTTCCGTTATTAAGGTCAATTCTTTTTTGGTTGTTGCCGCAAAGGACATGAGACTCACTTCTTCCTTAACATCCAGCTTTCGACGAGCTGATAAATATGGTCACTCAATTTCTCGGCATCATGACGAAGGTACGTGCGGAACAGCACGAGCCGGTCAGCAATAACCTGATACCCTCTTTTCGTGACTTCATCCAGATCCAGGTGAACTGCCTTCGCCCCTTTTTCGGCATATCTCGCCTGAACTTGCGGCGGTATTTCACCATTGTTCACGATGACATAGTCAAACAGATGCTCTTTGAGGTGATCATAAATCGCGTCGAGATGATCACTGACCGAATAGTCGTCCGTTTCCCCCGGCTGCGTCATGACGTTGCAAATGAAGAGCTTGACAGCCTTCGATTTGACAATCTCTTCGGCAATACCGGGAACAAGCAGATTGGGCAGCAAGCTGGTATACAAACTGCCGGGACCGCAAAGAATGGCATCCGCATCGCGGATCGCTTGAACGGCATCCGCAAGAGGCGTCACGTTAGCGGGTTCCAGGAACACTCGCTTGATGCGTCCCTCGGCTTTGGGAATCTTGGATTCCCCTATGACTAAGGTACCATCTTCCATAATCGCTTTCAACACGATAGCCTGGTTTGACGCCGGTATCACCCGGCCGCGGACCGCAAACACCCGATTCATCTCTTGCACTGCCGTAACGAAATCACCGGTAATATCAGTGAGGGCCGCTAATATTAGATTTCCCAGACTATGTCCGGCTAAACCTGTTCCCACCTGAAATCGATACTGCAGCATTAATGACAGCAGCGGCTCCACATCAGCCAGCGAGGTAAGCACGTTGCGAATATCGCCCGGAGGCGGCATCTGCATTTCATTGCGAAGAATGCCGGAGCTGCCTCCATCGTCAGCTACCGTCACGATAGCTGTAATATCCACCGGCTTTTCTTTCAAACCTCTAAGCATAACCGAAAGGCCTGTGCCGCCGCCGATCACGACGATTCTGGGAGTGCGCTGTGATTTTTCATATTTCATCCTTCATTCACCCTCTTAATCGTTAGACACACTTATACGCGGTCCCGCTCGGCATCCCGATGGCTCAGACGCACAGCTTCCGTTTCGCTGTTTCCAAGCACTTTACCGAGATACTCGGTAATCGCTACGGAACGATGCTTGCCTCCTGTGCAGCCGATCCCTACGACAACCTGACTTTTACCTTCCTTCTTGTACTGTGGCATTAAGAAATTCAGCATATCGAGCAGCTTGGTCAGAAACTCCTGCGTCTCGGTCCATTTCATCACATAGTCGTACACATCGGGGTCTTGACCTGTCTGCGGGCGAAGCTGCTCCACATAATGGGGATTCGGCAAGAAGCGAACATCGAAGATTAAATCAGCATCAATAGGTACACCATACTTAAATCCGAAGGAGATTACATTTATAGATATGCGGTTGGTTTCCAAATTGGTAAACCGGGAAATAATTCTTTCTTTGAGCTGCACCGGCTTTAGCGTGCTGGTGTCGATAACCTGTGTAGCAAGGCCTTTCAGCTCTTCAAGCAGCTTGCGCTCAAGCCCGATGCCTTCAAGCGGAGCTCCCTCCGGAGCAAGCGGATGACGGCGGCGGCTTTCTTTGTAACGTTGAACAAGTGTCGCATCGGTAGCATCTAAGAAAAGAATTTCATAGCTAAGTGTGTAATTCTCATGGATATAACGAAGCGACTCCTGAAGTGCAGTGAAAAATTCACGCCCCCGCAAATCAATCACCAGTGCGACTTTGCCGATTTTCCCCATCGACTGTACGATCAACTCAGCGAATTTAGGAATGAGCACAGGCGGTAAATTATCGACGCAGAAAAATCCGAGATCCTCAAGGCTCTGCACCGCAATTGTCTTTCCGGCACCCGACATTCCCGTAATAATGACCAGTTTCGCTAAAGGGTTGTTCTCTTCCATGAATGACACCTTCCTTTGGAGTGCTTTCGCAGGCCGAGGGTCCTACCGTCAGCCATGCGAACCTGTACTTGTCTGACTAACGTAAGTTCAATCCGGCAGCGCCTACGACACCAGCGTCATTACCGAGTGTTGCGGCAACAATTTCAACGCCCTCGCCGGCTGTCTCAGGTGTATATTTCTTGAAAGTCTCGCGAATAGGCTGGAACAAAATTTCCCCTGCCTTGGATACGCCGCCGCCGATGATGAAACGTTTCGGGTTAACGATAACGGCCATCGCCGCCATGGAGCGTCCAAGATAGTAGGCAGCGCGGTTTACGATGCGAAGGGACACTTCATCGCCGCTTTTCGCTGCATCGAATACATGCTTGGCTTCAATTTTCTCATGAAGCGCTAAGGATGTACGCTCACCGCGTTCCACCGCTTCTTTGGCCATACGAACGATACCCGTTGCGGAGGATACCGTCTCAAGGCAGCCCATTTGTCCGCATCCGCACTGAATCGCTTCGATATCAGGCACGACGGACATATGTCCAAGCTCGCCAGCCATCCCTGCAGAGCCTTGATAAATTTTACCGTTAATAATAATACCGCCGCCAACACCGGTTCCAAGCGTATAGCAGACTACATTCGGAATGCCTGCTCCCGCTCCTGCCCATGCTTCGCCTAACGCAGCCACATTGGCATCGTTGTCGATCTTCACGGTTTTGCCCAGCATCGTTTCTAGCATTTTCTTCGCAGGGACATTATGCCATTGCAAATTTGGAGAGAATTTAACGAATCCTTCCGGAATATCCATGAATCCGGCTAAACCTGCGCCAATCCCTGCCACCTGCTCCCACTCGAACGGGGATTCTTCGACAATTTGGCGTACTTGCTGCGCAATCCGTTCTATGACTGCTTCAGCGCCGTTCTCCGCGCCTGTTGGACCTTCTAACGTTTGCAGCAGCTTTCCCTGCTCGTCGCAGATACCGACTTTGATATTCGTACCGCCTAAATCTACACCGATATAAATCTGATTTGACATTGCAAGGTCACCTCATGAATAATCATTAAAATTTTCGGGCATACGCTCCTGTTTAAACTATAAGACAACCCTGTAAACAGGTCAAGATTCAACTATTTCCCCGAAGAAACGAGAAAACGTGGAAAGCATAGCCTTCCACGTTTGCTGTATCCTTTTAAAGCGATTGGCTCCAATCGTGTACGATATGGCCTTCAAGGAATTTCTCAGCTTCCAAGGCTGCTGCGCATCCGCTTCCCGCTGCCGTGATCGCTTGGCGATACTTCGTATCCTGAACGTCGCCGCAAGCGAAAACGCCGGGAATATTCGTCTCTGTCGTGCCCGGCTTCACAATAATGTAGCCTTGCTCATCCGTATCAATTTGTCCGCCTAAGAACTTCGTATTCGGCGTATGGCCGATGGCTACGAAAATGCCGTCCGTCTCGATAATTTCTTCTTCGCCGGTGGCATTGTTTTTCACTTTCAGGCCGCTAACGCCCTTCTCGCCGGAAACGACCTCAAGCGGCGTATTGTTCAAGGACCATTTCACTTTTTCGTTGCCGCGCGCGCGGTCCTGCATAATTTTGGAGGCGCGAAGCTCATCGCGACGGTGAACCAGACGTACCTCGGAAGCGAAGCGAGTCAAGAAGTTCGCCTCTTCCATGGCGGAATCTCCGCCGCCGACAACGATAATCTTTTTGCCGCGGAAAAAGAAACCGTCACACGTTGCGCAAGTGCTTACGCCGCGTCCGATATTTTCTTTCTCATTGCCGATGCCAAGCAGCTTGGCGGAAGCACCTGTGGAGATAATCAGCGTTTCTGTCTCAATCTCACCCAGACCTTCGACTTGCAGCTTGAATGGACGATTAGTCAATTCAACGGAGTTGACCCAACCCGTCTTGAATTCAGCGCCAAAGCGTTCTGCTTGCTTGCGCATATTTTCCATTAACTCAGGGCCCATGATCCCTTCAGGGAAACCTGGGAAATTCTCTACTTCGGTGGTAGTGGTCAATTGACCGCCTGGCTCCGGCCCTTCGATGACGAGCGGGCTTAGGTTAGCACGAGCTAGGTAAATAGCTGCTGTTAGACCGGATGGTCCTGTTCCTACGACGACTGATTTGTACATTCGGTTTCCCTCCTAGGTGCTCTCCACTCGGAAAGCTATCTCTTAGTAACATGCATATATGTATGAAAGCCGGGTCTTGCGACACGGCAAAACCCTAGCTGTCAAATGCTCGTAAATTTGTTGAAAATGGCTTCCATCTTCTCGCGCAAGCCGCAAGTATCATCAATGAGTTTCACGTTGCGGCTGACGGTAGAAACCGTCACGCCATAGCGCGCAGAAACCTCCTGATAAGAGATCGCGCGGCGATGCATTTTTGCGATCAAGTATTCCAACGCCGCTGCCCAACCTTCCGATTTCTGAATTTTGGGTACGGTCGGATACATCTTCGTCAGAAACTCAACCCATAGTATTTCTAAATCATACTGTTGCACCATATCGTAGCGCTTATGCATATGAGAAAGCGCCGTTTCCATCACACTCTGCCATTTCGCGTCCCAAACGGGCAGATGAGGCGAGTATGGAGAAGCCTCGACCATAATCTCTTCGTTTTCGAGAAAGGCCGGAATGGCTTCGCGGATTCCCATGCTGCGAAGCACGAAAATGGCCACTTTCTTCAAATAGTCGTCTTCATGGCGATCCAGAATGAAGTCCTGCAGAGCCTCTCTCACTTCACCGTCGGCAATCAGACCGAAAGCCTGAATGACCTGCAGCTTCGTCTCGATATCGCCGTGGCGCAGCGCCCAGAAGAAAGAGGACCGTACGAGCGGGTCTTTCTTCAATTGGTCGGGAATGCCCTGCGCGGATTTCTCCAACGCCCGGAACTGCTCTTCAAAGGGCAAATGGTAGTGGTAGCTCCATGTTAACGGGCCCTCGGCTTTCTCCCGCGTGCGCAGCTGCTCCAAGTAAAACTTGGAGATTTCCGCGCCGGGATCCAGCTTCTGCGTCTGCTTCCAGTACCGGTAAGCTTCATCGAAACGGCCGATATGACAAGCGGCTACCGCTGCATAATGATACAAGCAAGGATCTGTCGTACCATCCCCCGCCTTCAGCAGTCGCTTGAACAGATGGTATGCCTTCTCGTGCTGAGAAAGAATCCCCATCGTTGTGGCAAGCTTGAATACATGATCCTGCTGAAACGGATACGTTTTGCACAAGAGCTCGGTCAGTTCGGCCAGCTCTTTCTTATTACCGAAATGCTGATGGAAAATAGCCATATTGCACAGCGCATGCAAATTCCCGGCATCGATTTCGAGCACCGCGCGAATCGTTTCCATCGCCTTCTCGAATTGACCCATATAGTAATAAGCAAGAGCCAAATTATTCCGTGCCGCAGTGAAATCAGGCTGATTCTTCACCAAATTCTCCAACTGCCTCACGGCCTCGGCAAATTTCCCTTCTTCCAGAAGGGCGCGGGCTTTATCATGCTCGAAGAGCCCTTCTCGACTCTTAATGCTAGTGAGAGGGGCGGGCCGTTCAAGCTCGTAGCTTAGCATTTCCATCATTTCTTCGGATTCGTCCATAAACTGTCCTGTAGGATCAGTCTCCAAATACCGAACCAATGCTTGTTCTGCCTGCTCGAAATTTTCCATATTGGCGTAGTTGTTTGCCATATAAAAGTGACATTCCGTCATCTCGGGATCGATCGTATCAAGGATATGCTGCAAAATTTGGTTCGACTCGTCATAATTGCCCATTTCGGAGAGAACTCCCGCGAGGTTGCAGTGATTCACAGGGTTATCCTGCTCATACTCTGCAGCCCGCCGGAAATATTTCAATGCCTTATCATAATGAAACCGATCCAAAGATTGAACCGCTCTCTCGAAAAAGAATGCGGCATCCATGTTTATTGAGATTACTTTAGGTTTTGGCGCTTCGGACACACGCTTAATCTTTTCCATAGCAAGACACCTCCGGCAATTTGATTACACTCAAATTATACCATAGATCGCCTGGAAGCCAAAAACATAATCCGAAGGTAAGATCTGGTCTGTCTATTCGGCTTAAACGCCGCCGTATTTAAACAGGGAGGACAAGGAGCCGCCGTCATTAATAATGCGGATCGCATCCGACAATAATGGAGCGACTGAAAGTACGTTGAACTTATCGGAATGGCCTTCCGGAATCGCAATGGAGTCCGTGATGATAACCTCTTTGATGTTCGGGTGATCCAAGCGCTGCAGAGCAGGTCCGGAGAAGACAGGATGCGTCGCACAAATATAAACGTCAAGCGCTCCTCTTTCCTTCAAGCCTTCTACAACGTTCACAATCGTCGTTCCGGTATCGATCAGATCCTCAATAATGATCGGCGTGCGTCCTGCAACGTCGCCGATAACGTGAGTAATGACAGCCTCATTGTGCTCAGGGCGCTTCTTGATCATCATCGCGAACGGAGCATCCAGAATGTTAGCCATTTTCTCGGCAGTCGTCGCACGGCCTGCATCCGGAGAAACGATGATCGGGTTAAACAGATTTTTCTTTTTGATGCTATCACTGATGACGTCAAGTGCCGTCAGGTGATCCACCGGGATATTGAAGAAGCCTTGAATCGCCGGTGCATGCAGGTCAATCGTCACAACACGGTTGGCCCCTGCCGCACTGAACAAGTCGGCTACTAATTTAGCAGAAATTGGCTCGCGGGGAGCAGCTTTGCGTTCTTGACGAGAGTAACCATAGTAAGGGATGACAAGGTTGATCGTTCTTGCAGAAGCTCTTTTTGCCGCATCCATCATGACCAAGAGTTCCATCATATGTTCATTAATCGGATGGGAAAAGGTTTGTACCAGGAATACGTCACAGTTACGAATAGTTTCTTCGTAAAGGCAGTAAATTTCTCCGCTTTTAAAACGGGATAATTTGATTTGTCCAAGCGGCTGGCCGAGCTCTTTACAAATACGTTCCGCAAGCTTCGGATTCGAAGATCCGGAAAAAATTTTAACATTGTCGCTATGCATGGTTAATGGTTACCTCCGAAGGTTCATTAAATAAATTGTTCACGCCCTACTCATTATACATGAAAGCTGTCGAATTTAAAAAGTGACAAGATGTCGATTTCGTGCATGAAATGTGGCTATTTCGTTAAATCCAATCATTTTGAGCAGCGATCTTGCTTCATCCAAAAATTGGGCCAGCCTTTCGGGCTGATGGGCATCCGAACCAAGCGTTACGGGAATTCCCACCTTATGGCAGTACTCCAGCATGCGGCGGCTCGGGAACATCTCTTTGCACGGATGGCGAAGCCCCGAAGCGTTCAGCTCAATCGCAAGCCCGCACGCTTTCACCGTATCAAGCGCCTCTTTCTCTAGCTCCCATGTGTCGCGCTCCGGTACATAACCAAACCGCTTAATCATATCGATATGGCCGATATAGTCATAGAATCCGGTACGGGCCGCTTTCTTCACTGCCTCGTAGTATTGGGTATAAACCTCATAAATATCCTTGCCTTCCCAGCCTGCAATCTGCCGGAAATCCGAGATGTCCCACTCGCCCAGAAAATGAACGGAGCCAATCACATAATCCCACGGATACGCCTTGATGATCGCTTCGATCTCCGCCTCATGCCCTTCAATATAATCGCCCTCAAGACCGACGCGAATATCAATTTGATCCTTATACTTTTCTTTCAAAAACAAACATTCTTCGACATAGCGCGGCAATTCCTCCATCGGCATCGCCATCTCAGGCCAATACGTTTGCGGATCCACATGCAAAAGCGGCATATGATCAGACAGCCCTAATTGCGTGAGCCCGATCTCGATGCCGCGTTTGACGTACTCCTCCAGTTCCCCGGAGGCATGACCGCAGCGCACATGATGTGTATGATAATCAATCAACATCGTGAATTCACTCCAGGTCGTTTTATTTTTTTTTTGACATGCCGGTTCGCAAGCTCTTTCATAATATCATCCAATGGCAATTTATTATTGCGTAAAAGGACCATTAAGTGAAAAATAAGATCGCTCGCTTCATAGCGAAGCTCGTCGTTATCTTTATTTTTGGCAGCAATAATGACTTCAGCGGTTTCTTCGCCTACTTTTTTGAGAATCTTATCGACGCCTTTTTCAAAAAGGTAAGTCGTATACGCGCCTTCCGGACGTTCCGCGTCGCGCGATGCGATGACCGCTTCCAGCTCGCCCAGAATGGCAAAACGGTCTCCGGAGACCGCCGTCTCCGCTTCTTCTTGCGCTGCGCCTTCAACCGGAATGGTTTCCGTGAAGCATGTATAAGTGCCGTTGTGGCAAGCAGGACCCTCTTGCTCTACAAGAACAAGCAGCGTATCCGCGTCACAGTCGTAGCGAAGCGATTTGACCTTTTGCGTGTGACCGGAAGTTGCCCCTTTATTCCAAAGCTCCCCGCGGGAACGGCTCCAGAACCAAGTGGCACCTGTTTGAATCGTACGCTCCAAAGACTCGCTGTTCATATAAGCCAGCATAAGCACTTCTTTGCTGACGGCGTCCTGCACAATGGCAGGTACAAGTCCGTGCGCGTCATATTTGATTTGTTCCAGTGAAAATGTCATCGGATTTCAACCCCTTTACCTTTCAGTTCAGCCTTGACCCCTTGAATCGATAGTTCTTTATAGTGAAAAATCGTAGCCGCCAGCCCTGCGTCGGCTTTGCCTTCGGTAAATACATCGTAGAAATGCTCCGTTTTGCCCGCTCCGCCGGATGCTATCACAGGAATCGTGAGCAGCTCGGAAACAGCGCGCGTCAGCTTCAGGTCGAACCCGTCTTTCGTGCCGTCCGCGTCCATACTGGTCAGCAGGATTTCGCCTGCGCCAAGCTCTTCCATGCGCTTCGCCCACTCCAGCGTTCTAATGCCCGTGGCGTTACGCCCGCCGTGCGTGAACACTTCCCACTCGCCCCATTCCGCGTTGAACTTCGCGTCAATGGCTACGACGATACACTGGGAGCCGAACTTCCGCGCCCCGTCGGACACAAGTTGAGGATTGCGAACCGCAGCCGTGTTGATGCCGATCTTATCCGCTCCGGCGCGCAGCAGCCGCTTCATATCGTCCACGCTGGAGATGCCTCCTCCTACCGTGAAGGGAATCGTGATCTCTCCTGCCGTTTGACGGACAACCTCCACCATCGTTGCGCGTCCTTCGACGGAGGCCGAAATATCGAGAAACACAAGTTCATCCGCGCCTTCTTTATCATAAATCGCCGCTAACTCCACCGGGTCGCCAGCATCGCGCAAATTCACGAAATTAACGCCCTTGACCACCCGGCCGTCCTTGACGTCGAGGCAAGGGATAATTCTTTTGGCTAACATGTTGGCACCTCCTTCTTAACTTAAGAGCCTAGCCATGGATTGTTTTATTGCAAAACTGCTATTTCCCCGCCTACTCCTGGCACATCGCCAAGAAGTTTTTCAACAGCTGCATGCCGATATCGCCGCTCTTCTCGGGGTGAAACTGCATGCCGTATACGTTGTCTCTGCCGACAATTGCCGTCACCGGCTGGTAATAATCCGTCACCGCCAGCAGGTCGCTCTCGCGTTCAGGCTTGGCGTGGTAAGAGTGTACGAAGTACACGTGCCCTTCTTCAATCCCTTGGAAAATCGGACTCGCGCTTTGCTTGTAGCTCAGCTTGTTCCACCCCATATGCGGCACCTTATAGTCGCCGCGAAAGCGCACAACCGAACCGGGCAGAAGGCCTAGCCCTTCATGATTTCCATGCTCCTCGCTGGAAGCGAACAGCAGCTGCATGCCGAGGCAAATGCCGAGCAGCGGCTTGCCGGTCGCCGCGTACCGCGTCACCACATCGCCCAGCCCCGACTCGCGCAGCTGCTCCATCGCATCGCCGAAAGCGCCCACGCCTGGCAGGATCGCTCCTTCTGCGGCAAGAATCTGCTCGGCATCGCCGGTCACCACAGCTTCATAGCCAAGGCGCTCTACCGCCTTGCTGACGCTGTGCAAGTTCCCCATGCCATAATCAATAATTGCGATCATTCCTACAGCACTCCCTTCGTCGAAGGAACCCCCTGCACGCGAGGATCAATCGATGTTGCTTCATCTATCGCACGGCCTAACGCTTTAAACACCGCTTCAATCATGTGATGCGTGTTTTGCCCGTAATGCACGATGACATGAAGCGTGATGCGGGCTTCCAGCGCCAGCTTCCATAAGAATTCGTGAACAAGCTGCGTCTCAAAGCTTCCCACGTTAGCGGTAGGATACTGTGCACGGTATTCAAAATGCGGCCGGTTGCTGATATCAATGACGACCTGCGCAAGCGCCTCATCCATCGGTACGAATACGCTCGCATAGCGTTTGATGCCTCTTTTGTCGCCGAGCGCCTCGCGCAGCGTCTGACCTAAGCAAATCCCGATATCTTCAACCGTATGATGGTCGTCAATTTCGATATCGCCTTTCGCATCCACTTTCAAATCGAAGTGCCCATGCTTCGTGAACAAATCGAGCATATGATTCAAGAAAGGAACATCCGTCTGGATCTCGGAAATCCCGGTTCCGTCCACTTGGAACGAAAGTTTAATGTCAGTCTCATTCGTTTTGCGGGCTACACTCGCCGAGCGAACCCTCCCATTATCCTGTTCAGCCATTACTTCAACTTCCCTTCCTTCTTCAGTCGTACTTCCACCGCTCTCGCGTGACCTTCCAGCCCTTCATTCCGGGCCAAAGTCATAATCATATCTCCGTTCGCGAGGAGCGCTTCCTTGCTATAGTGAATAACGCTTGATTTTTTCAGAAAATCGTCCACATTCAGCGGCGATGAGAAACGGGCCGTTCCGTTCGTCGGCAGCACATGGTTAGGGCCGGCAAAATAATCGCCGACAGGCTCCGTGCTGTACGCGCCCAAGAAAATAGCACCTGCATTCTCAATGCGCGGCAGCAGGTTGAATGGCTCTTGCACCAACAGCTCGCAATGCTCCGGCGCCAAGCGGTTGACTACGTCAACGCCTTCGTCCAGGCTATCTACGAGGAGGATCGCCCCTTTGGTCGCGGTGGACACCGCCGCGATCGCTTTCTTCGGCAGCACATCCAGCTGCCGCCACAGCTCGAGCCGCACCGACTCGGCGAGCTCTTGCGACGGTGTCACCAGAATCGCCGGTGACATCTCATCGTGCTCGGCTTGCGCCAGCAAATCAGCCGCTACGTACTCGGGATCGGCGTGTTCGTCCGCCAGCACCACGATGTCTGTCGGCCCGGCGATCATGTCGATATCGACGACGCCGAACACGAAGCGCTTCGCCAGCGCAACGTAGATGTTGCCCGGGCCGACGATTTTGTCGACCGGTTGGATCGACTCCGTCCCGTAGGCCAGTGCCGCTACCGCTTGCGCTCCGCCAACGCGGTAAATCTCTTTCACACCCGCTTCGGCTGCCGCCACGAGGATATGCGGGTTGATGCCCTCTTCCCCTGCGGTGGCCGGAGGCGTCACCATCGCAATCTCCGGCACCCCCGCCACAATCGCGGGGATGGCGTTCATAAGCACGGAGGACGGGTACGCCGCCTTCCCTCCGGGCACGTACAATCCGACCCGCTTCAGCGGTCGGATGATTTGGCCCAGCAGGCTGCCGTCCGGCTGCAGGTCCATCCACGACGTGCGTTTCTGCTTCTCATGAAACGCACGAATATTAGCGGCGGCTTGGCGCAGCGCCGCCAGAAACCCGGCGTCGACTTGCGCGTACGCCGCCTGAATCTCTTCGTCGCTGACGCGAAGCTCAGCGACTTCGACGCGGTCGAACTGCTGCGCCATGCGCCGCAGCGCGGCGTCGCCGTCCTGCCGCACTTCTTCGATGATGCGGCGGACGGTCTCATTTTGCTCGGGCGATCCGTATTCGACCTCTCGCTTCAATTCAAATTCCGAGGCGGGTAGTATCCGCATATCCATCTTCCTCTCTATCTAAACCTTCGTGAACGCAGGAAGCACTGCCTGCAGCATATCGCACAACCGCTGAATGGACTCGTTCTTCATCCGGTAGCTAACCCGATTCGCAATTAAGCGGCTCGTAATTTGAAAAATCTCCTCTTGCTCCACAAGTCCGTTCTCCTTGAGCGTTTGACCCGTTTCTACCATGTCGACGATGCGGTCAGCAAGACCGATTAGCGGCGCTAATTCGATGGAGCCGTTCAGCTTAATGACCTCCACCTGCTGCCCTTGCTCGCGGAAATACTGTGACGCCACATTCGGATACTTCGTCGCTACCCGGGGATTGATCACTTGCTTCCAGTCCGGCAGTCCGATCACCGACATGCGGCAGCGTGCGATGCCCAGGTCAAGCAGCTCGTAAACGTTACGATTTTCCTCCATCAGCACATCCTTGCCGACAACCCCGATATCCGCAACGCCGTATTCGACGTACGTCGGAACATCCACGGGTTTGGCCAAAATGAACTCCATTCTCGCTTCAGGCACCGGAATAATTAAACGGCGTCCTTCTTCCAAGTCTTCCGGAATCGGCAGCCCCGCTTTATGAAAAAGCTTCGCTGCCTGTTTATAAATACGGCCTTTCGGCATCGCTACTTTAAGAATTTCATCCACCGTTCCAACCTACCTTCCAATCAACGGGAGAGGACTTCAGCAGTGCATTGCAGTGCCCCGCCTCTCCGCATTGTGTATGCTTTATTAAGCCAACAACGTAATAACATCCTGATACTTCGTGCCGCAAACTTCGTAGTCGCCATCCGTCGTTTTCGCCGCCAGCGCTTTCGACCAGTTCTCCGGCTCGCTCACCAACTGCGTAATAATCACAGCCGCATCCTCGCCGGCCCGCTTTGATTTCGCCAATTGAAGCGCTTCTTCACGGTGCTCGGCATCGTAAGCAATCAGAATGCGCCTTGGCGCTGCGACAACATCTTCCCCGGTTACTTCAAGAATGCGGTTCGTCTTCAATGCAAAACCCGTCGCCGGCGCAGGACGCCCGAACTGACTCAGCAAATTGTCATATCTGCCGCCACTGCAAACAGGGAAGCCCAGATCCGCCGCATATCCTTCAAACGTCATGCCTGTATAGTAAGAGAAATCTCCAATCATCGTTAAATCAATCACGACATGCTCGCTTACTCCGTAGGCTTTCAACACATCCCACACTTCGCATAAATGCCGGATCGCATCCTGCGCGATCGGGTGCTTAGACACCAATTTGGCCTGCTCGCAGATTTCGTCTCCGCCTCTAAGTCTTAACACACCGATAAGCTCCCGCTCTACTTCCGGCGTAAGCGCCAACGACTTAATCGCATCACGGTATCCGACATAATCGCGGCCGAGCAAATGCTCCTTCAGGTTCTGCTGCGCATCGCTGCGTCCTTCCAGCGTTTCCTGGAACAGACCGTTCAGGAAGCCGACATGGCCGAGCGCAATTTTGAATGTGCCCACGCCAGCAGCTTGCAGGGAAGCAATCGCTAAGGCTACAACCTCTGCATCCGCTTCCGATGTAGCGTCACCGATAAGCTCTACACCGGTTTGGAAAAATTCCGAGTCCCGCCCCGCTTCCTCTTCAATGGCACGGAAAACGTTCGAGTGATAGGATAAACGAAGTGGGAACGCATGTTCCTTCAACAATGAGGAAGCTACACGCGCAATCGGCGCCGTCAATTCGGAGCGCAGAACTAATGTCTTCCCCTTGCGGTCAAGCAATTTAAAGAGCTTCTTATCTTCTGTGGAGCTTGCCACCCCAACGGTATCGTAATATTCAAGTGTGGGTGTAAGAATCTGGTTGTATCCCCAGCGTTCCATACAAGCCAGTACACGGTATTCTATATTGCGCAGTTTCGTAACCGCCTCAGGTAAATAATCCTTGACCCCTAACGGCTTTTCAAATACTTTTGGCTTTGACACCGTCTCACCTCAACATCTAGGAATTCAGTTCTGATTTCTCTTTTTGCTTGCTTTAGTACGTTAACGTGCTACCATACTACCAAAATAAAGAATGTACGGATATTTTATCATGGAACCTTAGTACCGTCAATTGCCTCTTTCCCTTTTTCCCAAAATTTACAAATGTATATAAAAGCAAAAAAGAGAGCTGCACAGCTCTTCAGCGCACAACTCTCCTTCCTCATTTCTCATTTTGCAATTGACGTATCGTTTGCAGCGGGTTCCCGGCAACGAAGCTATGCGGGGCCACATCCTTGTGTACCACGGATCCTGCGCCAATGATGGCATAGTCTCCAATCGTTACACCCGGAAGAATGGTGGTGTTCGCCCCGACCATCACATGGGACCCGATATGAACATCCCCAAGTCTGTATTCTTTGGTCAAATATTCATGGGCCAGTATCGTCGTGTTATACCCGATAATCGTATTATTCCCAATATGAATCCTCTCTGGAAAAAACACATCCACCATCACCATCAAGGCAAAAGCGGTGTGCTCCCCCACCTTCATCCCGAGGATATGCCGGTAGATCCAGTTTTTCATCCGCAGCGAAGGCGAGTACCGCGTAATCTGAATGAAAACGAAATTGCGGATCGCCTTCCATTTGCTGACGGTATGATAAATTTGCCATAGGGCATTAGGTCCCTCAACCGGGTACCTATCCGTTTTTCTCAACGGGCATCCACATCCGACGTGAGACCCACGATAGGCAGCAGGTCCAACATATCGTCAATCAGATGATCCGGATTGTACCCCTCCAAATAAGAACGTCCTTTCCATGACCATGTCACGCCGACTGAGGTAACACCCGCATTTTTCGCGGCTTCAATGTCGTAATGGCTGTCTCCTACCATCACGGCTTGATCGGGCGTACCTCCCAGTACTTGAAGCGCAGCGAGTATCCCTTCCGGATGCGGTTTCGCTTCTTTGACGTCTTCAACGGTGACGATTGTGCTCACATACTTGTCAAGTCCGCACAGCTTCAGACCCATTAGCGTCGTTTGTCTGATTTTGCTGGTCACGATGCCGATTTTAATGCCGTTTTCGTATAATTTCTCCATAACGACTCGAACATTAGGGAACTCTTTAACCAGCTCATCATGCTTCGATAAATTAAACGTTCTATATTTCTTGATCAGCTCTTCAACTTCTTTTTTGCCTGTAAAAAACTCCATTTGCTCGACGAGCGGACGCCCCATATTCGGGATAATCAGCTCCCGGCTCAAAGGCTCTGGCGTTTCGCCTTCCAAGCTATGCAAAAAAGATTGCACGATCAACTCATTCGTATCGACAATCGTGCCATCCAGGTCAAACAGTACGGTTTGAATCATAATCTGCTCCTTTATCCTGTTGCTCTTGATCTTTCACTACTTTGTTTTTCTCTAGCTTTTTGGAAGAAACAATGGGATCCGCATAGCGAACGTCGGCATACCCTTTTTTCCGTCTGACGATAATGACGATGATCATGGCAATCACAAGCAGGAACGCTAATAGCTGCGAAAATCTAATGTTTCCGCCATAGGTCATCACACCCGGCTCAAAAACAATGGTCATTGGAGACCAAAGCGTATTCATTAGAGAAGCCAGCCATGACGGGCCTGTGAAATCCAGACTATCCGTACGGATTCCCTCGATGAAGAAACGACCGATGGAGTACCAAATGAAGTAGCTGAAGAACAGCTCCCCGGTCCGGAGGAAAGGTCTGCGGCGAAGCCACAGGAGTATGCATAAGCCTACAAGGTTCCATAACGATTCATAAAGAAACGCCGGATGATAGAACGTGCCCTGAATATTCATTTGATTCACGATGAAATTCGGCAAATGCAGTGTATCTCTCAGGAACGATTCCGAAACAGGACCTCCGTGCGCTTCCTGATTCATGAAGTTGCCCCAGCGGCCGATAGCTTGACCTACAATCAAACCCGGCGCGCAAATATCGGCAATCCGCAAGAAATTGTAGCCTTTGGCTCTGACGTAGAAGAACACGCCGATAATGGCCCCGATTAACGCTCCGTAGATGGCGATCCCGCCATGCCAAATCATGAAGATCTCAGCTAAATTGTTCTTATAATCCGACCATTGGAAGGCAACATAGTATAATCTTGCCCCGATAATCGCCGAAGGCACGCCGATCAGCAATAAATCCATGAAAAAATCAGGAATAAGCTTGAATCGTTTCCCTTCTTGAATAGCCAATAACAACCCGACTAATGCTGCTGTACCTAAAATAATGCCATACCAGCGGACATGGATCGGTCCAAGGGAAAATGCAACACTTTCTAACATAGTTTCACTCCTTCAAATGTAAGCTATTGCGACACCAGGGACTCAATCAAAGTCTTCGTAGTCTTCGTTCAGCGATTCCGTCAATTTATTCGTAAACTGAAGCGCCGCGTTATAGCCCATCCGCTTCAAGCGATAGTTCATCGCAGCCACTTCAACAATAACCGCTAAATTTCGGCCTGGCCGTACAGGGATTGTTACAAGCGGCAGATCCGTGTCGATGATTCGCGTCAGCTCCTCATCTAAACCTAGACGATCATACTGCTTGTCTTGCTGCCAATTTTCCAATTTCACCACAACGGAAATCTTCTTCACATTGCGCACGGCGCCGGCGCCGAATAAGGTCATCACATTGATGATACCTACACCGCGAATTTCCAGCAAATGACGAATCAGCTCCGGTGCATTCCCGGTCAGCACTTTATCGCCGTTTTGACGAATTTCCACCGCGTCATCGGCAATGAGGCGATGTCCTCTTTTTACAAGCTCAAGAGCCGTTTCACTTTTCCCGATGCCGCTGCTTCCTGTAATCAGCATGCCGATGCCGTATACGTCGACGAGTACACCATGAATCGTTGTGCTTGGCGCTAATTTATTTTCCAGAAACCCGGTTAGACGGCTTGCAAAAATGGTCGTCGACATCTGACTGCGCAGCACCGGAAGATCTCGCTTCGTTGCTTCCTCCAACAGTTCGACCGGAACATCCAGCCCTCTTGTCACAATGATGCAAGGTGTTTCTTCGGGGGCGCACAGCTGCTCTACGCGATTCCGGCGAACGCCTGTCGTTAACATTTCCATGAAGGTGACTTCCGTCTTCCCTAGCATTTGGATACGTTCTCTCGGGTGATAATTGAAATATCCCGCCATTTCGAGACCCGGACGGTACAAATCTCCGGTTGTTATCGCACGTTTAAGTCCAGATTCACCTGCAAGAACCTCCATATGGAGTTGTTCCACTAATTCGGAAACCTTCACCTTTTTGGCCATCGTCCTATCTCCTCTGCGTTTTGCCTGAGCAAAACCTGCTTCATCTGCTCATCTTCATTTCTTTCCAATAGTTTCATCGTAATGGAATACGATACCGAAATCAACTAAAGTGTTTGCGAACTTCCTCTTTCCCCTGTGAACAGAAAAAAGCCAGCCGTTATCGGCTGGCTTTTCTGATCCAACTTATTTAGCTAAGATGGACAATGTGGATTCTTTATCGAAGAAATGAACTTTGTTCATATCCAAAGCCAATTTCACGTTTGTGCCTTCTTTGATTCCGGAACGGCCGTCTACACGAGCGATAACGGTGTTGGAGCCGATACCGTTCAGGTACAAGTACATTTCGTGACCCAAGTTCTCAGTCAACTCAACGTTTACGTTGAATACTGTGTTCGGGGATGCTTCCAAGAATACTGGCTCTTCGTGGATATCTTCCGGACGAACTCCCAGAATCACTTCTTTGCCAACGTAGCCTTTATCTTTCAATACTTGTGCTTTGCCAGCTGGTACTTCAACGTTAACGGAACCTGCTTTGAAGAAAATTCCGCTTCCTTCTTGTGTCAATGAACCTGTCATGAAGTTCATGGATGGGGATCCGATGAAGCCCGCAACGAAGATGTTCACTGGGAAGTTGTAGATTTCTTCAGGTGTAGCAGCTTGTTGAATAATACCTTTATCCATAACAACGATGCGATCGCCCATTGTCATTGCTTCGATTTGGTCATGCGTTACGTAGATCGTTGTAACACCAAGACGTTTAGTCAATTTTGTGATTTCCGCACGCATTTGTACGCGAAGTTTCGCATCCAAGTTGGAAAGCGGCTCATCCATTAAGAATACTTGCGGCTCACGAACAATCGCACGGCCCAAGGCAACACGTTGACGTTGACCACCGGAAAGAGCTTTAGGCTTGCGGTCCAGCAAGTGAACGATATCCAAGATTTTCGCTGCTTCGCGAACGCGAGCATCGATATCTGCTTTTTTGAATTTACGAAGTTTCAAACCGAACGCCATGTTTTGATAAACAGTCATGTGCGGATAAAGGGCATAGGATTGGAAAACCATCGCGATATCGCGATCTTTAGGAGCAACATCATTTACAAGGCGGTCTCCGATGTAAAGTTCACCTTCAGTGATTTCCTCTAATCCTGCGATCATACGAAGAGTTGTGGATTTTCCGCAACCGGATGCTCCAACCAATACGACGAACTCTTTATCTTCAATTTCAAGATGGAAATCCTTAACCGTGGATTCTTCTGCACCAGAATATTTTTTTACGATATGATTTAAACGTACGCCTGCCATGTGTTCATTCCCCCTACGGTTTATCGATGTACATTACTTGTTCATCAACTTTTGACTATACTCATCTTACCCCACGAATGCCGGACTGACTATGCACAATACCTACAAAAAAATCACTTTCTTTTCGTTACTTTGTACAATAATAGAGCAAGTCTGACTAAAACCGCATGATTGAACGTTCGGACATCCAATCCGGTCTCATTTTTGAACTTGTCCAGCCGGTACAACAGCGTGTTCCTGTGAATGTATAGCTTCTTAGCCGTTTCACTCACATTGCAGTCCAAGGAGAAAAAGTGTTCAAGCGTCGTCACCGTCTCCGCATCGAGCGCATGGTCGGTGCCGCGCAGCACCTGCTCCAGGAATTCAGCCTTCTCCTCTTCCCCGATGAGATGCAGCAGCTTTTCCAAACGAAGCTCCCATCGAAGATGAATGAAGCTTCCGACATGAAAAGAACGGCCCAGCATGATCGTTTCCCGCAGTTTGAGAATGGTCGCAAACAGTGATTTCGCGGGTTTCACCGGATAATCGATCGCGAGATGACACTCTCCGACCCATTCATTGGCAAGCATTTCATACAGGCCTGAGCCAAGGGCATCCAGAATTTGTTCGACACTTTCTTCTTCGTCGCCCTCGCGCTCTTCGCTGCCGCTCGTTAGCAAGCCTTCCGGCGCCAGAATGAGCCATTCTTTGTCCAGCAAAGGAATCAGAATGATCTCCGATTCAAAGAAAGATTCCAACAACTTCTTCAGATCAGCGTAGGAAACGCTTTGATTTTGGGAGTAATCCCCGTATAAGAGCAGCGGAATCTTCGTTGAATAGAGAGAGGATTGCGAAGCAAGCGCATCCGGAAGCTCCGCATAAGTGGATCCGCGTTCCATCTGCAGCAGCAGCCAATCCCTTAACTGATGCGCTTTTCTTTCGTCTTCAGACAGAAACGCGCCTCTTTGCTTCTTCTCCTGCGCTTGCTTGGATTCGACGGTCATCTCTACGAGTTTGCGCTCAGAAGCCGTCAGCATTGCTCCAGCTATCTGCAGAACCCGAATATCTTTGTGTTCCTTAGCTAAATAAAACAATACATCTTGGCCACGCTCAATACTTCGGCAAAAGCTTGCCGGATGTTCAGCTTGTTCTTCGGACAAGTGCGTCCAATCTGCTTCAGATATCAAACCGATGTGCATAGGTGTCTGTAAAACCGCTTCCAAACGCTCTTTTATGCGCTCCCAATCCATCTGCCTCGCTCCCTGCTCCTAGCTTCTTCTATCTCTATCTCTCTATTGTACCATATGTCACTAGCCTAATGGGAAAGAACCCTCCTGCATCTAAGCTGCATAAAGGTGGGGTGGAAAATTTACGAAAGATTAGCCCGCTCATAAACTTCGTTTTTTTGGAAATAATTGTACAAGGGTGGACATACGCCATTTATGGAGGTTGATTGACAATGACAACTCATAGCCATTATCCGACTTATAACGTTATGGATGAGCAAAAGGAATGGGACGCCCACACACGGGACATCGTAAACGCCCGCTTATTGCGCGAAAATGGATATCAGTATCTTACGCTTGTTGAAGCTGAAACCCTGCGAGCTTGGTGCGGGCTGCTAATGGATGATCACCGGGGAGACGTTATTCAATACGTCCTGTGTCATATCGATAAAGTCCTTGCTGAGAACAAAGGCGAGGCGCAGCGCAACGTCACCGTTCCCCCTATTCGCACCCTCCTGCGTCAAGGGCTCAAAGGCATTGATGAGACCGGCTGGATCGCCAGCAGTAAACCTTTCATCCATCTGGATGAGCAATCGCAGCGTCAAATCATGCTCCAAATCAGCAGCGGCAGCTATCCTCCTACTGCGAATTGGGACGGCATCCCACAAAAAGCCTTGTTTCAAAAACTCCTTACGCTCAGTGTTGAAGCCTATTATTCTCATCCTTTGGTATGGTCCGAAATCGGTTATGGCGGTCCGGCCTATCCCCGTGGCTATGTTCGTGCAACCCCGGGGATACTTGATCCTTGGGAGGCCGTGAAAACGCCGTGAAGAGGTGCGATAGAAGCTATTGGGGCAGGCGCAGCTGGCGGAGTGCTCGCTAGAAACTCTCCTTTAGGATTGCGTTACTGATGCTAACTCAATTAAAATGGATGAGAGCGAATCTGCTTCCATGCTGCGCCACGTGCGCTCAGGGACTTTAGGAGAAAAGGAGAACCGTCACATCCATGGCTATCGCGGAATTTACTATCATCCCCATTGGGACGGCAACGACCAGCCTTAGCGGCTATGTTGCAGATTTACATAAGGAACTGGAAAAACACACAGATATCACCTTTGAAATGACCCCCATGGGCACCATTCTAGAAGGCTCCCTAGACCGGATTTTTGAAGTTATTCGTGCCGTGCATGAAGTTCCTTTCACCAATGGTGCACAGCGCGTCTCTACCTCTATCAAAATTGACGATCGCCGCGACAAAGCCGCATCGATGACTCAGAAAATGCAGTCGGTCGCTGAGAAGTTAAAATAAAAAAGCATCCCAAACTTGGGATGCTTTTTTTGTGTATTTGGCCGCGCGAGATGAATGCAGGGAAAAAACTACCGCTAATTGCTCTTTTTTTAGTGCAATCAATTTATTAGCAGGACATTCTCCTCTTATTGAGGCTAACTGACCTGATATAGCGTTTAGAAAACAATTTAGCGGGAGTTTTTCCTGCTAATCAGTACAGATGAGCTAAGTTAATAGGAATAACTGGAGAAATTTCCTTTAAAACAAAAAAAGACCCTCGTGGTCTTCTGTGTTTGCTTATAAAAGTGAGCCATGTAGGACTCGAACCTACGACACCCTGATTAAAAGTCAGGTGCTCTACCAACTGAGCTAATGGCTCTTAGGGAAATGGAGGCTGATGGATTCGAACCACCGAACTCGGAGAGAGCAGATTTACAGTCTGCCGTGTTTAGCCACTTCA
>NZ_JBYTBS010000038.1:0-75408 GCF_058789495.1 Paenibacillus sp. FW126-R14 | reverse complement strand
AAAACAATAGTTTAATAAGCAAAACACGGCAGCCGGTACATAACCGGCTGCCGTTGTCTGTTGTATTGCCGAGACATTAGTTATAAGCCGGCGGCTCGAAACCTCTTTAATCTGTATACCCTATCTAAAGATTATATGACTATATGAAAGCCATTATTCGATGATATAAATTGAGAATAAGTACAAATTAAGCAGGTTCGAGAGGGAGGAGCTGCCATTTTTAGAATGAGCAAGTAAACATGTAAGTATTTTTATTTTGGAGGGATTTGTATGCGTTTCCGTAAAAAGTACGTTTCTATCGTCGTAGTGATGTCTATGATTTTCTCGCTATGTATATCCGTAATGTCTGTGGGAAGTATGAATGCTCAAGCCTCGGAGCAGAAGGAGGCGAATGCCGATAATTGGAAAAGCCAATGGGTAAATCATGATTGGAAGGCGCAATGGATTTGGGACTCCAAACAAAGCAAATCGAATACGTGGATGAGTTTTCGTAAAACATTCCAATTAGAAAAAAAACCGGACAGCGCGAAAACAAAAATTGCGGTTGACTCGAAATATTGGCTTTGGGTGAATGACCAGCTTGTCGTTTTTGAAGGAGGTTTAAAGAGAGGACCTGCTCCGGAGGATACTTACTACGATGAAATCGATATTGCCCCATATCTAAAAAGTGGAAAGAATACGGTAGCTGTCTTAGTGACGTATTTCGGTGTAGACGGATTCTCCCATAAAAGCAGCGGACAGGGCGGATTCCTCTTCGAATCGGAGCTGGACGGCATGCTGCTAAAGAGCGATCACACCTGGAAAGTGAAATTAAACGGAGCCTACAAAGATGATCCTGTGAAGCCCAACTATCGACTCTCGGAGAGCAACGTATTTTATGATGCAAGAGATGAGCTGGGAGAATGGTATAAAAGCGATGCGGATGATTCAAACTGGGGGAACGCAGTTGAACTGGGAGCGCCTCCTACAGCGCCGTGGAATGATTTGTGGAAAAGACCCATTCCTATGTTTAAGGATTATGGTTTGAAGGATTATATCAACGCAGAGTCTTTCCCTAAGACGAGCGATGGAAGCGTAATCACTGCAAAGTTGCCTTACAATGCACAATTCACGCCGTATTTAAAGGTAAAAGCTCCAGCGGGCAAAACGATCCTAATGGAGCCTGACAGTTACAACGTACCGGCAGGTCCTGCGATAAGAGCCACTTATCTGACCAAAGAGGGAATCCAAGAGTATGAGTCCTTGGGATGGATGAATGGACAAGAGATCAAGTATGTGATTCCCAAAGGTGTGGAAATTATTTCCTTGCAGTTTAGGGAAACCGGCTATAACACCGAATTTAAAGGCTCATTCTCTTCCGATGACGATTTCTTGAATAAGCTGTGGCAAAAATCGCTAAGAACCCTTTATATAACTATGCGAGACAATTACATGGACTGTCCTGATAGAGAACGTGCTCAGTGGTGGGGAGACGCTGTAAACGAGATGGAAATGTCTTATTATTCCTTGGACACGAATGCGTATTTATTAGCTGAAAAAGGGATGAGCAACATCATTGAATGGAGAAGCCCGCAAGGCGCATATCCGACGATTTCTCCGTATGGGTTGAATTTTTTTGAGCTTCCGGCTCAAATGTTGGCTGGCGTCATGGCTTTTTGGACTCATTATGAATACACCGGCAATAAAGAATTGATTGAATATGCTTATCCGAGCGTTAAGCAATATTTGGGTTTATACGAATTCGACGGAGAGGGTCTGGTCATTCACCGGACAGGTACTTGGGATTGGAGTGATTGGGGATCGGAGGTCGACCAAAGGCTAATTACCAATGGATGGTATTATATCGCGCTTGACAGTGCTCTGAAGATGGCGGAGCTGACAGGCAATCGTGCGGACGTCTCTTTATACCGGATGAAAATGGCCAGTATCGAGAAAAATTTTAATCGCGTCTTTTGGAATGGAAGTGAATATAGATCCCCAGGCTATAACGGAGCTACCGATGACCGGGGCAATGCTTTGGCCGTTGTTGCTGGTTTAGCCGACAGCTCCGAGTATGCAAAGCTGAAGAAAGTTTTCCAAACTCAGTTTCATGCCAGTCCATACATGGAAAAATATGTGCTGGAAGCTCTATTTTTAATCGGAGACGAAAAAGAAGCGTTACTACGGATGAAATCTCGTTACGCGGACATGGTCAATGATTCATATTCAACCTTGTGGGAGCAATGGAACAAAAATGACGGAACGAAAAATCACGCTTGGTCCGGCCATCCGCTGACGATCATGTCGAAATATGTAACAGGAGTTTCGCCTATTGATCCTGGTTATGCCAAATACGAGGTTGTTCCGAAATTGGGAACCTTGAATAAGGTGGACACTATTGTTCCTACCCTCAAAGGTGAAATTAAGGTAAGCATAGACAAAAGCTCCTCCGAATTCCATATGTCTGTTGTGTCTCCCGATCAGACCTTAGCCAGAATCGGTATCCCGCGGTTTGGAACTGACAATACGACAATATCGGCGGGCGATCAAGTCATTTGGGAGGATGGAAGATTTGTCGGTCAGCTTGAAGGTATCCATTATGAGTCCAATGATGAGAAGTATGTTTATTTCAACGTGATTCCTGGAAAATGGCATTTTAATGCAAGCATCAAAGAGTCGGGTCCTGCCGATGCCAAGTACGCCCTTGCGATCAATGAAGCTAAGGGAGGCAGCATACGAATTAACGGAGCGGCTGTTTCTATACCGTATAACGGGATATTCACAAAAGGCGAAGAAGTCCTAGTGGAAGCGATTGCAGAGTCAGGGAATGCGTTCAGCCGTTGGGACGGCAGTCTGGCAAGTTCTATACAATCTATCACCGTAAAAATGGATAGCAATAAGACGTTGAATGCTCAATTTAGGCCGGTCGAAAGTGAAAAATACTACGAATTACAAATTGGCAGCAGTCAAAATACAGGCGGCATCGTGAAAATAAATGGTGAGCCATATAGCATTCCTTACAGGGGGTTATTTGATAAGGGTGAATCCATTACCGTAGAGGCGCTGCCGAAAGATGAACTGAATTATGCATTCTTACGTTGGGAGGGGGATATTACCGGTTCGACGAACCCCGTTGCCCTTCGGATGGATCGCAACCTTCAACTGAGCGCTAATTATAAATTTATCGGTCTTCCTAACCTGGCACTTGGGAAAGCGGTACAAACAAACAATAGTCTGGAGATTCCTCCCGCTTGGAGTTTCCGCAATTTGACTGACGGCATCCAAACTTCTACGGGATCGGTTAGCGGTTTTACAACCAATGTTTACCCGTCCCGCGATATTAGCAGCTCCCCTCATTGGATTGAAATTGATCTGGGAGCAGAAATGGACGTTAATCAGGTAAGGCTTTACCCAAGAACGAATGCCCTCACGAAAGACGGTTTAACGCCTAACTTCCCTACGGATTTCACCATTCAAGTGAAGTCCACTGACGGCAACTATATCACCGCCAAGAAAATTACAGAGCAGCCTAATCCACAAGGGGAAGTTCAGGTGTATCCATTTGAATTACAACATGCCAGATTTATAAAGATCAACACAACGAAACTGGGATTGCCTGCCGGTGATGAGGGTGCAGCGAATTCATACAGGATTCAGTTGGCTGAAATTACTGTCCATAACTCTGACGATGTCCGCAAAGAAGCTAAGCTTCAGATTGGAAAGGACGGGGATGGTCAGGTTAAGATCAACGGGGCTCTGTATTCCTTGCCTTACCAGCAAATTTTTGATAAAGGAACGGATATTATTATTGAGGCTCTGCCATCCAGCAATAATACATTTAAGGGCTGGACGGAGGGCATCATTGGAACGAATAATCCGCTGTATATTACATTGAACACTGACCTGTCGCTAACAGCTAAGTTTGACTTCGCTGCTGACAATTTAGCGTTAAACAAATCCGTGAAGGCAATCAATAGCGATGGAGGTGCGTCACAATGGTCTCCGGCTTATTTAACGGATGGCATCCAAATTTCAACCGGTAACACGGGTAGTGAAGGTGTCAAAGGATATACATCCAAAGGATATCCATCGCGAGATATAACGAATAGCCCTCACTGGATTGAAATTGATTTGGGGAAAGATGTCGAGTTTAATCAGCTTCGGCTTTATCCGAGGACAGATGCTCTAGCTGAAGGCGGATTAACGCCTAACTTCCCTACGGATTTCACGATTCAAGTTAAGCCGGAAGCTGGCGGTTATGTGGTTGCGAAAACGATTACAGGGCAGGCCAATCCACAAGGAAAGCCGCAAATTTATACGTTTGATATGAAACGTGCAAGGTATGTCCAAATCAATACCACATTACTTGGACTGCCGACCACGGATGAAGGTCCTAATTTAAAAGACCGGTTTCGAGTTCAGCTTGCAGAAATTGAAGTGTACCGCATAAATTCCGATAAAGAGCTCACGACTTCGTTAACTGGAAGCGATAGCGCGAATTCCGGCCAAGCATGGACCTTAAAATACGGTTTGTCCGGTACAGACTCCATAGCGGAGCAGGGGGTCTTCGCACAAGATCTAACGATCAACTATGATCCGAACATGCTGGACTTTGTTTCGGCCAAGTCACTTCTAGATGGCGTTGAAGTCGTCCGAACGGACGTTCGAAAGCCAGGAGAGGTTCGCATCCTCATAGCAAGTTTAGGAGCGGATCATGCAGTGAAGGCAGACGGTGATTTGCTGCAGTTAAATTGGTTGTCCCATTCCGTGACACAGTCTGCTTCAAGTACGGTAAGCCTTACAAAGGCTGTGTTAGGGGATCGCTTAGGCAATGAAGTGTCAGCAAAAGGGGCGTCCCATACAGTTCGGATTGCTGCCGCGAATCCGGGGGACATTAACGGTGACGGTAAAGTAAGCATCGGGGACCTGGCGCTCGTAGCCAAGTACTACGGCAAAACGAAAGACGACACAGATTGGGAATCGGCGAAGGTGGCAGACATCAACGGAGATGGTAAGATCGGACTGGAGGATCTGGTAGCAGTGGCACAAAGGATCTTGCAAGAACTCCAATGAATGACAGAGGCTGCTGAAAAAATTTCTTAATACATCAAAGGTACAGCTGCTCAATAAAATGAGGAGGCTGTACCTTTTTTTAGGTAATGATTTTTAACGTCTCACCAATGTCAAATGCCAGCTGTCAGAGCGGCTTAAACTTCTAGAATTACGCGCAGTATTGATTGCACTCACTAATAAAAAAATACGAACCTCATCCCCTGTATTGTTATTAAACAATATTTTATTGGGGCTCAAATCTCCTGCACCGCCTCTTGCAATGAAAGTACCAGGTGAAGGTTGGGCTTCCACTTTTATGGCGAAGGCATCATTATTGAACAAGAAATTAATGTCCTTTAAAATTAATTTTTGGCCCTTTTTTACATCGAGCACAATCTGTTGCAGAAGAATAGTTTTTCGTCCACCTACATTGATATTTGTGGGTCTGCCGCCGACGATTCCGTTTAATTGAAACAAAGAGATCACCTCCGAGCATTTAATACAATAACATATGAGAACCTTATTTCTTTAGATTGGGTAGAACTGGAAAATAGGTGGTAGAGTAGAGACCGCTATATTTTAGAAAAATAATTTTCCTGCATAAAATTTCTCTTTCCTGATAATAGTAATCACAAAAAAGGAGAATTCTGAGTGAAAAAGGTATTATTTATGCCTTTATTATTATTTTTAATCATAGGATGGGTGTATCTGGACATTGAAGAGGGCGTCCAAGAAGCTGAGGCGGCAAAACAAAGTGCTTTCCACTATGCCGATTTTCAGATGTATAACGAGGGGCAAGATTTGTATGATTCGCTCTTTTCCGATATTCAAAAAGCGAAAGCGTACATTTATATTCATTTTTTTATTATCCGAAACGATGAAGTTAGTAATAAATTTCTTAGTTTATTGGAGGACAAGGCAAAGCAAGGGGTCGAAGTCAAGTTATCGACAGATCGAATGGGAAGCTTTCTGTTTAAGAAATCGATGCGAGAAAGATTACGTAAGGCTGGGGTGCAGTTTACGTTTAGCGGTAAGCCTAAGTTTCCTCATTTCTTCTATACTTTACAAAATCGGAATCATCGACGGATGATTGTGATTGACGGGACGACCGCATATATTGGCGGTTTTAATATGGGAAAGGAACATTTGGATCAAGATAAGCGATTGGGTCATTGGGAGGATTATCACTTTCGGATCAGTGGTGACGGCGCTCAAGAGATGGAAAGACAATTTCTGCTTGATTGGGAAAATAATACGGGTGAAAGCTTTCCAGTTCATGCTAGCTCCCCTATAAATGGAAATACGCGCTATGAGTATTTTTTTACGGACGGAAAAGGATTGGCGGAGCGATATCAGGACTGGATAATGACGGCAAGTCATTCGATCGTGATTGCCACTCCTTATTTTATTCCAGGAAAGCAAATGGAGGATGTACTGCTAGCGGCAAGAAAACGAGGAGTTGCTATAAAAATTTTAGTTCCGCTTAATAGCAATTTCCCTTTGATCAAACAAGCTGCATACCCGTACTTAAGAGAGCTTTTGAAACATGGGGCGGAAATTTATTTATATCAGAACGGTTTTTTTCATGGAAAGGTTATGTGCATTGATGAAAAGTATGTGATAACGGGTACCCCTAATTTTGATACTCGCACCTTCTATCTGAATAAAGAATCGGTATGCTCCATATACGATGGACCGATTATAGCTGAGATCCAGAAAAAGCTACAGGATGAATTTCGGATATCAAAGCGTATTTCTGATACTTATTTCGATGAATTTAATAGATGGGACCGATTATTGGAGAGGACAATTTCGATTGTCTCTTTTTATCTTTAACGATTTTGTTATTGAGGGAGAAAAGTTATGTATTTGCAACACATTGTCTAGAATGAATAATGCATAAACACCAAATTTCAGGAGGCGCTCGCGGGATGTTATACATGATTGATTATTACTTTACCAAGCCTGGTCAGGGGACAACAGATAGATACAACGGGTCAATTCAAGTAGAAATCGATAGTGATGTGGAGTCGGAGATCGTTGAAAAAGCGAAAGAGATCGTTATGGAAAAAGAAGGCGCCACAGACGTGAAAATAAGTTTAATAAGTCCGGAATGTTAGGCCGCTCAGACGAAGCGGCTTTTTTTCTTGTGTGCTATATCGATATTCAAATAATATATTGTATCATATATGAAATGATGTTATATTTATTACATCCTAAATATTGGGTGGGTATAAAAAATGCTATGTTTTGTGTACTAACATGACATGTATCGAAAAAAACAGGGAGGCAAACAAATGATGACTCAGAAACAAGTGCTGCTGTTCCAAGAGGGAGACGCTTCAATGAAAACACTACTTGGAGGAAAAGGGGCCAATCTAGCTGAAATGACTCGGGCTGGCCTTCCTGTACCTCCAGGATTTACGATTACGACGGAGGCTTGTTTAACTTTTTTTAAGGTCGGTAATCGAATCTCTGATGAGCTCCTTGATCAAATTTCAGCAGCGCTTAAAGAGCTTGAGAAACAAAAAAGACAATTGTTCGGAGATGCTGCAAATCCTCTTTTGGTATCTGTACGATCGGGTTCTGTAAGCTCGATGCCAGGCATGATGGATACCATTCTGAACCTTGGACTTAATGACATCACGGTGAGAGGACTGGCAGCTCTTACAAGCAATGAAACGTTTGCTTACGATTGCTACCGTCGCTTGATGCAGATGTTTGGAAACGTGGTTCTGGGCATTGAATCCTATCATTTCGAACGGCTATTGCACCAATTGAAAGAGAAAGAAGGCGCTGAGCAAGATCAAGATATTTCGGCTTCCGGTTGGAAGCTTCTCATTCAGGAATACAAGGCGTGCATTTTGGCAAAAACGGGTAGTGCTTTCCCGCAGCAAGTCGACGAGCAATTGAGAATGGCCATTGAGGCTGTGTTCAAGTCCTGGAACAACCCAAGAGCGCAGATTTACCGGAAAATCAATCGGATTCCAGATGATCAGGGGACAGCAGTCAACATTCAGAGCATGGTTTTCGGCAATTTGGGAGGGAATTGTGGGACTGGCGTTGTTTTTACAAGAAATCCATCTACGGGTGAGAACACTTTCTTCGGTGAATATCTCATTAATGCGCAGGGAGAAGATGTCGTAGCCGGTATTAGGACTCCGCTTGCGATTGCCGCTTTGAAAAATGAGATGCCGGAGATTTACGAGCAATTGTTTCGGGCTTCCAAGCAGCTTGAGAAGCATTACAAAGATATGCAGGATATCGAATTTACGGTTGAAAATAATAAGCTTTACTTGCTGCAAACACGTAATGGGAAGAGAAATTCGCAAGCTGCGTTGAAAATTGCCGTTGATTTGGTTCATGAAGGTTTATTGTCGAAGCAGGAAGCGATTGGGCGCATAGAAGTGTCCCATCTTGATCAGCTTTTGCATAGAGGAATTGATGAAGAGGCAATCAAGGATGTGATAGCCAAAGGACTTCCGGCTTCTCCGGGTGCTGCGGTTGGGCAGCTTGTATTTGACGCAGACACTGCGGCAGAGTGGAACCGAGCCGGTAAGACGGTCATTCTGGCAAGAAATGAAACGACTCCGGAAGATATCCACGGTGTGATTGCTTCGGAAGGCATTCTGACATGCCGTGGCGGGATGACAAGCCATGCAGCTGTCGTAGCACGAGGAATGGGTAAACCATGCGTTTGCGGATGCGAAGAAGTCCGAATTATGCTTGATGATAAGCGCATGTCAGCCGGAGGCAGGATCGTGGAAGAAGGCGATTGGATTACGCTTGATGGTGCAACCGGACGCGTCATTGTAGGTGCTATGCCTTTAAGAGAAGCCAAAATGACGGATGAGCTGCTCGTTGTACTAAGTTGGGCGGATGAGCTTCGAACACTGAAAGTTTACGCCAATGCAGACAATCCGGAAGATGCCAAAACCGCCAGAAAATTAGGTGCGCAAGGGATCGGATTATGCCGGACAGAGCATATGTTTTTCTCTCCGACTCGTTTGCCTGTCGTTCAACAAATGATCCTGGCGGATAATAAAGAGAAACGACTGAATGCGCTAGCGCAGCTGCTTCCCATGCAGCAATCGGATTTTGAAGGCATGTTCGAAGAGATGGAGGGTCTTCCGGTAACGATAAGACTACTGGATCCGCCTTTGCATGAGTTTTTACCTAACCTCGAGGAACTGCAAAAAAGACATATACAGCTGACGTATGAAGCAGGTGGGTCAGATTCGGAAAGAGAAGCGACGGCAGATCTTCTGCGCAAAGTACAAACGCTTCACGAAACTAACCCTATGCTAGGGCAGCGGGGATGCCGATTGGGCATTGTTTTTCCAGAGATCTATCATATGCAGATTGAGGCTATCTTCCGTGCGGCTTCCAGGTGTATGAACAAAGGGATTCGGGTTGTCCCTGAAATTATGATTCCGCTAGTTGGCCATTCGAATGAGCTTAAAGTTCTGAGAGAGCTTGTTGATTGCGTTGCGGAACAGGTGTTGGGGAATGATAAGCTGAGAGATTGCCCTTACAAGGTAGGGACGATGATTGAGGTGCCACGTGCAGCGCTTACGGCGCGTCAAATTGTGGCTCATGCCGATTTTTTCTCTTTTGGCACAAATGACTTGACACAGATGACGTATGGCTACAGCCGTGATGATGCGGAAGGGAAATTTCTAACCCATTATGTCGATCAAAAGCTGCTTCCGCATAACCCCTTTCAAGTGTTAGATACAGATGGTGTCGGACAACTAATTGAATTGGCTGTAAGTGGAGGGCGTCTTATTAAGCCGGCTTTAAAAACAGGTATTTGCGGCGAGCATGGCGGGGATAAAGAGTCGATTATCTTTTGTCATTTGACAGGATTAGACTATGTGAGTTGTTCTCCTTTCCGAATTCCTTTGGCACGCATAGCTGCAGCACAAGCATTCATTCTACATGGAAATCCTAGTGAGATTCAAATCACTCAGGTAGTTTGATTGGAGTCCTTCAATATACTCAGGATACCCTTATCTCGATTTTTTCGAGGAAAGGGTATCTTGTTTTGCTATATTTCAAAAACAAAACACCCTTAGTTCAGTGGAAAACCGAACCAAGGGTGCTTATTGTCTAATGCTCTCTACTTGATGGTGGCAAGATCGTTTTATGATCGATATCGAGCTTATGTAAGGTAACTGCTGCGGCGTTAAACTGATTTGTGTTCAGATTCGGATCACTAACTTGATCGAGTGGCAAATCCTTTGTTTCAGGTGCCCAAGCTATCGAAATAATCGCACCGAAGACGATCACTCCGACCAATCCAAGCATGGTCGCCTGTAAGCCAAACGCTGTGAGCGTGATGGGCAGAAAGAAAGTGCCGATTGCGGCGCCAATACGGCTCACTGCCGTAGCGAAACCAATTCCAGTTGAGCGAATCTCAGTGGGAAAGAGCTCGGCAGGATAAACAGCAGTCAGATTGGAAACGGCAGATATAAGAAAGGTAAACAGGACGAAACAAACGATCTGTATCATTTGATACGAGCTGCCCAACAGGCCAAGCGGAAGCAAAGTAACTCCCATCACGATAAAGGTATTGATGGCGAGCTTTCGGCGGGAGGATTTTTCCACCATCCAAATGCCCACAACACCACCAATTAATAAGAACAGGTTTAGCAGCAAGTCGACCGCAAAAGAGTATTCAAGCCGAAGACTGTCTAATATGCTCGGCAAAAATGTATAGATGGCATAATAGGGCACAACCATGCAGAAATAAAATAAGCTTCCAAATACCGTTCGTTTCCAAAGATTTTTATTGAACAAACTTAAGTAACTGTATATTTCTTTCGTTTGAGAAGTTTCATCAATGATGGCGTTTGGACTGATGTGTTTGGCAACAATATGCTGCGCTTTCTCTTTTTGGCCTTTGCTCATGAGCCATCTTGGCGATTCAGGAACTCCAATTCGCATGAAAAGGACGAGGAAAGCCGGGAGTGCTGCACTTACTAGCATCCAACGCCAAGCGTGAGGTCCTAGTTGATTCATGTAATATGAAAGCACATTGGAAGCAACGTATCCGACCGTCCACATCACCACGGTGGAGGAGAGAAGAAAACCTCTGTATTTCTTAGGAATGAACTCTACGAGCAGAGCTTGCCCAACAGCATAATCCCCACCGAGACCGAACCCGATTGCGAGTCGCAAGATAAAAAGGGTAATCGGATCCGTAACCCAGAACTGCAGCAAAGAGGCCACAGCAATAATAAAGAAATTCGTAATAAATATCTTCTGTCTTCCGATATGGTCCGACAATCTTCCGAGTATCAAGCTTCCGAAAAATAGTCCAAGCAATGCAGCGCTTCCTAAAAGTCCGTTCCAGAGTGGGGATATATTCATATCCGTATCAATGATCGAAAGTGCGACTGCAATGATTCCGATGGCGTAGCCATCTGAGAAATTCGCCCCAAAGGCAAGGGCACTTATTCTGAGGTGAAATTTGTTTAAAGGCGCGTCATCTAATTTGAACGTCCCTACTCTGCTCATCCACATGCCCCCTATATGTTTTCAAAAATGAATCCCAGGTGTTCCAGATGATCTGAAAGCGCTTAAATTTATGTTCGCTATTTAGTGAACAGTACGATTGACGAACCTTCTTTGACCACTTCAAACTTTCGTAACTTGACGCGGTCGGGATCAAACAACGTTTTTCCCGTCTCCAATGAGAATTCCCAACCGTGAAGAGGGCATCTAATGATTTCATCCTCACAGCCGTAAACGTGCTGATGCGGTTCACAAGGCAGCATAGTGCCGGATACAAATCCATTCACCAGAGGGACGGCCATGTGAGGGCATATATTTTGAAACGCATACAATTTTCCGTTAACATTTTTTACGGCAATTTCTAAGCCATTTACTTTAATGACAGTACCTTCTCCGGACTGAAGTTCATTCTCTTCACAAACTACGTGGCGACTACGCTCCGACATTCGTAATGCTCCTTTCTCTGGTGGGTGCATATCACAGATTGAAAGTTCTTCTAGCATTTTCATAAAATACTTTGTGCCGTAATTCCTGTGGGAACATGCGGAAGGCTACAGCTGACGGATCTCCATCCCAATGCGGGTAGTCCGTTGCGAACAATAGCATATCTTCCATTTTGCCCATTTCGATGACAGACAGCAAGTCTTTTGGGTGAAAAGGTTCTTCAGAAGGTTGGGTGCCAAGAAGGACGTTGCGACGAATGAGCTCGCTCGGCAGTTCCTTTACCCATGGAATTTCTTCACGCAAAGCTTTCCAATTTTTATCAAGCCTCCACATGACACTAGGTATCCAAGAGAAACCGTATTCAAGAAAGACAAATTTTAATTTGGGGAATCTGGTGAATACCCCTTCACATGCCAAGCTCATTACTTGACGAATTGCCACAAGGGCTAGAGAAGAATGCCATTCCATATACGTTGATGCAGGACCCACTGCCTGAGCTGGTGAATACTCGCCTGCACCTTCTGCATCTGGATGCAGAACAATGGGCAATCCATATGCTTCGGAAATCTCGTAGATCGGATAATAATGACGTTTTCCAAGCGGAATATTCGTACATTGAAGGTTGATGCCAACTACTTCAGGTCGTTTCCCGACTCGTTCGATCTCTTGAACTGTTCGAACAGGGTCCATAGGCGTAGCATTCAGTGTCATTCGGAAACGGCTGTCCTTTTTTACCCATTCGTGGTATAGCCAATCATTGTAGGCACTGTTATAATCAGCTGCCAGATCGACATCGTAATGGGCTGCCATCGTTCCTTCACCCGCGTTGAGAATGGCATATGTGGCGTTCGAGCGTTCCAAACAATCCTTTACAAGATACTCCCAATCGGAGGCGGGAGTTTTACCGCTAGGCGGTATCGCATCCAAGCGAAAGCCTCGCAAAGGGCCAATGTTTTCGTAGCGTTGTATCGGGATGGTAAACTCGCCTGCGCAATATCCGCCACTCGTAAATTTGTATTCGCCGAGGCGCATACGTTTTTGCAATGATTTATCCATGTAGGGAATCAAATCATGCAAATTATCGATGCTTGGATGAACATCCGCATCAATCATTAATCTTGAGCTCTTGGGCTCTTCTCTCGTTGATACATCGGTCATTTCTTACACCATCCTTTCGTGCTTCATCATTGAAGCTATATGTTCAAGGTAGCAACGATTGGAATTCATGTAAAATTGACAGAATTTATGAAAGGCATAGCTATTTTCAATCGATCACATATTCAAATAAAACTTTACTTGCATTTTTTTACTAACCAATATGACCGGACTGTGTCTATAAATGTATGTAACTCTTTAGAATTGGCATTTTGTTTTAAGGAAATGAGGGAAGTTTTTGATTTATATTTGTTTTCTTCTCCCGAAACGATAGGTACAAGCTCACCCGATTGAAGCTCCTCCGAAACAGTGCTGGAAGCTACTAATGCGATACCAAGATGAATTCTAGCAGCTTGTTTGACGGCTTCTTCACTTCCAAACTCGATGACTTTCTTTATTTTGACTTTTGATTCGGCTAACCAATTGTCCAGCTGAGTCGAATAATAACCTTTGATATGATCGTTATACTTGATTAATGGGAAATTATGAAGGAGCTCTTCAAAGCTGTAATTTTCAAAAAGCTCTTTAGAAACGACCAGATGGATCATTTCTTCATCGAGGGAGTAATTCATTACGCCATTTTTGTGATGCTCGCCAGAGATAACGCCTAGATCGTATTCATTGGATTCGACTCCTCGGATCACATCGTTGCTATGACAAGTAAATAGTTTGATCTGTACGTCGGGAGACAACTTTACATATTTTGAAATAATAAATGGGAAGAAGTAGGTACAGTAGACCTCTGCCGCAGCAATCGTGATGATTCCTGTAGATTGTGAGAGCTCCGAGATATTCTTTTCAGCAGCTTCGATGATTGTGAAAATTTGATCGGCGTACTCCTTTAACATTTTTCCCGCAGGCGTTAACGATACTTTTTTACCAATTCGATAAAATAGAGGCTGCTTTAGTTCCTGTTCGAGCATTTGGATTTGAGCAGTAACGGTCGGCTGTGTAAAGTTCAGATACTCCGCAGCCTTCGTAAAGCTCTGTAGATTGGTAGTAATCTGGAAGGACTTTAGATTCCTTAGCTCCATTTCTCTTCTCCCTTACTTTAATTTTGTGAATAGTGTACAAGAGTATCGCATGAAACTCAACCCTTTCATGAAAGTAACGGAAGTTGTTGAAAAAAATAGCAGTTTTTTTATAACGGAAGAAATTTATATTGAAATCATATATGATAAGATATATAATTCGTTTAGTGGCTTATATACAAGATAAAAAGGAAGTGAAACCACATATGTATATTAACGGTGAATGGATCCAATCAAATGAACAATTAAAAGTAACGAATCCTGCAACTGGCGAAATCGTTGATCTGGTTTATACCGTAGGTCATGAAGAAACGGAACAGGCTATTCAAGCGGCAGCTGAAGCATTTCCGGCATGGTCACGAGTTACGGCTGAAGAGCGAGCGGCTTACTTGCACAAGGTAGTGGCAAAATTAGAAGAGAATCGCGAACGATTGGCCGAAGTGATTACGAAAGAGATGGGTAAATCCATTCATTATTCACGTTATGAAGTGGGCAGTGCAATTGCTTTTTTTAAATGGTTCGCGGAGGAAGCACGCCGAGTCTATGGGAAAACGGTTTCATCCTCTTTTAGCAATAAGCGCATAAGCGTGGAGAAACAACCGGTGGGGGTTGTAGCCGCCATTACACCATGGAATTATCCGTTATCGATGATCGCTAGAAAACTGGGACCTGCGCTAGCGGTTGGCTGCACGGTAGTCCTTAAGCCATCCAAGGAAGCTCCTCTATCTGCCGTAGAACTATTTAAAATATTTGATGAAATCGGTTTTCCAAAAGGTGTTGTTAATTTAGTTATCGGGCAATCCGCACCAATCGCCAAAGCGCTCATGGAGAGTAAAGATGTCCGTAAGATCTCATTTACCGGATCGACGGAAGTTGGCAAACAATTGATTCGTCAATCGGCGGACACCGTTAAGCGAGTTTCCATGGAGCTTGGAGGGCATGCCCCATTTATTGTGTTTGAAGATGCAGACCTTGATTTGGCCGTTGCCGGTGCCATTCAAAGTAAATTTGCTTCTGCCGGTCAGCAATGCGTATGTGCGAACAGGATATACGTACACGACAGCATTTATGATGAATTCGCTGCTCGTTTCCTCGTCAAGGTTGCAGCAATGAAGGTCGGGGACGGTCTTGAAGAATCCAATCAGATCGGCGCTATGATCAATCAACAGGCGATCGATAAAGTGCATGACCAGGTTGAGGACGCGATAAATAAAGGAGCCAAAATCATTTACGGAGGAAAACAGCTGACAGCAGGGCAATATGGCAACGGACATTTTTACCTCCCTACTATAATCACCGAAGTAAAAGAAGGCATGAAAATTGTGCATGAAGAAACATTTGGTCCGGTAGCCCCATTAATCCGTTTTCATACCGAAGAAGAAGTTATCATGAAAGCGAATGCCATTGAATATGGATTAGCCTCTTACTTCTATACCAATGATTTGTCGAGAATGCATCGGATGTCGGAAAAGTTAGAGTATGGAATGGTAGGGGTCAATGATCCGTTTCCATTTTCTGTTCAAGCTCCTTTTGGCGGTATGAAGGAAAGCGGATTAGGCAGAGAAGGCGGGAGCGAAGGGCTCGATGATTATCTCGTTATAAAAATGACATCCGTTCTAATTAAAGAATAACAAGATGAAGGGGGCTATCATTTGAGCAGCATTTGTGTGATCGGTGCGGGAACGATGGGGAGAGGCATTGCTTATGTAGCAGCGCTTGGAGGCTTTAACGTAAGGTTGAACGACATTTCGAGTGAAAACTTGGAGAAGGCTGCTCAATACTTGACATCAACGATGAATCAGAGCGCTGAGAAGGGCTTTTTGGATAAAAATGAAGCGGAAAAAGCGCTGCAAAGAATCACTTATACGACGAACCTGTCTGAAGCGGTGAAAGGCGTCGAGATCGTCATTGAAGCCGTATTTGAATTAATGGAATTGAAATTGGATATCTTCAAGAAACTAGACGAGTTTTGCGGGGAAGATACGATTCTTGCCACGAATACTTCCACGATGAGTCCGACAGAAATTGCGGCTTCAACATCACGACCGGATAAATGTATCGCGATGCACTTTTTCAATCCCGTTCATAAAATGAAGCTGATTGAAATCGTAAGGGGACTGCAAACTTCGGATAAAACTGTCGATTTTGTGAAAGCGTTCGCATCGAAGATCGGCAAGGAAACCGTAGAAGTCAACGAATTTCCCGGCTTCGTGACAAGCAGGATGAATTGTTTAATCGGCAACGAAGCGATGAACATGCTAATGGAAGGCGTGGCGTCGGCCAGCGATATCGATAAGGCGATGAAACTGGGATTAAATCATCCCATGGGACCTCTTGAATTAGCCGATTTGGTCGGATTGGATACGAGGTTAAGGAACATGGAGTATTTATATAAAACATTGGGCGAAAAATACCGCCCGTGTCCTTTACTCATTAAATATGTAAAAGCGGGACGTTTGGGTCGCAAATCGGGAGCTGGTTTTTATGAATATTAGTGCCCATTGTCCCAAATTGATGTCAGCTCAACAAGCGATAGAACACATTAAGGACGGAGACACGCTATTAGTTGGCGGCTTTGGTCTTTGCGGAACTCCCTTCACGTTAATCGATACGATTACCGAGCAGGATAAGGCTAGACATCTTACCGTCATTAGCAATAATTTGGGGGAAACGGGAAAGGGTCTGGGAAAGCTGTTAATCTCCAAGCATCTTAAAAAGGTAGTCGGCTCATACTTCACCTCCAATCGCGATGCTGTTCTAGCCTGGAAGCAAGGGGAATTAGAGATTGAAGTCATACCTCAAGGTACGCTTGCGGAAGCGATTCGCAGTGGCGGAGCAGGCATTGCCGGTTTTTATACGAAAACAGCGGTGGGCACTTCACTGGCTGAGGGGAAAGAAGAAAGAGTTTTTAATGGAGAAAGATACATCTTAATTGAAGGCATTCGTGCGAATGTTGCGTTAATTAAGGCTTATAAAGCAGATAAACTGGGAAACCTGATTTATTCAAAATCGGCTAGGAATTTTAATCCGCTTATGGCCACCGCTGCAGATCTCGTCATCGCAGAGGTAGATGAGATTGTTGAAGTAGGAACGTTTGAACCGGAACAGATTGTTACGCCTCATTCCTTCGTAGATATCATCGTCATTAATGACAGATATGTAAAAGTAGGGGGTGAATATGTTGAACACTCTAATTGAAAGCAATGAAGTCCAATATAGAAAGAGAATAGCCAGACGAATCACTTTGGAGCTGGAAAGAGGTATGGTTGTAAATCTAGGTGTGGGTATTCCAACTTTAATTCAAGATTTTTTGCCGGAGGATCATGGGGTTTTCCTGCAATCTGAAAATGGCGTATTAGGAATGGGACCAACTCCAGCCAAAGAAGATATCGATATGGACTTAATTAGTGCAAGCAAACACCCTATAACGTTAGATCAAGGCGCATCGATTTTTTCAAGCGCAGATTCGTTTGCCATGATTCGTGGCGGACATATTGACGTAGCTGTTTTGGGGGCGCTTCAAGTAAGCGAAAAAGGTGAAATTGCCAATTGGGCTATACCGGGTAGAGATATTCTTGGCGTAGGCGGAGCGATGGATTTGGTTGCCAATACGAAAAAAATTATTGTTGCCATCACCCATGTCAATAAAGATAGGAAACCTAAAATTGTAGAACAGCTGACTTACCCGACAAGCGGCATTCGGACTGCGGAGAAAATTGTGACGGAAAAAGGGGTGTTTGCCCTTCTCGACGGTAAGCTGTATTTGCAAGAAATAGCAGAGGATTGTTCTTTAGAGGATATTAGGCAGTACACAAGCGCAAATTTCGAAGTTGCCAAAGGTGTAAAAGTAATGTCCGTCTAAGCTGATTGACTGAAATGAGGTGGCAAATGAACGTCAGAAACTTGTTAACTAAGGTCGAAGATGGGATTGGATTAATCACCATAAACAGACCGGAGCTGCGAAATGCTTTGGATATACATACTTTGCAAGAAATAGAAAGTGTCCTGGACCAGTGGATCTATGATGAGAATGTGCGCGTTGTTATTTTTACCGGTTCGGGTGAAAAGTCGTTTGCTGCCGGAGCGGATATCGCCCAGTTGAATAAAAGGACAATGGTCGAGGCGCTGCTTCCCAATATGACAGCTACGTATCGAAAGATAGAAATGTACGAAAAGCCGACAATAGCCGCCATTAACGGATTCGCGCTCGGCGGGGGTTTGGAGTTAGCCCTTGCATGCGATATTCGAATTGCGGCGACGAATGCGAAGATGGGCTTACCCGAATTAACTTTAGCCATTATGCCCGGTGCTGGCGGAACACAGCGGCTTTCTAGGATTGTTGGGAAAGGGAAGGCGCTTGAAATGATTCTGACGGGCGATATGATCACCGCTGAAAAAGCGGAACAAATAGGCCTTGTTAGCCGGGCCGCAGCCCAGGAAGAGCTTATGGATGTCGCTTATGAATACGCGCGTAAAATCAGTGCTATGGGACCGCTTGCAGTTCGACTTGCCAAAGCCGTGATTCATCGCGGTGCGGATCTGGATATGGAGACAGCCTTATACCTTGAGAAGCTCGCCCAAACAGTGCTCATGGGATCCGAGGATAAGCGGGAAGGCACGCAAGCCTTTTTAGTTAAAAGCAAGCCTAATTTTAAAGGTAAATAGAAAAAGGAGTGGGGAAGATGGATTTTAATTTATCCGATGATTTGAAGCTGCTTGTTAAAACAGTTGGTGACTTTGTTCAAGATGAAGTAGAAAAAGCGGCGATGGAAATTGAAGAGAATGACGAAATTCCGGAAAGAATCGTAAAAATGTCCAAGGAGATGGGGCTATTCGGTTTAAGCATTCCTGAAGAATACGATGGTTTAGGCTTGGATATGATTGGGAAATGCGCTATTTACGAAGAAATCGGAAAGACGCATAACGGATTTACTACGTTAATCGGTGCGCATACCGGGATTGGTTCCGTTGGCATCGTAGATCTTGGAACAGAGGCGCAAAAGAAAAAATATCTCCCGAGAATGGCTTCAGGTGAATGGATCGGCGCTTTTGCTTTAACTGAACCTAGCGCCGGCTCCAATGCGGCTAATTTAAAAACAACGGCTGTAAGAAAAGGCGATAAATACATCATTAACGGCTCTAAGCATTATATTACGAACGCGGTATGCGGACATGTATTTACAGTAATGGCTGTAACTGACCCTAGCCAAGGCGCCAAAGGAATCACTTCTTTTATCGTGGAAAAGGATTTCCCTGGATTTAAATTGGGTTCGGTGGAGAAGAAAATGGGTCTGCGCGGTTCCCATTCGGCGGAATTGTTCTTTGAAGATATGGAGGTCCCTGTAGAAAATGTGCTTGGAACCGAAGGATTGGGTTATGTCAACGCATTGAAAATCTTGGCGAATGGCCGTGCAGGGCTTGCAGCGAGAAACTTAGGCTCCTGTGAAAAACTATTGGAAATGAGCATGGCCTACGCTATGCAAAGAACGCAATTCGGCAAACCGATTTTCGAACAGCAGGCTGTTCAACATTTGCTGGCTGATATGGCAATGGAGATCGAAGTTCTTCGGTCGATGACATACCGTGCCGCTTGGATGAGCGATCAGGGCATGCGTGTTGTCAAAGAAGCGTCCATTGCCAAGCTGTACGGCTCTGAAGTGTACAATCGAGTTGCGGCAAACGCTGTACAAATTCATGGAGGCATCGGATATATGCGAGATTTTCCAATCGAGCGTTTCTATCGCGATGCACGGATCACCACGATTTACGAAGGAACTTCACAAATTCAGAAAAATATTATCGCTGGCGAGCTAAAGAGAGAATTCTCCTAATAAATAAACGAGAGAAGGAAGTTTTCTATGAGAAACGTTGTCATTGTGGATGGAGTCAGAACCGCGATCGGGAAAATGGGTGGTGCTTTAAAAGACATTGAAGTGGATTTTTTGTCCGAAAAAGTGATTCGTGAAGTTCTCAATAGAACGGGTATCGAAGGGAAAGACATCGATCAAGTCATATGGGGTCATGCCAAGCAAAGCTCAGATCAACCTAATTTAGCGCGATTGGCTGCGCTTAGAGCAGGATTGCCGATTGAAGTAGCTGGCTACACGGTCCATCGTCAATGTGCTTCTGGTCTTCAAGCGATCAATAGCGCAGCACAGGAAATTATGTGCGGTACTTCAGACATTCTGGTAGTCGGCGGAGCAGAGAGTATGAGCAACGCTCCCTACTATTTAAGAAAAGCGCGTTATGGCTATGAAGCAGGCAATGCAGAAATCGTGGATCCGAATACAGAAAGTCAACCGAGAGCGCAGCCTATTGAAGTGTACGGGAACCTCACAATGGGAATGACCGCTGAAAATTTAGCGATTCAATATAACATTGGGCGTGAAGAGCAGGACGAATTCTCGCTCTCAAGCCAGGAAAAAGCAGCAGCAGCCATTCGTGATGGCAAGTTCCGCGAACAAATTGTACCGTATGAGATGAAAAAAAGAAAAGAAACGATTGTTTTTGATACAGATGAACACCCAAGGCTCACGACGATGGCAAAAATGGCAGAGCTCAAAGCTGTTTTTAAAGAAAACGGAACCGTTACAGCGGGAAATTCCAGCGGTAGAAACGATGGCGCTTCGGCATTAGTCTTAATGGAAGAAGAAGAAGCGGCAAAAAGAGGATTGAAACCTCGACTCCGTATCGTCGCTCATGCCGCTGCAGGCGTATCGCCTGAAATTATGGGAATTGGTCCGGTTCCCTCAACGTTAAAGGCACTCAAACAGGCAGGTTTAACACTTAATGATATCGATTTAATTGAATTAAACGAAGCCTTTGCAGCGCAATCGCTGGCCGTTGTGAAAGAGCTTGATATCGATATGAGAAAGCTGAATGTAAACGGTGGGGCGATTGCACTTGGACATCCGATCGGCGGCACCGGGGCGATTCTTATGACCAAGCTCATGTATGAGATGGAGCGTCGGGGTAGTCGATACGGCCTAGTAACCCTATGCATCGGTGGCGGTCAAGGATTGGCAACGATTGTGGAGAATTTGAGAGTTTAATTCATGTTTAAGGGAGCAAATCATATGAGAAATCATTCGATCGCTTTAATACCAGGGGATGGTATTGGCGTAGATGTCATTATAGAAGGCAAGAAAGTTCTCGACACCGTTTGTCAATTAGACGGAGGGTTTACGCTTAGCTATGAAAGCTTTGATTGGAGTTGCGAGTATTACCTGAAACACGGCAAGATGATGCCGGATGACGGATTAGAGATTCTCAAGAAATTCGATTCTATCTTCTTAGGAGCAGTCGGATTCCCAGGCGTACCTGATCATGTTTCCCTTTGGGGATTGCTCCTGCCTATCCGCAGACAGTTTCAGCAATATATTAATATTCGTCCGGTGAAGCTGCTTCGCGGCATTAAGTCTCCTCTTGCGGATCGCAGCCAAAAGGATCTGGATTTCATCGTGATACGTGAAAACAATGAAGGCGAATATTCAAGCATCGGTGGACGCATGTATGAAGGCACCGATCAGGACATGGCTATTCAGTCCAGTGTCTTCACGCGCCAAGGCGTAGAAAAGGTATTGCGGTACGCCTATCATATTGCGCACAAGCAAGGGAAGAGAAAGCGGCTTACGGCAGCGACAAAATCAAATGGAATTAACCATACAATGCCGTTCTGGGATGAGTATGTACAGAAAATAAACAAAGAATTTCCTGAAATTGATACGAATATCGTTCATATTGACGCACTATGCGCTTTCTTTGTTTCGAAGCCGGACGTATTCGACGTTGTTGTTGCCTCTAATCTGTTTGGCGATATTTTAACCGATCTAGGAGCTGGCATTATCGGAGGAATGGGCATTGCGCCATCCGCAAATATCAATCCGGAGAAGAATTTTCCTTCAATGTTCGAGCCCGTTCATGGATCTGCTCCTGACATTGCCGGACAGGGTATCGCCAACCCGGTAGCGACAATCTGGTGCGCGAGCATGATGCTCGAACATTTAGGAGAAACACGCGCTGCGGAAGCGATTATGGAAGCGATGCAGGATGTGCTGGAAGAAGGAAGAATGGTTACTCCTGATCTGGGCGGGAAAGCAACGACGCAAGAAGTCGGCGACGCGATCTGCGCAAGGCTCAAGGAAATAATGAAATAAATAACTTCACTAATAGAGGATGGTTTTCTATGAATATCGTTGTGCTGCTAAAGCAAACATTTGATACGGAAGAGAAAATTGCCGTGGAGAATAATCAGGTAAGTGAAAACGGCGTGCAATTCATCATTAATCCTTATGACGAGTATGCCATTGAAGAAGCGATTAAGCTTCGGGAAGAGCATGGCGGAGAAATAACGGTCATCACTGTAGGCGCTGATCGCTCTGAAAGCTCCTTGCGAACAGCGCTTGCCATGGGCGCCGATCAAGCCGTGCTTGTTAACGATGAAGATCAAGCCATTGATGAATATAGTACAGCAGTCATCATCGCTGCGGTTCTGAAGGATCGTCCTTACGACATTATTTTGGGCGGGAATATTTCCATCGATAACGGTTCAGGCCAAGTCTGTATTCGGGTTGCTGAATTGCTGCAGATTCCGCAAGTTACAGCGATTACCAAGCTAGAGGTCAGAAGCGGAATTGCAGTCGCGCAAAGAGATGTCGACGGGGATCTTGAAGTGGTTGAAGCTTCTTTGCCTATTATGGTCACAGCGCAGCAGGGATTAAATGAGCCACGCTATCCCTCCTTGCCTAATATTATGAAGGCTAAGAAGAAACCGTTGGAACGTTTATCCTTATCCGAGCTTAATCAACTGGACCCAGAAATAGTAAAAGTAAAAACAACTGTGACGAAATCCTATCTTCCAAATAAGAAAGCGGCAGGACGTCTGCTTCATGGTGCGATTGCGGATCAAACAAAAGAACTGGCTCATATACTTCGCAACGAAGTCAAAGTCATTTAGGAGGAATCATGATGAGCAATATCGTTCTGGTAGTTGCTGAAACGAAGGATGGAAGCTTAAGAAAAGTATCGTTTGAGGTGCTAGCCGCAGCAAAACGTGTGGCAAATAGCGGGCAAATTGTTGCGGTGGTCTTGGGCAGCACGGATGCCGAGCATGGGGATACATTAGGAGAGTATGGGGCTAATACCGTATATTTGGTGAGCAATGGGGATGAGAAAACCTATGCCGCCCATCTATATGCTCAAGCGCTTCATCAAATTATTACGAAGGTACAACCCAATGCTATCTTTATGCCGCATACGGCAATGGGAAAAGATGTTGCGCCACGTGTAGCAGCCCGTCTTGGACTCGGTCTGGTTTCTGACGTGACCGATGTTGAAGTTGTCAATGACGAGGTGATTTTCACTCGCCCGATTTATGCAGGAAAAGCGTTTGAAAAACGAAAAACGGCAGATGGCATTCCGTTTGCAACGATTCGCCCTAACAACATTACGGCCGAAAAAACAGACGCTTTCCCTGTCGAAAAAATTGAATTTACAGTGGAGAACAAGGACTTGCGTGCTGTAATTAAAGAAGTAGTGCGTAAAACTGCCAGTACGGTGGATTTAACAGAAGCCAAGATTGTGGTTTCCGGCGGGCGCGGTGTTAAGTCTGCGGACGGTTTCAAACCGCTGCAGGAATTAGCGGACCTGCTTGGCGGTGCGGTGGGCGCTTCGCGTGGAGCTTGTGATGCGGAATACTGTGATTATTCGTTGCAAATCGGTCAAACCGGCAAAGTCATTACACCTGATTTATATATTGCGGCAGGCATATCCGGAGCTATTCAGCATTTGGCAGGGATGTCGAATTCCAAGTTAATTGTAGCGATTAATAAAGATGCGGAAGCACCGATCTTTCAAATAGCCGACTATGGTATTGTAGGAGATTTGTTTGAAGTCGTTCCCATGTTAACGGAAGAGCTCAAAAAGGTTATGGCAAAATAGATCTAAGATTCATCATACAGCCAAGGAGATGAGCGGATTGAATCCGTTATTGATCATAAACTGGATTGCCTTTTTACTTATGGCCGCTTACGGCATTTACTTATTCGCTTATCTAATTCAATCTCGTTATGCGTATATAAAATTGGGGAAAAAGATAGAGTTTGATTTGAATGTAAAAGAGCGGCTTAATAAAATTTGGGTCAATGTATTTGGGCAGAAGAAGTTATTGAAGGATAAAAAGAGCGGGATTATCCACGTAATGATGTTTTACGGTTTCATTCTCGTTCAGCTCGGTGCCCTTGATTTTATTTGGAAAGGATTAACGCCAGGCTCTCATTTGCCACTAGGCGCTATATATCCCTATTTCACTTTTTTCCAAGAAATCATTTCGTTAATGATCTTAACAGCGGTTAGTTGGGCCTTCTATCGACGCTATATAGAGAAGCTCAAACGGTTAAAACGCGGTCTGAAATCAGGTCTTGTGCTTATTTTTATTGCCGGCTTGATGCTATCGGTTCTGTTTGGGAACGGAATGGAAAAGATTTGGCATGATGGAGGCATGACTTGGCATGAGCCGGTTGCTTCTCTGTTTGCCGCAGCGTTTGGCTGGATTGGCGTAACGGCGGCTATCGTCCTGTTTTATATGGCTTGGTGGGTTCATTTGCTCATCCTGTTAACCTTCTTGGTCTATGTTCCACAATCGAAGCACTTTCATTTAATCTCAGCTCCGATTAATATCTTTTTTAACCGGCTAACGAATCCTGGAAAGCTGGAACCGATTCGCTTTGATGATGAAACGCAAGAGGTATTTGGGGTTGGGAAAATTGAAGATTTTACCCAAAAGCAAATGATAGACTTGTATTCTTGCGTAGAGTGCGGGCGCTGCACGAACGTATGTCCAGCTGCCAGTACGGGTAAGGTATTATCGCCTATGCATCTGATTACAAAATTGCGCGATCATCTCACGGAAAAGGCGGCCGTTATCACATCGAGATCGCCATGGGTACCGGCCGCTGTCTTTGCACAACCCGGCATTCACTCCGTACAGGCATCTTCCATGGGGACAGGTGCTTGGGAGGGAGGGGCTGCTTCCACACTTTGTCAACCGATTACAGATATTGCTCCCACGATGGAGTGGCATCAGAATACATGGACACGTAGCGATAAGCAGGTTGAAGAGTTAGAACTGATTGGCGATGTGATCACAGAGGATGAAATTTGGTCTTGTACCACATGTCGGAACTGTGAGGATCAATGTCCGGTGATGAATGAGCATGTCGATAAAATCATTGACCTGCGTCGATATTTAGTGATGACAGAAGGTAGTGTAAACCCTGAGGCGCAAAGGGCAATGACGAATATTGAGCGTCAAGGGAATCCATGGGGGATTAATCGCAAGGATCGCGAATTATGGCGCCAAGGTACGGACTATATTCAGGTGCCTACCGTGGATGAATTAAGAAAAGCCGGCGAACAATTCGAGTATTTATTTTGGGTTGGTTCCATGGGATCCTACGATAATCGCAGTCAGAAAATTGCCCAATCCTTTGCCAAGCTAATGAATGAGGCAGGAATTAAGTTCGCCATCCTTGGGAATAATGAAGGCAATTCTGGCGATACTCCACGTCGATTGGGGAATGAATTCTTGTTTCAAGAGCTTGCACATAGGAATATTTCGGAGTTTCAAAATTATGGCGTTACAAAAATCGTTACAATCGATCCTCATGCTTACAACAGCTTGAAAAACGAGTATCCGGATTTCGGCTTGGAGGCAGAGGTGTATCACCATACGGAATTGCTAGCCTTATGGGTGGCAGAGGGGAAATTAAAACCTAAATACGCAGTGAATGAAACGATTACGTATCATGATTCGTGTTATTTAGGAAGATATAATGAAGTGTATGATCCGCCGAGAGAGATTTTAAAGGCCATTCCAGGAGTAAAGCTCGTGGAAATGGAAAGAAATCGTGAAAATGGCATGTGCTGTGGGGCTGGCGGAGGTCTGATGTGGACGGAAGAGACGGCAGGCAAGCGCGTCAATTTAGCCCGTACAGAGCAAGCGCTCGAAGTTAAGCCAACTGTCATTAGTTCTGGATGCCCGTATTGTTTAACGATGCTAAGCGACGGAACCAAGGCGAAGGAAGTTGAAAGCAGTGTGAAAACGTTGGATGTAGCAGAGCTATTGGAACGTTCCATCATTGTTTAAGAGAGGGGAGCTTCATATAACATTTCCCTTGAAATATTATATGAAATAATATAAGATGTGAACATGGACACTAAAAAGGACAATAAACAACAAATTGCATATGATTTTATAAGAAAAGGTATTATCGATGGCACATACGCTCCCGGTCAACGACTTGTTATTGACCAATTAGCGAAAGAGCTGTTCTCGAGCCCAATACCTGTTAGAGAAGCCATTCATCGGTTAGAGGCAGAAGGTCTTGTTAAAATCAAGCCTTATAGTGGCGCTGTCGTCTTGTCTATGAGTGAAAATGAATATTTAGAAATTCTATTTACACTCGCTGTATTAGACGGATATGCGGCCTCTTTGAGTTTGCCTCTTTTTCCTAAAGAGGATCTATCAAAGCTGCGACAAATCAATGAAGAAATGAATCAAAAGCTTCAAGATTTTGATTTTTACAGTTTTGTAACTCTTAACCAAGAGTTTCATAATCTTTGTAATCGTCATTGCGAGAATGTGTATTTAATTACCCAAATTGAACTTCTCTGGGAGAAATTAGATACGATTCGGAAAATAAGCAATAAATACTTTTCGTCGCGTGCACATGAAGTTACCAAAGAGCATGAAATGATCATTTCATTCATAGAAAACAATACTCCACCTAATGAAATTGAGCAATATATAAGAAATCACCATATGAAAGCATTGCCGAGAGTCCCATAGGGTACCTTATCTTTATAAAATCGTTATTCTGCTAACAGTAGGATAGCGATTTTTTTGTTTGTGTAAAGAATAAAATAATATATTGAATCATATATGAAATAATGATATTATAACAGAAATGAAACCGCTAACAAGGTTGGTCATTTGTGTTCTGTTTGTAATTGGCAGCTAATGATAAAGAATAAATAAGAAATGGGGAGCCTTGTGTCATCATTCAAATATCTGTTTACACCAACCCAAATTGGCGACGTTTGGATAAAGAACCGCATCTTAAGTACGGGCCATATGACCACATTTGTTGACAACTATTTACCTACGGATCAATTGATAAGCTATCACAAAGAAAGAGCCAAAGGTGGAGTCGGGTTAATCGTTATTGAAGCTAATGCCGTACATCCGAGCGCAATCATGACCCCCAAAACGATTTCGGCATTAAGTGATGACATTATCCCTTACTATAAAATGTTAGCAGATGCCGTGCATCCTTATGGCACAAAAATGTTCGCCCAATTGTTTCATCCCGGCAGAGAAATATCGCCTTCCGGAACAGCCATACCCCTGGCGCCTTCAACGATACCGTCCGATCGCTTTCGAATTATGCCTAAAGAATTGGAGCTGCACGAAATACAAGAGATCATCAACGGATATGCAGAGGCTGCAGAGCGAATCAAAGATGGCGGCTTGGACGGCGTTGAGATCGTTGCCTCTCATGGCTATTTAATAAGCCAGTTCTGGTCTTCGCGCATTAATTTTCGCAAGGATCAATACGGGGGCTCGTTTGAGAATCGGATGAGGTTTTTCAAAGAGGTTCTACAAGCCATACGTTCAAAAGTTGGTAAGGACTATCCGGTTGGATTAAGAATAAGTGTGGATGACTTTGTGAATGAGGGACTCCTCTTTGATGAAGTGCTTGAAATTTTAACTTATATCGATAAAGAAATTGGCGGTTTAAGCTACCTCGGTCTAACAGGCGGGAGCTCGGCTACCTATCTGAGTGCTGTATTTATTGCTCCGCCGGCTCCCATTCCACCGGCTCATTTCGCTCCATATGCAGGTAAAATAAGGGAGAAGGTAGCTATACCGATATTTGTTAACTCAAGAATTAATGATCCGATCATTGCTGAAAAGGTACTGGAAAACGGTCAGGCGGATATGGTTGGCATGACCAGAGCATTGATATGTGATCCTCATATGCCGAACAAAGCATTAAGGGAGGATTTTAATCGAATCCGGTTATGCATTGCCTGTAACCAAGCTTGTATAGGACATATGCAGAACGATCAACCGATTAGCTGTATTCAAAATCCTGTCACGGGAAGGGAGCTGTCCTACGCGGATATGCCAAAAGCAACGACAAGAAAAAACATCGTCATTATCGGGGGCGGCCCTGCCGGTATGAAAGCAGCTGTCATAGCGGCTGAAAGAGGCCATCAAGTTACGCTGATCGAAAAGACAGACGAATTAGGCGGTCAGGTTAAATTAGCCCGTAAAATTCCCGGTCGCGAAGAGTTCGGCGAGTTGATTCCCAATTTAAAGAGAGAGCTGGAACACAACCGGGTCAATGTCCTATTACGTACAGAAGCGACAAAAGAGTTAATTTTATCGATGAATCCAGACGATATTATTGTAGCAACAGGTTCGACTCCGTATTTTCCAAATATAGAAGGAATTGATCTTCCTCATGTTGTTACTACATGGGATATATTAGATCGGAAAAAGACAGCGGGAAAACGCGTGCTTATTGCTGACTGGAATGGGGAAATGGCGGGTGTCGGTACAGCCTTGTACTTAAAAAATGAAAATAATGACGTGGAGATTATCTCTAGCTGCCTCTACATGGGATATGGCTTACAGTCTTATGTTCGTTCAACCGTACTGTCTCAATTGTATACGAAAGATGTAGGTATGGTTTGCAATTATAAGCTGCATAAAATTGAGGCTAACGCGGTTACTTTTGAGAACATTTATAACGGAGATACGATCGTGCGAGAGAACATAGATACTGTAGTTTTAGCTTGCGGGAACATCCAACAGGTTGCGCTCTATCATGAATTAAAGGAGACTTTTTCGAACATCCACTTAATCGGTGATAGTTTACTACCGCGAACAGTCGAAGAGGCCATTTTGGAAGGCTTGGAATTGGCTGCCAAAATTTAACGATCTGGAGGAAATGAACGTGTCGAATCTAATTTCGGTTATTAAACAAAGCGATTTAACGTATATGCCCATGGAAATTGAAGGTGAATTTGCAGAAATCGTATCACCGATTAATTCACTCTCCCAAACAATGGGGGGCGGACTATGCCGCATGGTAAAGGGCAAATTCGATTGGCAGCTACAATACGATGAGCTTATTTATGTAGTTGATGGGAGCATGTACATCATCCAAAACGGTGTAAAGCATAAAGCTAAAAAAGGCGATACCTATGTCATGAAGGAAGGCGCCCAAATTACATATGGAACAGACAGCGAAGTGCTCTTTTTCTTCAGTACGTATCCCGTTAACTGGCGGGAACAAAACAGAGTGTACACAGAAGAACAAGTGGCGCAAGATCTTGTAACGGTCATCGATAGCGACACTGTGAAATACAGCAGCATGGCTGAGGCTGCTGGAGACCTGGCTGAGCTTGCACACGTTGTGAATCAAACGCTTTCGCCCACGTTAGGCGGAGGATTTGCGGTATTAAGAAACTCAGCGTATGCTGCGAAACTGAAGTATGATGAATCAATTTATGTGATATCCGGCAGCATGACTATTATGGAAGATGGAATAAAGCATGAAGCCAAACAGGGCGATATGTACTTCTTGAAAGAAGGCGCGAATATTACGTATGGATCCGATGAGGAAACGAAATTTTTCTATACGCTTTATCCTGTGAATTGGCGTCAAACCAAAGCGCAGCTTTAATTAGTTTATAAAAGAAGTGTGGTGAGACTTACTTGCAACGTACGGTTATTTGTTATGTGCCCGTAAAAAATGGGGCGAGTTTACAAGAAGACGTCTGGGGGATGGCGGAAATAGCCAATCGAATCCATCCTGAACAGACGCGACTGGTTGGCATACTTGTTCATACCGGAATAGAACTCGATGTCATCAGTCAGTTGCCTTTCCATGAGATTTATCATGTTAAGTTGTCATTTGATCAGTGGAAGCTCGCAGATTGCCATATCCAAGCCTTTCAAAAGGTAACCAAAAATTTAGGCGTCACGAGCGGGACTTATTTATTCTCATCTAGTCCGCTATATCATGAAACGGCTGTCCGTTTAGCTGTTCGCAATCAAGCCGGAATCATTACGTATGCGATGGACATTGCAAGAAACAACGCCGATTCAACACTTACTGTGAAACGAGAAATCTATTATGAGAAGGTTCATGAGTTTGTGACCTTCAATGATGAATTCAAACATCAATATGTGACTTTGGATACTGCCATATTATACGGGAATAAACATGTAAAAGGCAATCCGTCTATGGTGCAGGAGATTCACATGGATGTCATGTTTGAGAGTAAAGTGAAATTCCTTTCCGAGTCCATGGTCAGTTGGAAAGATCTGAAGGTCACGGAAGCGCGCTGTGTGATCGGAATAGGTCGTGGTGTGACGGGAACAGGGAGCTTACAAGACATTTTTGAATTAGCAGAGCTGCTGAATGCCCCTATTGGAGGAAGTAAAGTAGCAGATGAGCTCGGTTTGATCCCACGTGAGAAACGAATCGGCTCTAGCGGCAGTTCCATAGAGGCTGATATTTATTTTGCCATTGGCATTTCAGGCTCGTCCCAGCACTTAGAAGGAATTAAAGGGGTGAAGCATGTTATTGCCATTAACAATGATCCGGCAGCGCCTATTTTTCAGCGTTGTGATTTAGGTATTGTTGGGAACTTTCAAGATGTGATTCCCCGAATCGTACAGACGCTTAACATAGAAAGGTAGTGTGAGGGGAACGATGAATATTTGTGTTTTGATTAAGCCGATTATTGATCCTACTTCGATCCAATGGGATTACGAGAAGAAAAAGTATGCGTATATTAGACATGGTTTTAATCAAACGGATTTATATGCTCTGCAGTGGGCAAGTGATTATAAGGATCAATATGCAGGGCATATTACGGTTGTATTAGCCATAGATGCAAAGCAAGAATTTAACCAACAGGTCCTGATGAAGTATAAAATCGATGAATGTATCTTAGTAAAAACGGAGAATTTACAGGGATATCGAAATGAAATTGCCTCCTTGCTGGTAAAGGTATCGCAGGAAAGAGCATTTGATTTGATACTATGCGGTTCCCAAAGCGAGGATACCCATTTAGGAATCACCCCTATTGTCTATGCAGAAATGCTGAACCTTCCGTATATATCTAATATACATCATATCGAGCCTTGTTCGGATCAAGTATGGAAAGTCCAGAGGAAAGAAGGAAGAGGGATTGTTCAAACTTTTCAAATAGAGCTGCCTGCAGTCATCGGGGTCGTGGGATCGGTTGCTCGAAAACGTTATGTAGCCAAATATGCCGCTTTATTGACCTCCAAAAAGACTGTATTCACCATAGTTGAGGGGAAAATCGATAAAATTCCAGCCGTCAAAGTAGTAAAGGTTACCGAACCGCAACCGAATATCCGTTATGCCCATGTTCCTTCCTCTATGCTTTCGGCAGAAAAACGTCTGCAAGAAATAATGGGATTCTCCCAAAGAAGCCAAGCGGATAGTAAAGAGAAAATAACTAAAGGAATATCGGAGAACAATATGCATTTTATGAAAGAAAAGATTCAGAAATGGCTGAAGGAGGACTAGGATGGAGGCGATAGTTCAAAGAAATACATTCTGGATGATTTCTTCAGGAAATAAAATCTTATTTTATAGCTTAGCAGCCATCGCTACTTTCATTTTTGTATATGGTTTTTATCGTCGTTTTCGTTTATGGCAAATGGGAAAGAAGGAAAAGGTAAGCTGGAACGATGTGAAAACAAATTTTCTGTTTTTCTGGCATATGGCTGTGCAGCAAAAAAAAATTCAGAGAGATCGTTTATACGGGGTCATGCATCGTTTTACCAGCTACGGTTTTATCGTTCTATTTATAGGCACGGTTTTGGTTGTTATTGATTATGATTTGGGCGTCCCTCTCCTGCGCGGGAACTTTTATCTCATTTATAAGGCGTCGTTGGATATTTTCGGCGTGCTTTTCTTAGTAGGCTTAGGGATTGCGATCCGAATGAGGGTTAAAAAGAAGCGGTTGAGATTATGGTACAGCTTGAAGGACAACCTGCTGCTATGGCTGCTCTTCATTATTGGCGCAGGCGGATATATCTTGGAAGGAATTCGGATTGCAGCGACACAAGTAGATTATGGCAAGTGGTCTCCGGTAGGATACTCGCTCGCATTGCTGTTTAAAAATATTCCGTTATTCAGTGTCGATATGTATGTCTATTGGTACTTTTTTCACGCCGTTGGTGTGTTTGTCTTTATCGCAATCATTCCCTATACCAAAATGTTCCATTTATTTACGGCGCCGATTAATATTTTATTCCAGCCGGTTAAACGGACAGGAAAAGTGTCGCTTCCATACAAGCTTAGTGAGCTCTCCGATGAAGCTTTATTAAAGTCGCCAAGTATTCAGGGCGTAAGTGTAGTTTCTGATTTTACGAACTGGCAGCTGCTTAGCACAGATGCTTGCACGGAATGCGGCCGATGCGACAGCCAATGTCCGGCTCATCTAAGCGCCAAACCCTTATCACCGCGTACGATTGTCACTAAAATTAGAAATCATATGGAGCCTAATACAGAAATTGCTTCATTCATTACGCCTGAAGAGCTGCAATCTTGTACGACATGCGGAGCCTGTGTAGAGGCCTGTCCGGTTTCGATCAATCAAATAGATTTGATCCTTTCGATGAGGCGGGGATTAATTCAAAAAGGTGTGATGGAAACGGAAGCGGAAAACACGTTGATTAAGGTCGATGAACAGCACAATATTTGGGGCAAACCATGGTCGGAACGAGCGAATTGGAGTAGAGGGATGGATATACCTGTATTAGTAAGCGATACGGTGAAGAAAAAAGAGGGGGAATAGACATGGAAGTATTATTCTGGGTAGGCTGCGCAGCGTCCTATGATCCAAGACTTCAAAGTATCGCTAGAGCTTTCGCAGAAATCATGCAAAAAGCAAATATTGATTTTGCTATTCTCGGAACCGAAGAGCGTTGCACGGGAGATATTGCTCGACGAATGGGCGATGAAGCGCTCTTTCAAGAGTTGGCCCAGCATAATATTAAAACGCTCAACGATAGAAAGGTAAAGTCGATTGTCACGACTTGCCCTCATTGCTTTAATATGTTCAAAAACGAGTATCCCGCCCTTGGCGGGAATTTCGAAGTCGTGCATTACACGACTTATATTTATAATCTCATTCAGAACGGGAGATTGACGATCCCGGAGAAACAGAAGCGTGAGATTATCACCTATCATGATCCGTGTTACTTAGGACGTCAAAATGGTATTTATGACGCACCAAGGGATATATTGATCATGCTCGGTTATACCATCGAGGAAATGGAACGGAATAAGAGTCAATCCTTCTGCTGCGGCGCAGGTGGGGGAACCATGTTCGAAACCGTTCAACGCGGACAAAAAATCAATACGATACGCGGTGAAGAAGCTATGAAAACCGGCGCTTCTATGACGGCAACGGCATGTCCTTTTTGTTTGGTCATGATGGAAGAAGCCATTGGTTCCCTGAATCAAACAAAGGGAAAAAATATGGTGTCAAGAGACATTGCGGAAGTCGTTAACGATATGGTTAAGAAAAAATAAAATATACGATTTCTCTCCAATCGTATATTTACAAATATATGATTTGGGAATATACTTACTAAATAAAACGCTTTCAACTCTAAAGGAGGTTAATGTTTAAGCAAAGCGATAGGTTAGTCAGCAAAAAATTATTCATTTGGAGGGGACGAAGAATGTCAATTCAAGAGCTGCTTGCAAATTTTAAGGAAAACGGTAAATTTACTCTGCCCTATCAATTTTACAGATCTGCTGAAGTGTTGGAAGAAGAAAGAACGAAAATTTTCGCGCGGAATTGGCAATTTGTCGGTCATGTTAATCAAGTCAAGAACCCGGGTGAGTTTCTTACCTGTGAAGTAGCGGGTGAGCCCATCCTTGTTGTCAGAGGTGACGACCACGAATTACGTGCTTTCTATAACGTATGTCCGCATAGAGCGACACAACTAGAGCCTCAGGAGCAGGGGAAACGTAAGATTTTGCAATGTGTTTATCATGGCTGGACATTTAAACTGGACGGTCAATTGCATAACGCTCCTAATTTCAAGGATCATCGGGAAAGTTTATGTGAAGGTGATACTTGCTTGCGGTCGATCCGGGTTGAGACAGAAGCTTCGCTGGTTTTTGTGAATTTGGATGAGAATGCCGCATCGCTCAAAGAGAAGAATGGCGAGTTTTTCGAGGACCTGAAGCAATTTGCCTTCTTGGATAAATTAAAAAAGCATAGCTCAGAGAAACGATTGATTAAGTCCAATTGGAAAGCTTACATCGACAATTATCTGGAATGTGACCATTGCCCCATTGCCCATCCGGCATTCGCAACCACGTTTGATATGAAAAATTACACGTTCATTGATAAGCAATCCTGTATTATCCAACATGCATCCATAAAGCCAACAGCCAAGCTTGGCGAAGTGAACCTGGGTGGGGCAGAGGTGCAAGAAGGAAGATTTTATTGGTTGTGGCCTAACATGATTTTTAGCATTTCACCTGGTCCCGGAAACATTGCGACTACGGTTCTGACAGCCGTTGATGAGAATACGACGATAGCTAACTATACGTATTACTTTGTGAATGAGGAACCAACCGTTGAGCAAATGGAGAATATTAAGTTTGTGGATCAATTGCGAAATGAAGATGTTAAATTAGTTGAAAAAGCACAAATCGGCTTTCGTTCGAGTGCTTTCTCCAACGGTAGATATTCGCCTACGGAACATGCCCTACGGCGTTTTCATTTGATGATAAAAGGTGCTCTGCAAGATTAACCTGCACATTTAAGGAGAGCTATCATGTTAATTGTATTACCGAATGCAGATGATCAATGTGAACAATTACTAACAGAGAATCATATCAACGAGTTAAAGCAGCTTGGTGAATTTATGTTATTTAAAGGAAATCCAGGAAGTGTAGAAGAATATGTGGAAAGGGTACGTGACGCCGATGCGCTCCTGCTATGGGGAGGGATCTCGAATGAGGTTATGGCAGAATGTCCCCGATTAAAGTTCATGTCTTTTGCGGGAACCGGGTTTAAAAATTATATGGATGTTGATTTTGCAGCAAAACAAGGGATCAAGATAGCGAATGTGCCCAGTTATGGCGCTAACCCGGTTGCTGAACATGCGCTCGCTTTGCTCTTCTCTCTGGCGAAGAATATCCCGCAAAATCATTCCAACATGGTTAAAGCAAATTGGGACCCTTCCTTGCTTAATATCGAGCTTGAAGGAAAGACAATCGGCTTAATCGGGCTTGGCGCCATTGGAACCCGAATGGCTAAGCTGTGCAGAGCTTTAGGAATGAACGTAATATGCTGGACGCTTCATCCAAGTGAAGATCGGGCTAGCCAGTTAGGAATAACCTTTGTTTCGCTGGAGAGCTTATTGTCAAGCTCAGATTTCATTTCGGTGCATCTGCCTTATACCGATTCAACGAAAGGATTTTTGGGTGAAAAAGAGTTTTCCATTATGAAGCCCGGTGCTCTTTTCATCAATACGGCAAGGTCGGAAGTGGTTCATACGCCATCATTGGTAAAGTCGCTTACCACAGGCGCTTTAGCTGGAGCTGGAATCGATGTGTTTGATGAGGAACCCATTGCCAAAGACAATCCGTTACTGCAATGCCGGAACGTTATTCTTTCACCGCATGTGGGCTTCAATACAAAAGAATCTATTCAAACCATTTTGGATATGGCTATCAGAAACATCACTCAGTTCATGAGTGGGAACCCGATACATATTGTAAACTAACAAACGATTATTTTAATGAAGACTTTCGGAGGTATTGACAATGAAAAGCCCCTATCTAGTTGTGGAATGGAACGATACAGAAACAGACGCGCAAGGCTGGTTAGTCGTACAAAATTTTGTGAAAAGCTACGCTGGTGGGGGCATTAGAATGCATCCAACTGTTACAAAAGAAGAAGTGAAAAGGCTAGCTAAGGCAATGGCTTATAAGTACACAGCGTGTGAATCCGAAACTACGGGTGGTTGTAAAGCAGGCATTGCTTATAATTACAAGGCCCCGGATGCGAATGCGGTATTGAGAAGGTTTTTAATTGCGATGATGCCTTATGTAGATTCCGGGGTATCGTTAGGCTCGGATCTAGGAACCAACTATGACGAGGTTTTGAAAATTTTCAATGAATTTAATGTGGGCATTCCACAGACAAAATCGATGAAGAAGGATCCTAAAGTTCAGCAAGGCATCAAAGATTTTGATCATCTACTGACTAAAAAAATTGATGGTTTATTCCTAAATGATGTGGTAACCGGTTATGGCGCAGCATTTTCGGCGGATGAAGCATGGAAATTCAAAGCTGGAACGAAAGGGGCCAAAGTGGTTATCCAAGGATTCGGCTGTGTCGGAGCGAGTTGCGCACTTAAGATGGTTCAACTGGGCTACAAAATTGTAGGAATATCCGATGCCAATATGCTGGTAACTTGTGAAGATGGCTTGGATGTTCAGAGCTTGATTAACCACAAAAATATATACGGTGAAATGAATAGAGAGTATTTCGATGCCAACTATGTTGTAAGACCCAATACGGAATGGTTGGACGTTGAGTGTGATATTCTGATCCCAGCCGCTTTGGAGGATGTTATCCATAAATCGAATGCCCATCTTGTAAAAGCAAGTTTAATCGTTGAGGCAGCGAATATACCTATTTCGGATGAAGGCGACCAAATCATTAGAGAACGAGGCATTGATATTGTTAATGATTTTGTTGCTAACTTAGGAGCAGTACGCTTCTATGATGTAATCGTTTTCGGATTGATCGAGCCTGAAGCACAAGCCGTTATTGATGATATTGAACAATTATGCAGAAAAAACACCTACAACTTATTTGCAGCAGCGAAAGAACAAAACAGGTACCAAAGGGAAGTAGGCTACGAGATGTTTGAGTCGACAGTAAGCGATCAATTGGAGTATTAAGTGAATTGACCTGTTCGTTAGCCCATCATGATATGGAGTAGAAAGGATCTGCTGAAATGATAGTGAATACATCCAATGGCAAAGAGTATCCTTTGTGGCGATATGCCGTGCTTTATTCCGAGCTTGAAGGCAGTCTTCATAAATTGCGTGCCAAATATCCAATGAATATGCGCGTTGAAACGATCGGGAAGTCCCATGAAGGCAGAGATTTATTCTTGGTTATTTTGGCTAAAGATGTGACAGATGAAAAAATGAAAGCTTATGAAGCTTTTAGGCAGAAGACGCTTTGGCAGCCAGACCAAATTATAGACGATATTGAGAAGGGGGAATCCTATCAGATTCCGTTATTTTTCAATTGCAATCTTCATGGCACGGAAATATCAGGCACGGATGGGATGCTGGATTTCATCGATGAAATACTGGGCTCCGAGCAGCAGAAGGTTGTTTTGGAGGATGCCGTAATCTTGATAACGATCTGCGCAAATCCGGACGGGCGATCCAAGGGATTGGATATTCTGAACGGACACGGGATGGATTTGAACAGGGATTTCGCCGCACAAACGCAGCCTGAAACCAAAGCTATCGTCCGTCATGTAATCACACGCTTTAGCCCGTCGATTATGGTTGATTTTCATGGCTATATGAGCAGCGGTAATGTGTTGATTGACACCTGTACGCCACCCCATAATCCGAACACGGAGTATGATCTGCTTGAGGGGCATTTACTGAAAAATGCGCTAAAAATGGCGGAGGTCATCGACGCTAGACTCCGCTTAAAGACGGATATTGCTTCACAGCTCTGGGAGGATGGATGGGAGGATTATTCACCTATCTATACGCCGACCTATTGTCACAATTTTGGCTGTATCGCACATACGCTGGAAACTACCTATCCCAACGAGGAAGGAGCCGCTGTTACTTTATGCACCGCCATTGGTGCTTTGCAGTATGCGGCCCAGCATAAAAATGAACTGCTGATTAATCAGTGTACTTATTTTTTAAGAGGTTTGACGAATACCTCGAAGGCTTTAAAAGGGCCTGCCTACTATGTGATCCCCTTCGATCGGGCAGCTCAAAGGGATAGAGGAGTCACAAAGGACACGCTGGAGAAATTACTCATGATGGGAATCAAAGTGTATCGGAGTAAAACCAGCGGCTCGTATGTCATACCTACGGCCCAGCCGTTGAGGGGATTGATTCATAATTTTCTTTGGCAAGGCGAGCAAGTCACGGACAAGGCTGAGAATATGTATGACGTCTCTTTCTACTCGTATCCGATCATGAGAGGCTTCGATATTCAGGAATTGGATGCTTTAGATGAAGACATCGTTGAGGTGGAAAGAATCGAAGAAGTTCTTGGCTTGCTGGAAATGGATAGCGCTAAGCCATTCTTATCCTTTTCATCGCAAGCAAATGACGCAATGAAATTTGTGAATGCGCTCATCAAGCAGGGAGTGGACGTATACCGTGCTTCGCAGAGCTACGAAGGCGGCGAGGCAGGGGACTTCTTTTTCGAGAATGCGGGCAGTTATCATTGGCTTGAGCAATTTGTAAACAGTCATGATCTGCATGTAAAGCCTGCGGAATTGCCGGAAGGCACACATCGGATCAAAAATTCAAAGATTCTTCTTGTCGCAGACAGTGGCGGTGCCTATGAAGTACTAACGGATTGGGGATTTGATGTAACGCTGCTGCCCTTTTACGAGTTGAACAATGGTTACGCAATTAATCCGGCGGATTATGATGTCCTTCTATTTGGCGGTACGCGATTAGGGCTTTGGAGCGATCCGTTTGAAGAATTTATGGGCGTCGGCTACGGTAACAGCTGGGCGCTGCGGGGAAGAGGAAGACAAACCATCATCGAGGCTGCGCCGAAATTCGCCAACGCCATCCTTTTTGGATATGCGGGAATTATGCTGAATAACATGACGGGGATTGTCAACCAAGGCCATCTTGCGAGAAAACCGGAGGAAGAAGGAAGCCAAGGTGAAAATCAGGCGGATTGGCACCTGAATACCGGCAGCGGCTCTTTCAAACTAAAGCTGGATAATTCCGATCCTCTTTGCTATGGGTATGATCATGAGCAGACGGTTTATGTGGTTGGTCCCATCGGTCTGGGAAAAACACGGGATCTGAAAGCTCCCGGTTATTTCGCAGAGAATGCCTTTATCAATGGCTGGTGCAAGAATCAGGGTGAGCTAAGCGGCAAACCTGCCTTGCAGTACGAAAAGAGCTCCAAAGGCACTAAAGTGCTTATGGGGATTGATCCTTGTTTTAGAAAATATGTAGATTCAACCTTCAGGTTAATGGCCAATGCCTTATTATTGACTGGATATGAATGCGATTACAAGACACGATCAGGGGAATAGCGAAAGAACAAAATGAGGTGAAGGAGGCGCAACTATGGAAAAAGCTCAGAAAGCTCAAAAGGTAGTATTAAACCCACGTAAAATGCTGGTTTTGGCTGTAATGGGTTTTACGCAAGGAGCTATTTTCTTAATGCCTTATATGACAAGCGCCTTTTATGACCCCTTCCTTCAGGTATTAGGGGTTAATAACACCCAATTAGGTGTCTTGATGTCCGTCTATGGAGTTATTACGATGTTTGCGGCATTACCTGGAGGCTGGTTGGCGGATAAATTCGACACGAAAAAATTGATTATGCTCTGTATGCTATTTACAGGAGTTATGGGAATAGTAGCCGCATTTTTTATGAACTATAGGGTTTATATCGCGCTGTGGGCCTTATTTGCGATAATTGGCAATCTGATGTATTGGTCGGCCGGGTTGAAGACCGTCCGTTTCGTCGGGGATGAGCATGAACAGGGGAAAGCTTACGGCTATTTCAATGCATTCAATTTCGGTTTCAATTCCTTGTTCAATTTAGTTGGGGTCGCCATTCTTGCAGGGTTTGCAGCATCGAGCTTCCTTGGTTTAAAGTATATCTTCCTTTTCTTCAGCCTCCTTTGTTTTTTATCCGCGCTGCTTGTTTGGCTGTTCGTTGCCTCCATCAAACCTAAAGAGCTGCAAAGCGACGATGCGGGTGATAAAATTAAAAATTCAACATTGAAAGATATGTTATTCGTCTTGAAACACAAAGAAGTCTGGCTTTTTGCGGCTGTCGGTTTTTGCTGCTACAGCATTCTTGGGGTATCTACGTATTTTACGCCATATTTCGGTGATGTCATGCACTTGGATGTTGCCTCGGCAGCTATCATCTATGTGTTGACTGGCCCCGTTAGCATTATTTTTGGTCCCGTATTCGGAATCCTCAGCGATTGGATGCGATCTACGATAAAGCTAATCACCTTTCTTATGTTGATTACTTCAGGATTGCTTGCTGTCATGCTTATTTTCACTGATATCTCACTGCCGGCAGCCATTGCCATCGATGCCTTGGTTGTACTTACGGGTGGCGGTGCCTATACGATCATGTTTGCTTGTATTGAAGAAATAGGATTAGACCGGAAATATGCAGGGATTTGCATAGGCTTAATTACGATAATCGCCTATTCCCCTGATACGTTTATGTATATTTTATTCGGTCATTGGTTAGATACATACGGCAATAATGGATACTTCGGCATTTTTGGCTATTCGGCAGCGTTAAGCTTGATTGCCGTGCTTGCTGGTTGGTATATGTACCATTCAGCTGTAAAAAGAAAAAAAAGCATTGGCTTACAGCGAAGTTCCCATATCTCCTACGAACACAGAGACGATTAAACAATGAAATATACAAAAGAAACCCGGTGTTTCAAAACTTGCAGAGTCTTCCCATCGGATGTTAACAACCATGGAACCTTGTTTGGCGGCAAGCTAATGGCTTATATCGACGATATTGCTTCGACTTCTGCTATAAAATTATGTCGTGCTGCGGTCGTTACGGCGTCCACGGATTCTGTAGATTTTCTTTCCCCCATTAGGCCAACAGATTCTGTGTCGCTGGAATCTTTTGTAACTTGGACAGGCAAAAGCTCTATGGAGGTTTTTGTGAAAGTGATCAGAGAAGATTTAAGAAGCGGAGAAATGAATATTGCAGCCACATCCTTTCTTACATTTGTTTCTCTGGATGAACATAATAAACCGAAGCCAGTCCCCCGCGTCATACCCGAGACGGAAGAAGAAAAGAAATTATTTGAAACTGCTGAACATCGAACTGAATTGCGAAAACGACGTAGAGAAGAGAGTAAGAAATTTGCTGATTTTCTGGTAACTAGATATCCATGGGAGTAATTGCATTTATGAATAAAATCATTCGCAGGGATTGGGTTCGGCTAACCGTCGTGAGAAGGATCGCACTATTCAGCTGTCTGTACCTGGCCATTCCGCTTATTGTAATCCAACTGATTGCCTCAAACGTTATTACGAAGCGGCTTCATGCGATTGAAGAACAAGCTCTGAGCGGTTCCAACGCTTCTATTCAACGTTATATCGACATGCAAATTAAAGGCATGATTGACACGACGAAGTCCTATGCCATATGGGGAAGCTTATATCGAGCGATGCTTAATAATGACAAACAGTTTGTGGTGGACAATGTGGATGCGGCTGTCGGCTTGTCCGATCAAATTCAATTCTCCATTACCTTGGACCGGACAGGGAAGACGGTGTCTGCAACAGAGGATATACCTGAGCTTCTTGATCCGTACATTATCGAACAGCTGAAAAATAAGCCTGAATTTGGCGGGCTTGTGTTTACGCCTAAGGGACCCCTGGTGTTTGGAGCTGTTACCATTGTTGAAAGCATAGAGCAAAGAGGCGCCCAGGCAGGTTATTTAATATTCGGCGTTTATCTGGAGAAAGATATTCTCACGAATATTGCAAGCATCTTCAACCTTAAGCTAGCTTTACTTGATTCGGCAGGTCATTATATTAGCTCTGATCCTGCTATTCCGGCTGCCCGGCTTCAAAGTTTCTCTGAGCAATTGAAGACGAGCATGACGCCGGTATTTGCAGCTGGTATGACTGCAGATCGCCTAGGCATGTACGCTGTGGAGCAAGATATGAAGGGCGATAATGCAGCCATACTGTATCTGGATCAAGATATCTCGCAAAACAGTGCGATACTGGACGGTCTGAAAACGATTAAGTACGTGATGGTTGCGATTGTATGTTTAACGGTTCTGCTTTATACGATCCAGATGTATACGGGGCTGACTAAGCCGATCGTGCTTCTTAAGCGATCGATCGAGGAGGCAAGACGGAGCGGATTGAATGTGGGAGTGCCTGAGAAGCTTTTGCGACGCAAGGACGAGATCGGACAAATCGGAGAGGCGTTTGAACGAATGAGGGAAAGCCAGCGATATTTGCTGCAAGGCATCAATAAGAATGTTGGACAAGTCGTCTCGAGTCTTCGACCGATGATCGAATCGTTCCGCCAGTCTTTTGACGAATCAGTTACAAAGAATCAGAGTGCGACGGGGCAATTAACAGAGGTTGCCGAAGGTGCCAATCGTCAAGAGAGAAATGCGGATGAAATGACGTTAGCCATTGGGGATATGGCACAAGGCATTAACCAGATTGCGGTAGCAGCGGGGGATGTGGTCGAGGAGACAGTGAAATCCGGGAAAGAGGCATCGAACGGTGCGCAAGCGATGGAGAAGATGATCGGGCACATTCGAGATATGCAGCATACCGCAGATAACTCCTCACATGCCTCCAGTGTGCTAAATGAATCTGTTGCACAAATTGAACAAATCGTTGCAGTGATTCAAGATATTTCCGTGCGAACGAATTTGCTTGCCTTGAATGCTGCAATTGAAGCAGCGCGCTCTGGTGAGCATGGAGCGGGATTCGCTGTTGTAGCGAGCGAAGTTCGCAAGCTTTCCATCCAAACCTCCAATGCCGTAAAGGAGATTGCGAATAAAATTGAATCGGTGCGGGAAGCCTCCATGCTAAGCATGAACACGATGGATAGAATGGGGGAGCATATAACCATAAGCTCCAAATTAGGAGGCCAAGTCAATGAACAGTTTCACTACATGGTTGCCTCTTTCAACAAAGTAGTGGGACAAGTTGTCGAAGTATCCGCTGTAACCGAGCGGTTGGCGGCAAGTTCAGAGCAGGTTGCAGCCAATATGGCCGATTTAAGCGGTATTGCTACCAATAATGCAGGAGTTGCGTCGGATATGCTCGCTTCAGCGATGTCGTCCACCCAGCAATTTCTTCAATTGCAATCCCGATTATCAACTTTGGATTCGATGACGATTGAACTTGGAGATGCGGTTAGAGCCATTCAGGTTAATAATTCGCCTCTTGAGTGAAGCGACAACTGTCTGCCGCGGTATGACGTAACCAAAACATGAAGACATGGTTAGGCAGCTCATATGCCTGCATGGAACGGCAAGCCTCTGCGCAACAACGTGCAGAGGCTCTTTGCTCATTCGTTAGTTCGAGCGGTGTCAGCATTAAGTTAATGGGGCACGATAGTTCTAATATATGGTAAAATGGCAGAAGTAATATTATTGGTAAATTTGAAATTACTGTAGGAGAGTCATATGAAAAATAATCTAACAATTCTTAAAAGATGTCCAACGATATCAGAATATGAAAAACTATGTTGTGCGGTTGGCTGGAAAGAATATCTATTAAAGTAACAAGTAGGAGGGGTTTGATGGGTGCCAGTCTAATAGTACGTGAATATGATCCTAGTTGGGTTCAATTGTTTCAGCAGTTACGAGGTTTTGTACTTCCTGTTTTAAGCGATTTCGTAGTCACAATAGAACATGTTGGCAGTACATCTGTTCCAGGCTTGGCAGCGAAGCCGATTGTTGATATTGACGTTGTTGTCCCTGCGCAATCGGATATCCTAAAAGCTATTGAGCGGCTAGCCACCCTTGGCTACGTTCATGAAGGGGACTTAGGAGCTGCTGGACGAGAAGCTTTTATTCCACCCGCCAATGTAATCTGGCATCATCTATACGTCTGCACCATGGAAAACGCCGAGTATAAGCGCCATATCCTATTTCGAGACTATTTAAGAAGTCATCCAGAGGACGCCAAACAATATGGTGACTTAAAGTTGGAGCTTGCACAACGATTTCAGAATGACCGTTTGGCTTACACGAATGCCAAAGGCGACTTTGTGAGAGAGATACTACAACGTGCGGGTTGGAAATGATATGTAGTTCAGTTTGTTGGAGGGCTGTAATTTGATGATATTGGTATGCGAATCGAACTCACTAGAAGATTATTTGATGGAGACTGAAGAAGTTGATTTCAGTCACCTTTCCATTAAGGAGAAGGCAGCTGAATTATATACTAAATCTTCATCTGACGAAGTCGATTTTGTTAAAAATGCTTATGAATTTGTTCGTGATGAAATATCTCATTCGTGGGATATTCAAAGTTCAAGAATAACACGAAAAGCCTCGGAAGCACTCTATTTCAAAGAAGGTATTTGTTATGCTAAGTCAAATTTATTGTGTGCTATATTAAGGTGTAGAGGGATTCCAACAGGATTTTGCTATCAAAGACTTACATTAGGTGACACTCCTGAGACAGGGTACTGCATCCACGCATTAAATGCTGTTTTTCTGAAATCCCAAGAAAAATGGATTCGCCTGGATGCACGCGGAAATAAAGTTGGTGTTACTGCAGAATTCTCTCTAAACGATGAAAAACTGGCGTTTACTATACGGAAAGAATACAACGAAATAGACTATTCAAAAATATATAAACAGCCCAATTCTAAAACGACTAACGCACTAAAACAAGGTGTAAATTGTATAAATATGTATCTTCATGGCTTACCAACGGACTTGTAGGAATTTAACACTATCGTGATCGCGAGATCAAAAAAAGGCCACCCGTGAAGGATGGCCTTAATATGATTCAGTTTTACTTTATAAGCGCAACTGTGTCCAAGTCGCAGACCCCACAATACCGTCCACAGTTAAACCTTTGGCTGCTTGGAAATTCTTAACTGCAGTTTCCGTGCCAGAGCCAAATGCTCCATCGGCCGTTAGAGGATATCCCTTTTTTGTAAGGAGACGTTGCAGAACCTTCACTTCATCGCCTGAGCTGCCTAGACGGAGAACTGTTGTAGTAGTGGCCAAGGCATTAAGCTTGGTTGAAGTGGTGGATCCTACTTTGCCATCTACGGTAAGGCCATGTGCAGATTGGAATTGTTTCACAATGGCTTCTGTTCCGCTACCAAAGACCCCGTCCACTGTTAACGTGTAACCAACCTTATTTAGGTTTGTTTGCAATGCGGTAACCTCTGGGCCCGTACTTCCCACACTCAATACAGAGCCGCCAGAAGATAATTGATGATGTACACCGTCACTAGTCGGAAGCGTGAAATTCAGTCCGGCTTGTTCCGCTACAGCAACCAACGAACTGTTCACAAAGGTCTCGCCATTAAGAGCGACACCGCTTGCATTCTTTATAACAGCATCAAAAGCAATGCCGGCAGTATGAGGAGCTGTATAAGAGGGAACTGCAACCTGAGTGCCTAAACCGTGCTTGGCTTTTTCAGCGCTGCATGCTGGCTGATTCTGTACAATTTCATATAAATGCTGTTGATATTGAAAAGGGCGATAGGCGGAAGTATATGTAATACTCCATCCTTTATCTTTTAATAGATTTTCATAGCGGCTCTTTGCTGCAAGCAAATCAGAAGTGACTCCATCCCAAATAACAGTCTCACCTGCCTCCATTCGGAGAGCTAATGGGTCTGTCATCGGCGTGAGCACACAGGCATCAGCAGCTTGGGCGGTGAAAGAGACGGGGAAAAGCAATGTGAATACGAGTGATAGAAGGATTGCGAGAGATAAGAACGACTTTTTAAAATTGGACATTATTACAGCTCCCACTGGATAATATTGGCACCGGTGCAAATCTAGCATAATTTAAAAGGGGAGCGATGTAAATATCTTCATAAAAGATTTAATTTTCGGAGGAAAAATGCCAGCTATTTGGGGATGTTTGAGGAAAATAGATATTGGAGATAGATTGTGGAAGTAGTGAATCTTTAATAATATAACGAAACAGGCAGCCAACTAAATGGCTGCCTGTTTTGTCTTACGAATATTCTTATTTTTTTACCACCGGCACCCAAAATTCGCCGTAGAAAGTGCCGTCGCCGTTATCTTTGCGATAAGTCGCATTTGGACCACCGATGTAAGCATAATCAGTGATTTGTGACAAGACTTGACCAAAAGCACGGTAAGTCAGCTGATCGAACAACGTTTCCTTGTCGCCGTTTCCTGCGACTACGATGTACTCGCTCTCTGGAAACTCAATGATACGCGTTGCGTCAACCACTGATTTGCCAGCTTCCACCGCAAAATAGTTCCACGGTTTTCCTTGATATACCTCATTGACAGACCATTCGCGATCGTCTTTTGCAGCGCCTTTGAGCTTATTAAAACGCCCGTCAGCCTTGAGCTTGTTCCAAAACTCGGCTTTTTCTTTTTGCATAGCTGGCATGTCTTGAAAATTCGACTGGATTGAAAAACCATAAGCGGTCAATGTGAATGATTTTTTGTGTTCAAGTGTGTACTCTGCCATTTGAATGCTCCTTTTATCCTTCGACTTTATTTACACGAAGCCACATTTCGCCGTAGAAACCATCTGTTTCATTTGCTTTAACGAAAGTTGAGTTACCAGGGCCAACGTATTTGTATTCTGTGATTTCTTGGATCAGTCCGCCAAAAACTTTGCCTGTGATTTCGTCAGCAAGGCGGTCTTTGTCAGCGCCTGTCCCAGGCACGACAAGGTAATCGCCAGCGAGGAAATCTAGGACGACTGCGCCTTCCACGTTGAACTCACCCATTACGCCGAAGCCGCGCCAAGGCTTGTGCTCGAGGTTGTAATTGATTTGATATTCTTGTCCGTCAGCGAGTGCGAGAAGTTCAGCAAGTTTGCCGTTTGCAGTGATTTCAGCTTTTTTCGCGGCAGTTTTTGCTGCATTACCTGCCCAATCGTTGTAGTCATCAAATGAAACACCGAATGCAGTCATTTTGAAGTTTTCTGAGATTGTTTTGATGGAGTAGTTAGACATTTTGTTCTCTCCTTTGGGGGATTTATTCTTTACAAGACTGATTCTATTAGCCAAATGTATCAAAAATTGATACTATTTATTGAAAAGAAAATGTAAATCCATCAGTGCTGACATTTTATGCTGCATTTTTGATATACTAAAATCATGAAGAAAACAGAACGAGTGAACCTGATCATGCGGTACATCAATAACCGCGCGCATTTTACGATTGCCGAGATTCAGCAAGAGTTCAAGATTTCCCGTGCGACGGCTATCCGCGACATTAACGAGATTCAGGCGATGGGTTTTCCGCTGACGTCCGAGCTTGGGCGCGGTGGCGGATACTTTGTCCTGCAAAATCAATATTTACCCGCCGCCCGCTTCACGCCGGAAGAGCTGAAAGCTATTTTTATCAGCTTTATCGCCTCGAAAAATTCGCAGCTGCCTTATCTGCAAAATCGCCGCTCCATTACTGAAAAACTTATCGGTATCGCGTCGCAAACCCAGCAAGACGAGTTAATCGAGCTGAATAATATCTTGCTATTTGAAAATACAAATCCTGCGAATCCGAATCTTTTGGAGCTCGATGATGCGGCGCCTGCGGAGCTAAACCAGCTGATTTCGCTGGCAGTGAGGGATAAACATTTACGTGTGACCTATGAGCAGAGTATTGGCTGGCCGCAATTGCTTGACGTTTATTTGCTGCATGTATTTAACTCGAACGCTCAGTGGCTGGTTGAAGTTTATGATTTTGATACGGATGAGTTTCGTTATTTGCCTGTTGAGATGCTGCGGGATTCGGCAATTTCTGAGCAGGGGCTGAGGTTGTCTGAACAAGAGATTTTAGACAAGAAACTGCTTCGTGCACGTGAATCCAATCTTGTAGTGAAACTTGATACAATTGGGATTCAGCGATTTAAGCGCATGCACCCGCCTGGTATCATTTTGTCCTTAACTGGGATGTTTCAGTCGAGCGGGATTTTCAATGTACAGTTGGATGTGACAGATAGCGAGGCGCTGGCGTATTATGCGGATTGGCTTTTGTTTTTGGGGAAAGGGGTCGAGTTTGTGCGAATTCCTGATGAACTGCGTATGATTTTGGCAGAGCGGTTAGCCGCTTTAAAATTTAACTGAGATTTTTCTTTTTGCGATAAAATAGTTGAGGATGTATGCCGCGAAAATCGCGGCTATTTTTGTTTTAAGGGATAAAGGTCTTGTTAAAAACAAATGACAAGACCTTTATCTCATTCCGGGTGGAAAGCAGGGAGGATAGCAATAGATTATCTTTTTACACGCAATTCGTTACGACGGATCGCTCCACGTGCTCCCGCCGTCGTTCGTCACCTTGAGTCTGCCGTCCAGCAGTACCCAACCGAAACCGTCCGTGCTCAGGAAAAATTGCGATGCATCATGCAGCGGTATATCCGTTTTAATCGGCTGCCAATCCTGATGATTGTACGTATCCATCGTGTAGATCGTTTTGCCGTCATTGGAAATTGCCCTGCCCATAACGAGACCGTCAAAATGAAGCACCGGAACTCCCTGGATATCCTTCAGCCGATTAGGGAGAGGGCTCCACGTATCGCCGGCGTCAATGGTCTCGTAGGGGACGTACGTTTTCTCCCCATCCTGAACAAATTCGGCGATAAATAGGCCGTGATGATCGTTTTCCTGGTCGAATACGGGTGGGTATGTGTTGGCGTACGCCTTTTGCAGATCGGCAGGCGCGTCGACATGCTGAACCGCCCATGTTTTACCGCCGTCCTGCGTCCGATACAGCGGAATAAAGTCCTGTCCACGGTTCGATGCGGTAATCCAGCCTTCCTTCTCCTTGCGAAAGCTGATCCCGGTCGGATAGCCATAGATGGTGGCGGTGATATCCCCTACGCGTGTCCACGAATTGCCTCTTTCGTCCGACCGATATAGCGATTTGTTCATTTGCCCTGCCGCGGGCGAAGAGGTTAGCATGACATAATTCGTGCTGTAATACAATAGAGCGCTGTGCGGCGTTACGTCAGGCGTTGTTTCCCACGCCTCCGTAGTCGGCAGCACGGCCGTTTCCCAGCCAGCAGGTTGGCCGCCGCCGTCCTGCAACCGATGAGTGGCGGCGAGCTTCTTGTCATCCGTGAGAAAAAAAGCAAACCCTGTATACGGATCGTTAAAATCAGCGCTAATCAGGCGATCCTTGCCGCCGATCCCGTCAGGAACGACGACATCCCACGTTTTGCCCGTGTTCGTGGTATGCAGCAGCTTCCCGTCGCGCCAGCTAAAGCCTTCATTTCCTTGCATGCCGAAGATGAGCGGCACGCCATCTCGATAGTCGACGTAAAAACGGGCGACATCGATATATGGGTCGTACTGCCGGGGAGCGGGGATGGATAGATCGGACCGCAGCGTAACCCGGTAACGTCCTTTGCCATGATCAAGCGGAAGCGTCACAGCGAAATGGCCAGCATCGAACGGTATTTCCGCAGTCTCGCGATCGCTCCAATTACTGCTCTCATCTTCCTTTTCGATCACCGCATGCAAGCCGGTCCCAAGCGATTGGCTTACCGTTCCTTTGACATCGAACTTGCCGTCCTTCGACCGGACTTGGCCGGAAGCCGGGCTCTCCAGTGTGATTGAGCTAAAATCGCCGAACCTCAGTCCCAGATCGCCGTAATTGATGACGGGGTTCAATAGCTCGGGCTTAAGGGTATTGACGAATGTTTTACTATACACTATGCGCTTATGTACGCGGAGCACAACCTTGACTTCATTGTCGCCAAGATCCAATGGAGCCTCGGATGTGAACTCGTAGATCGGGGCGCCGCTTGCTGTTTTTTGTTCAGAAAGCGACATAGAAGAACTGCCGCCGAATGTTTTACCGCCTCTTGATGTTGTCACCGTCAGCATGGGCATATCCATCGTAAGCGGAGCGAAGAGCAGTCCCTTCACGGCGTACCAGTAGCTGTTCTTGTGCTCCGGAATCCCGAAATCCTTCACATCGAATCTTGCATGCTCAACATGCAGCTCCCGTTTGTCCGAGTCCCAGTTACCGGTGTAACCGAACAGCTCCTTTAAATCATACTCGGCAACATAGAGCCCCCCGTTACGCTCGACAGCCGGGAATGTAAGTTTCGTCTCGTCCTCCTTGCCGCCGAACCAATACAGCTCTGCCGTCTCGAGATCCGTCCTGATCAGAAAGCCGCAGGTATCGTTATGAACGTAGAGTCCGTCTGGGTGCTTTTCCGTCTTGTAGCCAAACATCTCCGCCATCCATTCAACCGAAAGCATTGCCCGACCATCCTGCCCAAAGCCGACTCGCTTGTCCCCGAAGTACATGCCGTCATCGGTAAATTGAATCGTGAATTCGTTGTTCGATAAATGCTCTATCTGCAGCGGATAGGCGGCACTTTGCTCTGCCCGTGGGTCGGGTAAGGCGGACTTATTTTCCGTGAACGAGGCCGTGCGCGTCTTCTCGTTCCATTCCAGGCTGCCTAGCAGCGGAGCAAGATCCTGAAGGAACACCGCTGTTCGGCCGCTTATGTTGAACGAGGGAATTTCTTTCCCGAGGACGACCGTGCGAATGTCCGTTGACAGTACATCAGCGATTTTGTTCCCTACCGCCATGTTTCCGTTGCTGTTCGGAATGTATGTCGATTGAACCTTTTTAGCGGGGTTCGGGTAAATGTCGACCTGCCGTTCGGACGGGTCCCACGAAACGTCAAAGCCGTAGCTGCGTAAATCATCCACGGCAATCGCCGTATTGCCGCCGATATTCATCGAACGGATCGCCTCTCCATTGACGAATGCATGAATATCTGTGGTCAGCACCATACCGATAATCGACCCGAGGGCCAGCTCTTTCGATTGCGCATGTACATATGGAGCCGGTGTGATGGCCGTAGCCGTACAAATGATCGCAGCCAGCGCTGCAATAGATTTACGTTTCATTTGGGAATAAGCTCCTTTTCAGGAAAATGCGGACATCCAATTAAACGCTGCAAAAAGGTAAAAGTTGCAAGCTCACTGTAGCGTGCAGGACATTCTCTTTACGATTGTCCAAATGAGATTAGAAATTCAGAAATCCTTAAGAAATTCCTTCACTCGTTCTAAAGAATGAACAGCTAAGATTAAGGCATCAAACCGAGGAAGGATGAGTAACCAGCAATGATGAAATCCATCGAAGAAAAGTTGTTGTTCTTATACAAGTTTGCAAGAGCGCCGAAACAAACAGGCAGTGTGACGCCAAGCTCTGTATTTTTGGTCGAAAAAATGATTGGAGCGGTCCCTTGGCACGAAGTAGAGTATGCTGCTGAATTGGGGGCAGGTACTGGGGCTATCACGAGGTTTATGAAGAAGAGGATTGATCCGTCAACAAAAGTTGTTTTATTCGAGAAGGATCAATTTTTACGCGAGCAGTTAGCGAGCAAGTTTACGGATTATTCCTGTTACGAAGACGCTTGCAACCTGCAGTCAGCGTTACAGAAAGAGGGGATCGCCCAGTTGGATTGCATTCTAAGCGGTCTACCTTTCTTTAATTTTCCGCCATCCATGCGTAGTCAGCTTATGAACCAAATTGCAGGGTCACTCAAACCAGGTGGATTATTTATTGCTTTCCAATATTCGCAACAAATGAGAAAACAGTTCAGCAGCCGATTTGAAATTGAACACATCCATTTCGTTCCTTTTAATTTTCCACCTGCATTTGTATATGTGTGTCGTAAGCGTCAAGAGCAGTTCATGGAGACTTGCAACTATGAGCTATGATAATTTAGTCTCGCTCATTCAACAATATGGCTATGCTGCGCTTTTTGTTGCTTTATGGCTGGGGATCGTCGGAATGCCCATTCCGGATGAGGTCGTGGTCATGAGCGGAGGAGCAATGACGGCGAACGGGATCCTTCATCCATTACCTGCATTTATTTTAACGTATTTAGGCGTAGTTTCAGGACTGTCTTTAGGCTATGTATTAGGCCGTATTTTCGGCTTATATATCCTAGACCGTTTGCGGCGAAAGAAAGGAATGGATAAGTATCTTAATTTTTCTGAGAAATTGATGCATAAATATGGTAACTTTGCTTTAAGCATTAGTTATTTCTTTCCAATCATTCGCCATGTCATGCCTTATATGGCTGGCCTTAATCGGATGTCATTTCGACGATACGCCATTTACTCTTATACAACAGGATTTGTGTGGACGTTATTATTCTTTACGATTGGTCATCTCGTGGGTGATCATGCACAGAGAATCGGCACGCTCATTTATTCATACGGGCTCCAATTTTTTTGGCTGCCGCTTGCACTTATTGGGGTTAAAGTGTTTTTAAGGAGGAAACGCAATGAAACAGACCGTGCTAGTGACCGATGACGATCTTGAAATTCGGGATGTCATTCGCATTTATTTGCAAAACGAAGGATATTCTGTTCTTGAGGCTGAGAACGGAGTGGAGGCATTGGAACTGCTTCGACGCGAAACCGTGAATCTCATTATTTTGGACGTGATGATGCCACTGATGGATGGGATTAAAGCTTGTTTTAAAATGAGAGAAATAACGAGCGCTCCGATCATTATGCTTTCAGCGAAAGGGGAAGATATTGATAAAATAACGGGTTTGACAACAGGAGCAGACGATTACGTGGCCAAACCATTCAATCCGTTAGAGCTGATTGCACGAGTCAAAGCCCATCTTCGCAGGCAGTCATTATCGGGGACAAACGGCAGCAATGCTTCTGACAATGCGATTCTCGAATTGGATGATTTAATCATGGACATACGTCGTCATCACGTTTCTGTCCGCGGGAAAGAAATATATCTTACCCCACTTGAGTTTTCCATTCTTGAGCTCTTAGCAAGCCACCGTGGTCAAGTCTTTAATATAGAAAAAATTTATCAAAGCGTTTGGAAAGAGGACAAATTTTTATCTGATAATACGGTGATGGTTCATATACGGAACATTCGCGAGAAAATTGAATACAATCCACGTGAACCTCAATACGTCAAAACGGTTTGGGGAGTGGGGTATAAAGTTGATTAGAGACTTCATTTCAATGCTTAACTGGAACAAAAACATTCGGGCTAAATTATTTTTCTTGGCAATTCTAAGCTTTTTCCTTGCAGTGTTTATTTCATTTGCTCTAGACAATTTTATAACGATTCTTGCAGGTACTAAAACAAGTTTATTGTTTCTTATTATTGCGTTTGTGTTTTTATTTTTCATGTTTACCCGTCCCATTGTTCGCTATCTAAGAACGTTGACCGACGGACTCATGTCTATTGCGAATGGAAATTTGGATTGTCGAGTTCCTTTGTTAAGGCAGGACGAGTTGGGAGATGTTGCGCGAAATATTAATTATATGGCTGACCAGCTTCAAAGTATGATGCAAAGAGAACGTCAAATCGAGAGTTCGAAAATGGAGCTTATCACAAATGTTTCCCATGATTTGCGCACGCCTTTGACAAGTATGATTGGATATTTGAATTTGCTGAATATGGACGATTACCAAAATATTGACGAGCATAAACGTTATATTAACAACGCGTTGAACAAAACACAGCAATTGAAAAAGCTTATTGACGATTTGTTTGACTATACGAATCTGACGAGCGGCGCGGCGCGATTTTCATTTCAAACGATTGATATCATCAGCTTATTGGAACAAATCATCATCGAATTCGAACCGATCGCGCAGGAGTATGAACTTACGGTTAAAAAAGTGTGGGAAATGAAACAAGTTTATGGAACTGTGGATGTGGAGAAGTTCGTTCGGACAATCGATAATTTGCTGATGAATGCGTTGAAGTTTTCTCACAAGCCTGGCGAAATCACTGTTCTTCTTTCTGAAGGCAAAGATCATATTTACATCGCAGTTGAAAATAAAGGAAAGCCGATCACGAAGGAGCAAGAGCAGTTATTATTTGAACGGTTCTATAAAGCGGAACCCTCCCGACAGGATTATCAGATCCCGCAAGGCTCTGGGCTAGGGCTGTCGATAGCGAAAAACATCGTAGAGCTGCATGGAGGGCGGATGGGTTTAGAACATCAAGAGGGACTTTTTATATTTTTTATAGAAATTCCACGAGTAGGTTAATGAGAACATATTCCCACGAGGCACGAAAAGCTCTTTGTGACGGAATTTACGTCAAAAGAGCTTTGTCACGGTTATACGGCTAGATGTTAATTCGAAGACGTAATTCCGCCATCATAGCCTCAGCTTGCTGTGGATCTTCATTCAGCAGCTTCCTGTATGTCAGCATCCAATTCAGCGTTACAAGCATATGATCGTATTCGTCCTTCTTGCGCTCGATCTCATTGATCTTCTGAAGAATCCATTCTATTACTTCTTGGTTCGTACGTGCATTCGTATCGTGATCCTGCAAAATCGTCTTCAGCTCAGCTAATGAGCAGCCGATGCCTTGAAATTTCTTAATCAGCTTTAACCGCTCAATTGCTTCGTCTGAGTAGTTGCGGTAATTATTCTTCTCTCGCTGAATATGCCTGCTGTCAAGCAAGCCTTCCTTCTCATAAAAACGAATCGTGTGAGGGGTTAAACCCATCATGTCTGCTAATTCTTGAATTTTCATATAAAATTATTCCTCCAAATGCTTGCCTTAGAGTTTACTTTATAGTTTAGACTGGAGTCATCTCTTCGTCAAATCTTTAAGGAGGCGTAAAACAATTATGCGTATATTCGTTACAGGTGCAGCAGGTTATATTGGTACAGCAGTTGTCCGCGAACTCATCGGAGCGAGCCATCAAGTAGTTGGTTTGACACGTTCAGAGAGTGGCGCTCAAGTATTGGAAAGCATGGGTGCTGAGGTGGTTCGCGGTGTTTTAGAGGATCTGGATTTACTGCGCAGCAGTGCAGCCGCTTCAGACGGTGTTATTCATTTGGCATTTAACCACGATTTTTCAAATTTCGCCGCATCACTCGCAACTGATCTTCGCGCCATCGAAGCCATGGGAGAGGGGCTTGCGGGCTCCGGTAAACCACTTGTTATCACATCTCATGCGAATGGCAAAGCATCGGAGGATGCAGCACTTGCGTTTATCGAACACGGCGTGAGAGCATCGATCGTCTCGCTTGCACCTTCCGTTCATGGAGAGGGAGATAAAGGCTTTGTGCCGCAATTAATTCGGGTCGCCCAAGAAAGAGGCTCATCGGCTTACATTGAAGACGGCACGAATCGTTGGCCAGCGATTCATCGCTTGGATGCGGCAGTTTTGTTCCGCCTCGCGGTAGAATCTGCGCCTGCAGGCTCACGACTGGATGGCGTGGACGACGAAGGCATTCCGTTCAGCGAGATCGCCGGGGTCATAGGTCGTCATCTGAATGTGCCAGTAGTCAGCATTCCGCGTGAAGAGGCGCAAACGATCTTCGGTTTTCTAGGCATGGTCGCGTCGCTTGACTTAGCAAGAACAAGTGATGGGACGAAGGAACTCCTCGGCTGGAAGCCTGTCCATCAGCGGCTTCTCGCAGACCTGGAGCAAGGGCATTATTTTACAAAATAAAAAATAATCATCGCTTCTTCGCGAATCGCAAAGGGTAACGAAACTGTCAGTATTGACATGTATTTCGTTACCCTTTTTGTTCAGATTGCAAAATGTTGAACTCACCGGCAGTAGAAGGTGGGGATGATCAACTTTAGCGTGAAATCTCAAGAATCAATTTTTATAGCTATTTTGTACCAATCTAGGTGAAAAACGGTATGGTAAGATGAGTGGGCGGTTTTCAGACAACTTTGGGAGGAATAGTCAAGAAAGAACAACTACGTGTTTTTCCTGCTCCTGTTGTTTATTGGATTGCAGAATCTAAGTATATCGATGATTTTGAGCTGCGTGCAATTTATTGTGATGATTTTTTAATCGGATTTCTTGTTTTTTGTAAGTACCCTGACGGGGATGGTAACCATTGGATACCTGCCTTTATGATTGATGAAAATCACCAAGGTAGGGGCTGCGGAAAGATAGCAATGAAAAAACTAATTAAGTTGATGGAATCAATGGGCTGCAAAAAGGTTATGATCGGACACAGGCCTGATAACTTAATTGCTGGAGGGTTGTATGAATCCTTGGGGTTTAAAAAGGTTAGTGAAGAAATAATTGATGGTGAAATTATACGTTTACTTCAACTTAATTAAATAACCGATAGTAGAAAAACCAAGAGGTTCTGCTGCTAAAATCGAGTGGGCTAAGGGGTAGTAATAGGGAGAGCGCTCAATGGAGGAACTCAAATTTTTTACAGATTATAAAAACAATGAAACATTTAGAAAGAGTTTTTTTGAACTAGCAGATAGAATTTTTGGATTAAGGCTTGAAAATTGGTATCAAAAAGGATTTTGGGACGAGCAACGATATATCCCATTTTCTTATGTTGTTGGTGATGAAGTTATTGCCAATGTTTCGGTAAATATTCTTGATTTAATAATGAATGGTGAAACGAAAAAAGCTATACAAATTGGAACTGTAATGACTCACCCTGATTATCGGAAAAGGGGGCTATCTGCAAGTTTAATGAATAAAGTTCTAGAGGAATATGAGAACAAGTGCGACTTTGTGTACCTCTTTGCGAATAAAACTGTTCTTGATTTCTACCAAAAGTTTGGGTTTAGGGCAGTTGAAGAAAATATATTTTCCATGAAAATTACACCGATTCAATGTGAAAAAATAGGTATCAAAAGACTAAACGGAAAACTGACGGATGATTTAGCTTTTATTTATAATTTTTCATCTAAAAGAATCCCTATTTCTCAACGATTTGGAACTGTTAATTCTCTAGGAATTTTGATGTACTATTGTTTGAACGTCTTTAGTGATGACGTTTATTACCTAGAAGAAGAGGATGTTATTGTTATCTACATAAAGGAAAATAATCAAATAGATATTTTCGATATTATCAGTCGTAAGGAATTTAACATTCAAGATATTTTAAAGAAGATTGCAGGAAATGAGATTGAAAGAGTAGTTTTTCATTTCACCCCTGATTATCCAAATATCAATACTCAAAGTAACCGTTATCAAGGTAGTGAGGTGCTATTTGTAAAAATAAATGGTGAGAATCATTTTCCGTTACACATAAAACACCCAATTACATCTCAAGCGTAGTTCAATTATGACAAAAGCAACTTAGACGCGGCAGCCGCGTTATGCTAATTATGAATTATCCCATATCGAAGTGCGGTAATTATTGGCTTGCATAGGGTGAAATTAATGAAGCAAATATTAATCAAGGTGGTTAGTTAACTTTCATCGCGAAAGAAAGGAGGTAATCCCAATGTCTGATAAAACTAAAACTAAGATAACCAAATCTCAGCGAAACGTCGATAAGGAACTGCAATCTCGAACTCGAAAATCGCCTGACCAATCTGCACAAAATAATACACACGATCAACCAGGTGATGCTTAAAGAAAGCCATAAAAAATGCCGAATTCCTCACGGTAAGGATACTCGGCATTTATTTTTTTAATAATAAACAGACTTATTAATTATCGCTTCGGCAGCAAATTCACATATTGATCCGACAATTTCATCAAGGTCATGACGTAGTCATAATCGCTCTTGTAGGCCTGGAAATCAGCGACTGGCTGGAGAGTCTGCAAGGACACGGCCGTTCCGTCATCGAATCCTTTTCCAGGGATAAACAGAATTTGATCATTGAAAAAGGAGCCGGTAGGCAAATAATATCTCATGCCGAAAGCATTTTTCCGGATATTTAACAGATCCTGACCAAAGTGGACGAAGCCCTCCTCATTCAAAGAAATGCCAAGCAGGTTGGCAATCGTCGGCATAATATCGAGCTGTCCCCCGACTTGATTCATCACTTGACCTTTGGTTTGGCCCGGCATATGGATAAACAGCGGAATGTTAAAGCGGGTGATCCTTTCATGATAAGTGATCCCCAGCTCGCTGCTAAGTACATCCGGCTTAATGTCCTCCGGTTGCAGCCCGAAATGGTCGCCATAAGCGATGAAAAGGGTTTGATCCCACAAGCCGGTGCTCTTGAGCTTATCAATAAACGTTCCAAGCGCATAATCGGCGTAATTGGCAGCTTCCAGATAGTTGCCGATCTCCTGACCCTGTAAGGCAGCCGGTATTGACATTTTCTCGAATGTAGCCGGAACTAGGAAGGGGAAGTGGCTCGATACGGTTATAAACTGCGCGTAGAAGGGCTTTTTTTGAGTGTGCAGTTCGGTAAGCTTCTCAAAGCCTACGCGGAACAATTCTTCGTCGGAAGCTCCGAAAGAATTGAAATTGTCGTTCGTATAATACGGTTTGTCAAAATAATGCGTAAACCCGATCGCAGGATACAACTTAATCCGGTCCCAAAAATGAATATCATTGACATGAAACGTATCCGCTTCGTATCCTTTACCCTCAAGAAGCTTTGGAAGACTGGGAAGCTGCCGGTCGCCATAACCTGTTGACATGGGAATCGTCCCCGTAGGATAAATGGATGTATTGGACATGAATTCAGCGTCGGATGTATTGCCTTGGCCGATCTGCTGAAAAATATGCGGGAAATAGAAGCTTTCTTGAGCCAGCTTATTAATTACAGGCGTCAGCTCTTTACCCTGGTATGAGAGGTTAATCAAAAAGTTTTGAAAAGCCTCCAGCTGAACGACTATGACGTTCATTCCCTGTTGGGCTGCAAAATAGTTCGGCTTTTGATCAGGACTTGCCGTCGGATTATATCCATAGCCGGCTTCCACCTGGTTGATCACTGTTCGTGCTTGCGTCAAATTTGAGAATGTCATTTTGCTTTTTTCGGTTATCCCGTTGACGGCCACGGTTACCTCGTAATTCATAAGACCAAGCTGCTCGGCCCGTACCAGCTCATTCGTGATGCCTTTGTCCATTTTAATAAACCAGGCGCAGATTACCAAACAGACCAGGGCTACACCCGTGAAATACGATCGCCGCACAGGTCGCTCGCTGCTCAGGATCTGGCCGCGCTTCCGTGTCGCAAGCCGAATCAAGAAGACAAGGACGAGATCCGCAAAAAATAAGTAATCCAACGGATGAATTGTCGCTTTGATACTCGACGAAATTTGCATAAGCTGTTTGATTTCAAGGATGGAGGTATAGGTAACAACCGACCCGAAATGCTCAAAATATAGGGTAGCCGCAAAACAGATTAGCGACAAAATCGTATTGAAAACCCAATAAGCATACCGCTTGGCGCGACGCGAGAAGCAAATCTCTATGATTGCGGTAAATACAAGGAGACTTGCCAATTCTAGAAACCACCATTTCAATTCGACTTTCCCAAAAAGAAAGTAACGCAGTAAAGCGAACTTCACCCACAAAATAAAGGTAAATACATAAAATAAATATCCCCCTGACCTGATCCCGGACTGCGTCATGGTACCTCCTTCATGGTGCGTATAAATTTCAAATAGGTCTTATTGCTTTTTTTAACCAAAAAGACCGAATCTAAACATTCCAACCGCATACCTGCCGAACTTATTTGTGAATATGAAAAAGGGAGAATGCTACAGGCTTCTTTCTAACAAGGCCCCGACTTGTTTGGCTATTGCTTGAGGCGGGGATGGCATGCCATTTCGGATCCACCATTCAATGACCCCTACATAAGCGTTCCCGGCATACTGGAGCATGACGTCTTCGGTTAAATCCGTATTTCTTCCGCTTTCTTGGTCAATCTCATTTTTGAATCCTTCTGTTATATAATCAAAAAGCCGATTTCTAAACGAAGGGGCCCCTTGGCTCGCCAGCATAGTCGAAAAGAATATATAGTTTTTCTCGAAATATTCAAAAAAGGGTAAAAGCGCATTGCACCAATCCAGCTTGCAAGCCCATACCCCCATCTCTTTTAATTCGTTAATGTGTGCCTCTATGAGTTTGTCCAATAGATCATATTTGTCCTGATAATGAAGGTAAATGGTGCCGCGGTTTATGTTTGCCTTATCGGCAATATCCTGAATGGTGATGTCATCGAAGTTTTTTTCAGCCATTAAGTCAATAACAGCTTTTTTCATCGCTTCTTGTGATTTAATAATTCTTCGGTCTACTTTTGTCATCGTATATTCACCAAGCTTTCATACGTTTGTGATAATTAACAATTTTTATTGATGTGTTGAGTAAGCAACGAATTGCGATCTTTTAACCATTGAAAGCATCTTGGTTCGTTTTATAATTATAAACAGATGTTGATTAATTATGAAGTGTAGATAGTAAAAGTTAAATCATCAATTTCAGGTGGTTATTCTTAATGTCAGTTAGAACAGCCCTCTGGAATGAATGAAAAGGAGACAAAAACATGTTAAACGAGACTTACAAATTGTCAAATGGTATAGAAATTCCAAAAGTAGGCCTTGGTACCTGGCTGCTTGACAATGATCAGGCCGCACAGGCAGTGCGTGATGCAGTATCTATCGGATATCGTCATATTGATACTGCTCAGGCTTATAAGAATGAAGCTGGTGTAGGCAAAGGAATCCGTTCTTGCGGTGTAGCAAGAGAAGAGCTTTTCATTACAACAAAGGTTGCTGCAGAAGCAAAGAGCTATGATGCAGTTACTCATTCCATTAACGAGTCTTTAGCAAATATGGAACTGGATTACGTTGACCTGCTGATTATCCACAGCCCACAGCCTTGGAAGGAGTTCCGTGAAGAAAAACGGTACTTTGAGGAGAACCAAGAAGTATGGAAAGCAATGGAGGATGCATATAAGACAGGTAAAGTAAAGGCAATCGGCCTATCTAACTTTCTTCAGGATGACGTAGAGAATATTTTTGCAAGCTGTGAAATTAAGCCTATGGTAAATCAGATATTGGCACATGTGAGCAATACTCCTATGGAGCTAATTGAATTCTGTCAGAAGAATGATATCCTTGTACAGGCGTATTCACCCATTGCACACGGTGCAGTCCTTGATAATGCAGAGGTTAAGGTAATAGCTGATAAGTATAGGGTATCTGTTGCTCAGCTTTGCCTACGTTATGATCTCCAGCTTGGACTTGTAGTCATTCCTAAGACAGCAAATCCGGATCACATGAGAATTAATGCAGAGCTTGATTTTGCTATCAGCGATACAGATCTGGAGATTTTGAAGAATGTAGAGCACATCCAGAATTATGGTGAGCACAGCTTCTTCCCGGTATTTGGCGGAAAATTAAAGTAAACAGGTAGTGAGTGGAGACTTTTAATAGCAATTTCTCAGTAAGTGGATACAAATATTAATATTATTTATTGGAGGAATTAGAATGGCAAAACATGAAGAAGTGAAGAATGGCGTTATCTTCCAAGCGGGTGAAAAAAATGAAGCGTTTGCGCAATATTTTATGGGACAAAGCTATTTAAAAACCTTAGTTTCGGACCCAAAAGTCAATGTCGGTGTTGGGAATGTAACCTTTGAACCTGGATGCCGAAATAACTGGCATATTCATCGTGATGGATTTCAAATTTTATTAGTAACCGGAGGCGAAGGTTGGTACCAAGAAGAAGGAAAACCTGCTCAATTCTTAACAGCCGGTGATGTCATTATAGCCCATGATGGTGTGAAACACTGGCATGGCGCTACAAAAGATAGCTGGTTTGAACACATCGCAATTACGGCAGGTAAGCCGGAATGGTTGGAATCAGTAACAGATGAGGAATATAGCAAATTGGGATAAATGAAGCGGGAGTCTAAATCTGAACTGCACTCTGTCGAGTAGACGCGGCTCTTTGATATGCGGCAAATAAAGAATTAAACTGATAACATTAACCCTCAACAGCGCGGTTCCTCTTAGGCCGCGTTTTTTGTATTTATTCCGTCCATCACGAACGAGAAAATAAATTTTACCCGGGTAATATTGATTATTTATTTTTATCCGGGTATAATTGGTGAGACAATCAGAGAGGAGATAAGCATGAGTAATGACCTAACGCGCTTGTACTGCACGGCATTTTTGGGTGTGGGAGTCGTCGCCAGTGGTTCGTTTCAGCACGTTGTTACTACAGTGAAGGATGCTCTGGATGACAGAGACCTCACACAGTTGCTTTTATTTGACGATTCCACGGGGAAGCCGGTAGATGTTGATTTTCGTGGGAATACAGATGATGTGCTCAAACGATTAGGAGAACAGTTCGGTGATTTGCCTGATATGGAAGTGAATCACAACCAGCCTACACGACGGGTCGGTCGACCCAAGCTGGGGGTTGTTTCCGGTGAGGTTACGTTATTGCCACGTCATTGGGAATGGCTTAGGAGTCAACCTGGAGGGGCGTCGGTAACATTACGAAAACTCATTGACGAGGCTCGCCGTACTGGAGAAAAACAGAACAATATCCGAGAGTCGCAAGAAGCAGCATATAACTTTATGACAGCTATGGCCGGGAACTTCCATCAATATGAAGAAGCTCTGCGGGCACTGTATGCTGGTGATTTGGATCGTTTTAACCACTTCATCGATGACTGGGCACCTGATATCAGAAACCATGTCAAAAGATTAGCCGCTAATGCATTCCCTGAAGGGAACTTATGAATGAAAGCATTTGGAGGCGTAAAGAATTAAAAAGGAAACATCGAACACCGGAGGATCCAATCAGCGGTGCTGAAGCTTTCAATCGCTATATTGAGCATACCCTTATTAATTGGAGGAGAACATAATTATGAACAATCTGAAAGTAAACGGCGTTGATTTGGCCTATGACAGTTTCGGTAACGAAAATGACGAGGCTATTATCCTAATTGCCGGGCTTGGAACCCAGATGATCCGTTGGACGGTTCCGTTTTGTCAGATATTAGCAGCGCGGGGTTTTCGCGTGATCCGCTTTGACAATCGTGACGTAGGTTGCTCGACACATTTTAACCAATATCGGGCATTGGATTTTGACGCGCTGGCGACTGCTCTCATGTCAGGACAGCGACCGGACATCCCATACACGCTCGATGACATGGCAAGCGACGCTATCGGACTGCTCGACGCCCTTTCAATTGACCGGGCACATTTCGTTGGCAGGTCGATGGGCGGAATGATCGCCCAGATTGCAGCCAGTGAGTACCCAGAACGGGTTTTATCACTCACTTCCATTATGTCTAGTTCCGGCAATCCAACCCTCCCGCAAGCTTCCCCGGATGTCATGGCAATGATGACTAAACCGGCGCCGAACCCCTTTGAGGATGAAGCAGGATTTTTGGCGCACAGCATCGCTTTTGCCAAACGCATCGCTGGCACTGGCTATCGATTTGAAGAAGATGCTTATCGGGCACTCATTCTGGAGGAAGTCCAGCGAGCCTACGATCCAGGCAGTGTCGGACGACAAATTGCTGCGATCGCTGTTTCCGGTGACCGTCGTCCGCGGCTTGCGACCATAAAAGTACCGGCACTTGTCATTCATGGGGTGGATGATCCCCTGTTCGTTCCGGCGTGTGGCGAGGACACGGCCTCTGCCATTCCGGGCGCTGAATTAATGATGATTGACGGTATGGGACACGACCTGCCGCACCAATTGTACAAAGCAACCGCTGATGGCATAGAGCGAACGGCTCGTCGCAATTGACAAGAATAAGCGCTGATTTCATGATAACATCGTGAGCCGGCGCTTTTTCTGTGAGGATTTTTTCAAACAGACGAAGGAGAGAAGAATATCGAAGAGATTCGTTTTCTCAACGAATGGGCATGCAGGATTATAGAACTGCAAGTCGTACTATTAATTTAAGATCATAACGCGAAAGGGGTTGATTGGAATTAATATCAATCGATTAGATCATCTGGTTTTGACTGTGGCAAATATGGATAAGACATGTGATTTTTATTCCCGAGTTTTAGGAATGAAGGTTATTACTTTTGGTGAGGGGAGAAAGTCACTACATTTTGGGCAGCAGAAGATAAACTTACATGAAGTAGGCAAAGAATTTGAACCAAAAGCAAAATCGCCTATGTCTGGCAGCGCTGATTTATGTTTTATAACGGACTTTCCAATGCCCGATGTAATTCATCATTTAGGAGATTGCAAAGTAACAATTGAAGAAGGGCCTATAGTAAGAACAGGAGCATTAGGATCGATAACATCTGTTTATGTAAGAGATCCAGATGGAAATCTGATAGAACTTTCTAATTATAGCTGAACTTTCAACTTCTTCGAATAGGTAGATTCTAAAGAAACAACGGGAGTATTGAACGTAAATACCGCGGCATTTGAAACTCGCGAGTGTGGCTTTTATAATGAATGAAGGATTAGTATTCATTTCCAGGAGGTATTCTTATGTCCGAATGTAAACTATTTGTCGACTATGATCAATACGAGAATGGAGTCAAAATCGTAGATTTAATAGAGGAGCTTGCAGGCAAGGATGAGGGCTTACAGCTTGAAAGTCTCATCATCGGTGACTGGGGCGGCGCCTACGAGAATGATTCCAGCGAAATTGTCGAAGTGCTTATTCGGTTAAAAGACCGCTTTCCGCAGCTGCGAAGCTTGTTTATTGGCGATATGTCCTTTGAAGAATGCGAGGTCTCTTGGATTAATCAATCCAACCTGGGGCCGATTCTATCTGCTTATCCCGAGCTTCGCTCACTTACTATTAAAGGAAGCACAGGTCTCAGACTTGATCCTGCTCATCACGAAAAGCTGGAGGAGCTGACTATCATTTGCGGCGGGCTTGGAAAAGAAGTCATTACTAGCATTAGCGAAGGCAGTTTTAAAAGCCTCAAGAAGCTGGAACTTTATCTAGGGGTTGAAGAGTATGGATTTGACGGAAGCCTCGAAGATGTTCTCCCGCTGATCGAGCCAGGAAAATTCCCTCGGCTTACTTATCTTGGGCTCAAAGACAGTGAAATTCAAGATGAAATTGCTATTGCTGTAGCCAATGCACCTATTCTTGATCAACTACATACCTTGGATCTTTCTATGGGAACATTGACTGATGAGGGAGCGGAAGCGCTTATCAATAGTGAAAAGATAAAGAAACTGGATCTGCTTGATTTAAGCTATCATTACATGTCGGATGAAATGATGACTCGATGGAAGCAGTCTGGTCTCAATGTAGATATCAGCGATCAGAATGATTCTGATGAAGACGAGGATTATCGCTATCCTTCATTGACGGAATAACGATGAAATCGATGATTGTAATTGGTAATTCTGGTAATAGAAGAACAATCGGACTGCAAGCGGCAAGAGCTCGGCTGGGGTTGCCCCCAGCTCTTGTTTTGAATTATATCGATGTGCTGCAGGGAAAAGCATCCTTGAGTTCGATTGCACAAAGCATGGGCCGAACGTGGGATGAATCGCCATTGCTACGGCTCGACGCACCAGGAGAACATTTTGAAGTGGAACGTGAGCTTATTGCGCTTGGCGCTCCTGATGCGGCAATCATCCAAACAGACGATCGTTGGCTTAAATATAACAAGAACGATGTTCAGCCTTTTTCGGTTAGCATGGCACAAGGTCTGAAGGAAATTAATGGCAAGCTGTATCATCCTTCCCAGTGGTTTCGTGGGTATTGCAGGCTGCTGTCTCGACTAGACAGGGAGGCAACTCAACTATGGAATAAGCCACGATGGATGAATGCACCTGAGGATATAGCCGCCATGTTCGATAAGAGGCATACGCACCAGATCTTATCTTCAGCTGGATTGCCGGTTCCTAGAAGACTAGCATCACCGGAATCCATTCCGGATTACAATACATTGCGGGATACTATGGTAACTACGCGAACACATCGTTTATTTATTAAGCTTGCAGTTGGTTCCGGCGCGTGCGGAATCATTTCATACCAAGTAAACCCCGCTACAGGCGCGGAATCGGCCATAACTACAATAGGTGTGGAGAACTATAACTCCAGACCTCCGTTATTTTATAACGTAAAAAAGCTGGCGAACTATAAAGAACGTCATGTCATACGTCAAATCATCAACTGGTTATTGGGACATGGGGCTCATGTAGAGCAATGGATTCCAAAAGCGTCTTATCAGGATCGCACTTTCGATATTCGGCAGCTTGTCGTTGCAGGTAAGGCTTGTCACAGTATTGCCAGAGCAAGCAGAACACCTATAACGAACCTGCATCTCGATAGCGATCGAATGAGCTTGGAGGAGATTGGCCTGTCTGACGATCTTCAAGCTACAGTGCGACATTGTGCCGAGCAAACGTTATCGGCATTTCCACATTCTACCGTCGCAGGCGTAGATGTATTATTGAGCAGCGGGTCTTTTCGTCCTTATATATTGGATGTCAATCCGTTCGGAGATTTGCTATATCATTGTCAATATGAAGGATATGACCCCTATGAATGGGAGATGAAACTTGCTTCATTCCCTTCAGCTCTCAATATGGAAGGGGATCACCGCGATGTTTAACATGAATGAAATTGTTGGAAGCCATGATATTCTCATGATTACACTGGATACGCTGCGCTATGACGCCGCTGTAATGGAGGAAGAAAACTGCCCGAATTTATGCGGCGGCGGACATTGGGAATTGCGACACACGCCGGGCAGCTTTACTTATGCGGCGCATCATGCTTTTTTTGGCGGATTTCTGCCAACTCCGGCTACGACGAATAAGTCAGAGCATGTTCGATTGTTCCATTCGAAGAATACGGGATTTAAAATACATCCGTATACATGGCAATTTGATTCAACGGATATCGTATCCGGATTGCGGGCAGAAGGCTACCGTACGATCTGTATTGGCGGAGTCATATTTTTCACGAAAAAAGTTCCTCTGGCCAAAGTGCTTCCTGGCTACTTCCACGAAAGCTATTGGAGAATGACCTTTGGGGTTACGAATCAACGCTCTACCGAGCATCAGGTGAACCATGCAATAAAGCTTTTACAAAATTCGGATAAGTCAGAGCGTTTGTTTCTGTTTATGAATATATCAGCGATTCATGGGCCGAATCATTATTTTGTGCCAGGAGCGAAGAAAGATTCAGTAGAGACGCAGCGCGCGGCACTCCGATATGTTGACGGTGAACTTGGTCGATTATTTCAGGCATTCAGAGAACGGGAACGGCCAGTATTTTGCATGGCGTTCTCTGATCACGGCACCGCTTTCGGTGAAGATGGCTATAATGGCCACAGACTTGCGCATGAGGTTGTATGGAATGTGCCTTATCGCGAATTTATTTTGTAAGGTAAGAGGAGGAGATCATTATGAGCTATACGGTCCACCCTAATTACTTGGACATCATCCAGAATGCGGAAGATCTGCGCAGCTGGAAGGACAACCTAACATCAGAGCCTTACCGGTCTTATCTGTACTCTTATCCGCACAAAACGTCCTATCGAGAATTGGAGACGAAGCTGCCGCTTTCCGAGCTGTGGAGCCAGGAATTGGCAGATTCGTTCTTTTTATATATGCATATCCCATTTTGCGGGGCACGCTGCGGCTTTTGCAATTTATTCACTTTGCCTGACAAAAGAGCCGATGTACATGCCGAATATGTGGATGCATTGGAAAGACAAGCTGAACAATGGGCTCCTTTCATTCAAAATAAGCCGGTTGCCAGATTTGCTATCGGAGGCGGAACTCCGACTCTACTCGAACCTGTCCAGCTTGATCGGCTGTTTCATATTGCTCAATATGTGGTAGGTGTAGATCTAAACCAAGTTTCAATCTCGGTAGAGACATCTCCCGAGACGGTAACTTCCGAGCGCCTAACCATTTTAAAAAGCAGACAAGTGGATCGGGTCAGCATGGGTATTCAGAGCTTCATAGAGACTGAAGCGGAAGCGATCTATCGTCCGCAAAAGCCGCAAGAAGTCGAAAGAGCTCTGGAACAGCTCAAGCTCCACCAATTTCCGATCCTTAATTTGGATTTGATTTATGGCCTTCCCGGTCAAACCCTTGATTCATGGATGTATTCGCTGGATAAGGCGTTGTTTTATGAGCCGGAGGAGATATTTATCTATCCGCTATACACTCGTGAGCACACGATTGTAAAGCCAGAGCAGATAAGGCAAAGCGGCGAGGATCAAAGGGTAAGTCTTTATTGCGCGGCCCGGGAACGATTGCTTGCACATGGTTATACCCAGTACTCTATGCGCAGATTTGCTAAAGCGGAAGCGGGTTCGAAGAAGCCATTGCTTCCTTATGGCTGTCAGGAGGAAGGCATGATTGGACTCGGCTGCGGCGCACGATCTTACACGAGATCGGTCCATTATTCCTCGCGATACAGCGTAGGGCGCTCTGCTACAGCAAGCATCATTGCCGACTATGTGGCTGCAGCCGATTACACCCATGCAGATTACGGCATTGTGTTGAGCAAGGAGGATCAGCAGCGCCGATTTATCCTAAAAGCGTTGCTACATACGGAAGGCTTGGCATTGGGCAGCTATGTGGAGCGGTTCACAACGTCAGCTCTCTTCGATTACCCCGAGTTGAATCTGCTTGTGCATACGGACTTTGCTACTATAGAGCATGAGATATTGCGGCTGACGGAAGAAGGGCTTATGTATTCCGACGCCATTGGAGATTGGTTCATCTCTCCAGACATACGAGCTCGAATGGAAAGCTGTGTGCTCTCATGAAAGCGACGATTTATTTCCGTGGAAGCTTAAGCTCATGCAATTACGAATGCCCGTACTGTCCTTTTAGCAAGACCACAGATAGCCATGAGACGTTGATGAGGGATCGGCTGCAAGTAGAGACATTTGTCGACTGGGTAGGGAATCAAGAGGACAGCGGACATCAGCTGTCCGTGTTTTTTAATCCATATGGTGAAGGACTTACGCATCGTTGGTACAGGGAAGCCTTGGTTAAACTCTCCCACATGCAGCACGTTGATAAAGTCGCTATACAAACCAACTTATCCGCTATGCTCGATTGGACGAGTGCTTTGAACCCTGTGACTGCTGCATTCTGGGTAACCTACCATCCTGGGCAGACGGAGGAGGAACGATTTTTAAAGCAATGCGGCAAGCTCTACGCAAAGAATATCCCGTTCAGCGTAGGATGTGTTGGTGTCAAGAGTTCGTTCAACTCCATTTCTTCAATAAGGAAGGCATTGCCTGAAGATGTTTATATGTGGGTGAACGCCTACAAAGATAAACCAGATTACTATACTGCCGAAGATGTAGCGTTTTTGACCCGTATGGACCCTTACTTTGTTCTTAATGCAATGGATTACGATAGTATGGGCAAGCCGTGCCGGGCCGGGCAAAATGTGTTTTATGTCCAAGGAGACGGTCGTGTAAAACGCTGCTATAAGGATCGTCAAGTGATCGGAAATCTGTATAAAAATGGGTTGGAGGGAATTTCTAAAGAGCGACCGTGCCGTATGAGGCAATGTGATTGTTATATTGGCTATATCCACATAGAGGGGCAACAGTTCGATTCAATATACGGAGACCGCGCACTAGAACGAATTGCCATTTTACCGAACTCCTGAGTAAAATTGAAATGACAGTGTGTCTTACTATATTATTTATTTTTACTGACGAAGGGCAGGCTGCATTTTGAAGAAGCGTAGGCATAAGTTGTTATACACCATTGCGCTAGGAATATCCGTTTTTATAGGATCAGTCTTTTATGAAAAGCATTTTGATATTACAGATACCAGCAGCACAGCGAATGTGCAATTGATTTTCCCGGCGGAGCGGTTCCCTGAAACAGGGCAGCATATAAAAGACGCCATAGCGGCAGGGGAATCCTCTGTTTGTACGATCAATCGCAAAGGAGCTGAAGAGAATCGGAAGAAATCACTGCAGCATGTTCCTACCAAAAAGGGCTACGATCGAGATGAATGGCCCATGGCTATGTGCAGTGAAGGAGGAGAAGGTGCTGACATCCGATTCATATCTCCTTCTGATAATCGTGGAGCAGGGAGCTGGGTAAGCAATCAGGTTGACCAATACCCGGATGGGACCAAAGTGATGTTCATTGTTAAATAACAATGGACTTTTTTTTGTTTCCCCACATGACCGTGTCAGAGAAACTATCCTAATGCTGAGTTCTTGTCACACATTAACGATGCCAGTTGTCTTATCAGTATGCTGAAATAAATGACTTTTGTAAAACCTATAAGCCTCATTTATTTTCCATTGCATATCGTATGCTTGGTTCCAGATCAGATGCTGAGGATATGGTTCAAGATTTATTTATTAGTATACATGGTTATCTAAATAAACAATATTAATAATGTCGAATCATACTTAAGCAAAATGATGATCAATCGGTGTCTGAACGAATTAAAATCCGCTAGAAAAAAAAGAATAAGCTACGTAGGTAATTGGCTTCCAGAACCAACTGTTCAATTCAGCGAAGACAGCCCACTCGAACGTGTAGAGCGTCATGAAAGTGGATTCATTTGAAAAAAATGGAGTGCTAGCCAACCATCCTCTTGAAGAAAAGGAATTGGTAACACGCTTTATTTCCGCTATTACGCAAGGCAATATTCAATCCTTGGTAGACATGTTAACAGAGGATGTCATACTGGTTGCCGATGGTGGAGGGAAAATTTCTGCAGCAACTGAACCTGTTTATAGTAAAAAACACGTGCTCAAAATTTTAAATGCCCTATCGTCAAGTCGCTTCCCTGAATCTGAGGCTCAGCTAGTAGAGGTTAATGATCAAAAAGGAGTATTAATATCAAAAGATGGCCTGACAACTGGGGTTATATGTTTTGATTGGGATGCCCAAGCTATGTCGATTCAACGTATTTATATGATTGTGAATCCAGATAAATTGCAAAACATAAACTGATATAAGTGTACATCAGCTTAAACCTCAACTACTGGTTGGGGTTTTTCTTAGGTTCAATTGATGCGCGTGTGGCACTTTAAGTCGATGTACAAGTGCAGAAAAAAAGAAAGTGAGTAGATAAAAGGGATTGATGTCACACATCGAAGTTGAATGGATGCGGATTTTGTCTGGACATGCATATCAAGCAAGCTAAGATCCACGGTGAGAGTGAGCTTCGCCTGTATCATACTTCAATCTGGAGGGAATCGACGCTCTTTTCTCCACGCGAACGGGCTGCACTGGCATGGACGGAGGTTCTGACCAAGCTGCCTGAGCATGGAGTGCCAGACGAATTGTATGAACGTGTTCGCGGACAGTTTTCAGAAAAGGAAATATCTGATCTAACTTTATCTGTCATGGCGATCAATGCTTGGAATCGAATCAATGTTGGCTTCAAAACAGTACCAGGATCTGCTGAAGCAGCGTTTGGATTGACAAAAGCTGGCCTCAGCTAATCAATTGAAAAACAAATATCGTGCAGGAGATTCAAGAATGTATAGAAGAGAAAAGAATCGCGTCAGCCATATGTCTTGACTTGTGGATTATGTGCCTAATAGTTGCTAGTTGACAATGGCGAGTGAGCGCCTTATTATTGTAAATGTTGCTTTGCTTTCGTTTGATGAATTAATTATACATTCGTATAACCCCACGAATTACAGGGTGGGGGTCTCTACAGGAAGCCTTAACTTCCTTGCTACGAATATGGAATCAAGTTTCGACGATTCCATATTCGATAGCAAGGAAGTTTTTTATTTTCAAATTTACGGTAAAGAAAACCGAAGGAAGGAATCATAACAATGAAATACAGATTTTTGGTTTTGTTAGGCGCAATCTCTTACGGCATTCTATCTACGATCGTTACGAAGGCATACGCAAAAGGTTATACACTTGGAGAGGTCGTAGGAAGTCAATTGTTGACAGGGTTCATATTGGCTTGGACTCTCGTTCTATTCATGAAATGGAAGGGAAGATGGAGCGGGAACGTTAAGTCTGCGTCTTCACCCGCGACGACTGCCATGAAATTTTCGTGGAAACATCGAGTCATCCTGATGATCGCTGGTGTACCTACGGCTGTAACAGGCTTGTTGTATTACCAATCCCTGCGATATATTCCCAATTCGCTAGCCATTCTGTTGCTATTCCAATTCACATGGATGGGGGTATTGATCAATTCGGTCGAACAGAGGCGGCGTCCGAACGGCATCATGTTGTTCACGCTGATCGTCCTGTTTGGAGGGACACTGCTAGCGGCCGGCATTCTCGAGCAAGGCTTGTCCGAGTTTAATTGGAAGGGTGTCATGTTTGGCTTCTTGTCCGCGATAAGCTACTCGTTGTTTATTCAGTTCAGTGGAAAAGCAGTGCCTTCTATGCATCCGACATATCGAAGCGCCTGGATGGTTACGGGGGGGATGTTATTTGTATTCCTCTTGTTCCCACCAAGCTTCCTGTTCAACAACGCGCTTTTGGAGGGACTGCTTCCGTTCGGGGTAATGCTAGGTTTGTTCGGTGCGTTCTTGCCTCCAGTATTGTTCGCAATAGGAGTTCCGCACGTTGGAGAAGGCTTGACAGGCATCCTCGGTGCCGCCGAGTTGCCTGTCGCGGTTATGCTGTCAGCCGTCGTTCTACACGAGCACGTAAGCTCGCTTCAATGGGCTGGGGTCTTGTTGGTGCTGCTAGCTGTTGCGTTTCCGGAGCTGATGAAGCGAACGAGATGGGCCGGGCGCAAAGATACTGTATCCGGTTGACCAGTTCTTAAATGAGATAGAGCCTAACGCTTACAAAAACGATAGCACAATAATTAGGGAGCAGATCGCCACGCGGCATCTGCTCCCTAGTTTCGTTGAAAGGGCAGATTGCACTAATAATGATTCATAGGGGAAGAAGGTTACTAACAATATATGGTATTATGGAATAAAGTACATCCCATTTAAAGAAGGAGAGGAAATCAAAGGTGAAACAACTGATTGTCGGAGACGTAATGCATGAGCTGGTTTCTACACGCCGCATCCTGGAGCGATTGCCCGAGGGGCAAATGGAGTGGAAGCCCCACCTGAAATCTATGTCGTTGGGGGAGTTGACCACGCACCTGATTAACCTATTGAACTGGCAAATCGCTATTTTTCATTATCTGGAATTCGATCTTTCGACCGTACCACTTCGGAGGGAGCCTTTGGAAAGTCGAGAAGACGTGCTAAAGGAATTCGACGCGAATGTTGTCAAGCTTAAAAAGCTGTTAGCCGAATGCGACGAGAAAACGCTAGGCGAGGAATGGACTTTGCGGAACGGCAATCATATCATCCTACGCCAACCGCGGGCTATCGCACTTCGTACCTTCGGATTAAGCCACATGGTCCACCACCGTGCGCAACTTGGGGTTTATTTGCGGCTTCTTGAAATTCCGGTGCCCGGCCTATACGGGCCCTCTGCCGACGAAGAAGTCAGATGAATTAAGGTCCACCGAATCAGTGGTCAAAGGCGGAACGTTCAATTAACAGGATAACGATAGTAACATTAAATAACGAGGATGAGGTTGCCGGCACATAATTGGCAGCCTCTTTAAGTATGTGCAAAAAAGTATGTAGTTAGCTTACGCTGATTAGAATTCGAATAGGAAAGTTCAGAGAAGAAATACTAGCAAGTTGTGAGGTATGCGAATTGATGAGCAAGATATGAAAAGGGGTGTAGTGTTAGAATATATTTGTCTTAAATTCATACGATAAATGGAGGTTTTATTTTGACAATAAAAACAAATATTGATGCAAATATCCGCTCTCTGCTTGAGCGTACCCAGGTCCATGCTGTTGATTTTCTCTGCAGACTGGACAAGCAATCTGTCAGCGCAACTACAGACGCAGATACATTACGGAGTCGATTGGGCCTGCCTCTTGGCAATGAGGGCATTCCCGCCGAACGCGTGATAGACGAATTGGTGGCTGCCACCGAAGGAGGACATTTGGGCTCTGCAGGGGGACGTTTTTTTGCCTGGGTGATTGGCGGTGCACTGCCTTCAGCACTTGCAGCCGATTGGCTCACTTCCACCTGGGACAATAACGCTGCTTTATATGCTTGCGGACCGGCCGCTTCGGTAGTGGAAGAGGTTGCCGGAGCCTGGATCAAGGAGGTGCTTGATCTGCCTAGCACAGTTTCGTTCGCATTTACCACCGGCTGCCAGATGGCGCACTTCACCTGCCTCGCCGCAGCACGCCACGCACTCCTTCGAGATAGGGGCTGGAATGTGGAGCGAGACGGGTTGACCGGAGCCCCCGCAATACGTATTCTGGCATCGGAACATCGCCATGGAAGTATCGAACGAGCTCTACGTTTTCTCGGCATCGGAACTGCTGCCTTGGTTCCTCTCACAACCGACGCAGACGCGCGTGTCACAGCAGATGTGCTATCCAAAGCGCTTAGCGCTTCTGACAGCCCAACGATTGTTATTCTTGACGCTGCTGATCTTAACGTTGCCGCGATCGATCCGTTCAACGAACTCATCCCCATCGCGCGAGCGGCGGGGGCATGGGTGCATATCGACGGCGCGTTTGGACTTTGGGCACGAGCAAGTGGACAACATCGGAGCAAACTGGCAGGGGTCGAATTGGCGCATTCTTGGGCGACGGATGCGCATAAATGGCTGAATACACCGAAGGACCTAGGAATTGCCCTAATTACAGACGTCGATGCACATCGCGCGGCAATGGGGATTAGCGCAGACTACCTGACCCATGATGCGGAAACGCGCGACCAAATCAACTGGACGCCTGAATGGACTCGACGCGCACGAGGCTTTGCGGTTTATGCAGCGTTGCGTGAACTTGGCAGAGATGGCGTGGCCGATCTCGTTGAGCGGAGTTGTGCCCATGCCGCAGCGCTTGCAAACGGTATCGCAGCGTTGCATGGCGCCGAGATGGTTTTTGCACCCACGCTGAACCAAGCACTGGTCAGATTTATCTCGCCAGAGCCCAATGCATCAGAAGAAGATCACGACGCCCGCACTACCTCTGTGATTGCCGCTATCAACGCGGAAGGAACGGCGTTTTTCAGCGGCACAGTATGGAGAGGGCGGCGTGCAATGCGAATCGGCGTTGTCAACTGGCGCACGTCGGACGCCGATGTGCAAGCGACAGTAACCGCAGTCGCGCGTGTGCTCGCTATTTTCGAATAGAGTATCTTAGACTTATCCAAAAGAATTGGGACAGACATACCTTTACGGTATCTCTGTCTTTTTTGTATTTTTGAAGGAATTTTTTTACTCTTATTGAACTTATTCGGGAGGAGGGTCTGCAAAAATCTTTCGGAGAAGATTTAACGTATTCGAAACTAAGGTGGGTTCTATGGAGGAAAATCTAAATTATGAAGAATGGGGCACCCCACGATGAATATATCTTTTCATTTAGAATATCAAGGCTGGATAGATATAGGTTTTTGGAATGAAGAGAAAGAATTACTAATTCCAGGATCATTTTTAACAGACTTTATTAATGATTTTATAAACCGAATTTCGACATTAGCTGAAGGC
>NZ_JBYTBS010000037.1:0-76121 GCF_058789495.1 Paenibacillus sp. FW126-R14 | reverse complement strand
ATTTTAATAAAAATTCATGAGCGTATAATTCCTTACATGAGATCTCTACATAAGATTTTTACTCAAATTATTTCGTAGGAGGTTATTTTCTTAAATATTAGAGGAGAGGGACGATACAAATGAAAGCGGTTTTAGAAAACTATAGAGAGAATATCAAAATAAAGAAAAAGAACAGCATTCTACATAGCTTAAAAAGAGATTCACTCTTATATCTACTCTTACTGCTGCCAATGGCGTATATTCTCATATTTCGATATGCACCCATTTATGGCGTGTTGATGGCTTTTCAGGATTATAACATTTTTGATGGAATTAGCGGCAGTAAGTGGGTTGGCCTTGATGTTTTCAAATTCATTTTTGAACAAAATAGTTTTTACCGTGCGCTTACCAATACGCTTGTGTTGAACCTTCTGGATTTGGTAGCGGGGTTCCCTGCCCCCATCATCCTGGCTATATTGTTGAGTGAAATCCGGTATGCCCGATTTAAAAAAGTGACCCAAACCATTCTATATTTACCGCACTTCTTATCCTGGGTCATTATTGGCGGTATGGTGTATCTGCTATTTTCATCAGGTGGGATGGCGAATACGGTTTTATCCAGCATCGGGATTGGGAAAATCGAGTTTCTTTCTCAAAAAACAAATTGGTTGATCATGTATGTAGCTATTGGGGTTTGGCAAAGCGTTGGATGGGGGACCATTATCTATTTGGCTTCCATCATTGGGATTAATAAGGAGCTGTATGAGGCGGCAGATATCGATGGATGCAGCAGGCTTCGTAAAATATGGCACATTACTTTGCCTGGGATTAAGCCTACGATTATTATCTTGTTAATTTTACAAATAGGCAAGATGCTCTCGATCGGGTTTGACCGGCCATTTGTGATGGGGAATTCGCTGGTAAGTGAGTACTCCGATGTCATCAGTACCTATGTGTATCGGATTGGAATTGGATCTGGCGACTTCTCGCAGGCAACAGCCGTTGGACTGTTTCAATCGGTTGTAGGGTTGATCTTTTTAGTGGCAGCCAATTACATTGCCAAAAGAATTGGTGAGCAGGGAATTTGGTAAGGAGTGTGAGTTTGTTGAGTAGAAAAAAAAGAATCAATTTCACGGATATAAGCATTATTTTATTCATAACGGCCGTATCCATTACCTGTTTAATTCCATTTTTATATATGATCGCGCTTTCTTTCAGCTCGAATGATGCCATTATCTCTCAGAAGGTCGCACTTTGGCCGGTAGGCTTCACGCTTGAAACATATAAAACGATTCTAAGCGATGTTGAAATGATTTATACACTTGGGTACACGATTGTGCTGACCATTGTCTATACACTAGTTTGTATGTTTTTAACTATTTGTGCAGCGTATCCACTTACAAAGAAGAGGTTAAAGGGAAGAAGCTTTATTTTAACAGTTTTGGTTTTCACCATGTATTTTAGCGGAGGTTTAATACCTAGCTACATTCTTGTAAAAAATCTGGATTTGATGAATACGATGTGGAGCTTAATTTTGCCAGGCGCTATGAGCGTTTTCAATTTAATTATCCTAAAAACCTTTTTTGCATCACTTCCGGAAAGCTTGGAAGAATCGGCCTCGATTGACGGTTGTAATGAACTTGGGATCCTAGTACGAATTGTTCTTCCGTTATCTTTGCCTTCTATAGCAACGTTAAGCCTCTTTTACGCGGTGGATAGATGGAACGGCTTTCAGGATGCGCTTTTTTATATCACAAATAAGAATCTTTATCCGATGCAATTAAAGCTGTACCAAATCATCACTGCGAACCAACAGCTAGATGCCCAGCAAGGTGAAGGCAGTGTTGGGGCTTATATTGTTCCTGAGTCATTGAAAGCTGCAAGTGTTATGTTTGCAACCGTTCCAATCTTGGTTGTTTACCCGAAACTTCAAAAATATTTTGTGGATGGCGTCATGACGGGGGCAATTAAGGGATAATGGGGCAGATTGAAGGGTGGTGGTTATTGGACTAATTAGGTAGGATGGATAAGAATGTTTTCGATTTTTGGACACTGCGGAAAAGTCATCGTTTTTGTCGAAAATGATAGAGGAGAGGTCATAAAAATGAAAATTAAAAAAATGTTGGCTGTACTACCGGTTTCGACACTATTGATAAGTGCTTTGGCGGGATGCGGAAGCGACAGTAATAAAGTAAGCCAATCGGCATCGCCAGCGCCAGCAGCTTCAACTGCTGCTGCAACACCTTCAAGTCCTCCGGTTACACTTACGGTTGAAGTATTTGACAGAGGCATACAGGGACAGCCAGATCTGAACAATAATACGTGGACCAGGTATATCAATGATAATTTTGGCAAACAGAACAATGCGATTGTGAAATTTGTTGCGGTACCTAGATCTCAAGAAGTTGATAAGCTCAATATATTGATGGCAGCAGGTGAGGCACCCGATATCTCATTTACTTATGACAGCCCAACCGTATCCAGATACGCGAAAGTGAATGGTATTGTTCAATTGAATGATTTATTGGCTAAGCATGGCAAAGAATTAACGAATTATTTGGGGAAAACCGTTCTTTCTTATGGACTGTTTGAAGGAAAACAGATGGCCATTCCTGCTAAAAGAACTTCGCTGGCATGGAATGGTATGTTTATTAGAAAGGATTGGCTCGATAAATTAGGGATGCCTGTTCCTACGACGAGAGATGAATTATATAATACTTTAGTTGCATTCCGGGATAAAAATCCGGGAGGCGTCGATGGCGTTATCCCTTGGGGATTAGCTGCAACTGGTTTAAATTATAACTATGGAAATTTAGGCGAATCTTACTGGGGAAAACAGTCGGAGGAAGAATTTGTTACAGCTCCGTTCAGCTGGTTAAGACCTGGAAACAAGGATGCGCTGAAGTTTCTGAACAAGCTCTACAATGAAAAATTAATTAGCCCTGATTTCGCTTTAGACAAAACAGCCAAGCAAGCGGATGCTGATCTAACCAACGGAAAAATCGGATTTTTCAGTGCAAACTGGGATTATCCGTTAAGACAAAATATCAGTCAGCCATTAAAGGCAAATGTGCCTACCGCAAACTTTGTACCCATTGACGTTTTTCAAAATTACGAAGGTAAATATAAGAAAATCGCCTATAACGAAAATGGCGTCAATGTCATTATTCCGAAGAGCAGTAAAAATGCAGAGCTGGCTATTAAATACTTAAACTGGATGTCCGACCCGAAAAATTTATTCTTCCTTCAATATGGCCAAGAAGGAGTCAACCACAAGATGGTGAATGGGATTCCGCAGGTTATTAATCAAACAGGGGACAATATGCAACCGAGTTATCTAAATCTTGATTATACCCTGGTTGTAAATGGTGTGGAGCTTGGCGACCCTCAGAAAAATATTAAGGCTTTAGCTGCATCGGCTCCTGGATTTGAAGATGTTGCAGAAAAATCATACAAAATCAATACGACGGATACGTACACCAGTTACTTCTTTGATACGCCAAATGAGTCCAATATTAAGTTTGGCAAAACACTTGGGGATATGAACAAGCTAATGACGGATAAACTGATTGTCTGTAAGCCTTCAGAATTTGATGCTCTGTATGATAAGTTGGTTGCAGAATACCTGGCAGCAGGCGGGAAGGCTGTTACGGATGAAAATGTGAAAATCTACAAGGCAATGCAAGCAAATAAGAAGTAATTAAGTTTTAAACCTAGGCCCTAGCCTAGGTTTTTTGCAAAGTTTAGAGTACTATTATTTTACATGAAAAATCCGCATAAAAATTGTCGATTATTATATTGATTTTGCTAAGATCAACAATCATGGAGGTATTTATGTATCGTGTAATTATTGTAGATGATGAACCTTGGGCGATAAAAGGAATACGGAATGCCTTTAACTGGCATCAATACGGGTTCGAAATCATAGGTCAATTTACAAGTGCCCATAAGGCTTTTGAGTTTATATCCGAGGAAACTCCCGATCTCGTCTTTACAGATATTAGAATGCCTGAGATTTCCGGCCTTGAGCTTATGAAGATGACGAAAGACAGGGGATTGGATGTCGACTTCGTTGTTGTAAGCGGTTTCGCTGAGTTTGCTTATGCGCAAGAGGCTCTAAGATATGGTGCGCTGGACTATTGCCTCAAGCCCTTGGATATTGAGTTGGCAGATCCCTTAATTGAAAAGCTGGCCTTGCATTTCTCCAAGAAACGAAGTATTCGAAATAACCTTATTTTAGAGGCGCTTACCGCACCTGATAAAAGTGATTTAAAAAGCTTGACGCCATTTTTTGATCGTCCATCGGACGATTATTTGCGCGTCGTTATCGTGTATTCCGATCGTGAGAAAAAGGAGGGTCAAGCCATTAAGTTTGGCGATATAGGGCATATCTTAGAAGTTGAATTTGGCTCAAGAAAGACACTGTACATTCTCAAAAGTGATAAGAGATCAGAGTTGGATATCCAATTGGATGCTTCAATATTCACAGATTCAAATATAAAATCTATAGGAATTAGCTCCATTTCTACGAATTACGATCAAATGGCCAAGCTAATCAAGGAATCCGATCTTGCAGCTTCACAAACATTTTTAAATGAAGAAAAAGGGATATTTGAATATGAGCCAAAGCTTAGCTTGATTAATCCGTTGATAGATGGCATTGCTTCTAGTATGAAAGAGAAAAAGTTTGAAGACATAGATGACATCATTCAGAAAATGATGCATTTCTTCTCATCTCATCATTTAGGCATGGGAGAAGTCGTTTATTTATGGAATCAAGTGGTCAGCAGCCTGGTTGGCACCTATTACGAAGAGTTGAGGGACATGGAGCTTGATTTCCTCAATTATTCTGAACTGAAAGAGCGATTTGAAAACTTTGAGTCCTTATGCAGCTTTTTAAATGACATTTTCATATACTTAAAGCAGCTAAACGGCCAGTCCATGCATGAAAGCGATAAGAACGCTTATTTTGCCCAAATGGTGAAATACATCGACAATCATTATCAGGACGAGTTATATCTGAAAGATTTATCTGTCAAATTTCTGATCAACCAAGTGTACTGCTGCCAACTGTTTAAAAAAGTTTTGGGCAAAACCTTTTCGGGATATGTAACCGATTTGAGAATCAAAAAAGCTTGCGAGCTATTGAAAAGAACAGAGCTGTCCATTGAAGAAATTGCAACCAAAGTAGGTTATTTGGACTATTATTATTTCAATAAAGTATTTAAGAAGCAATGTGGGATAACGCCTACGAAATTCAGAAAAGGTTGACTGGAGTGGGGAGATTTGCAGATTAGCAGACTAAAACTTAAACATCAGATCTTACTGATATTTTTATTTTCGATTTTCATATTTACTATTATGGAATTCTATTCCTACTATAGCTTTTATAATTTAACCCAAAAGAGAGCTGTAAATTATGGGAATACGATCATAGAACAAACTCGCCAAAAGATCGATTCCATTTTTAACGATATTAAAGTCAGTACAAACATAGCTGTTGATAATAAATGGGTACAGGAATTTACCATTGCAGATGACGATTACAAAAGGGGGTTTGAAATTGGCACTTATGTCATTGACCTCATAGAATATATGAGGCTCTTTAATTCTTATTTAAGTGGTATTGTAATTACGGATAATCAAGGAAGAAAAATTTCCAGTTTAGCGACTGCCAATAGTGATATTACGTTTTCAAATCAGTATACCAATTTTATTAATTCATTTAAAAATGAAAATGAGACTTTTGTTAAAGGGAAATTTACAAACTTATTAAAGGACGAAAAAACAGGGAATGAATATTTCTTTTATATAGCACCCATTATTGAGGCGATTGGCGGGGTTCAATTTTCTAAAAAGACAGGCTATTGTTCTGTCATCGTGAATATGGAAAAGATACAAGATCTTGTGGAAAACACAGAATTGACGCCTAATTCAGCTTTGTATATCCTTAACAGCCGAAATGAGGTCATTGCGTCTAATCATGCAAATTTGCATGGCAATTTATTCGAGGAAATTCTTTCGATCGATAGTCAAAGTCTAACGAATGGGGTAAAAACCAAAATCAATGGGGAGGATGTCATCGTACAGGCAAAAGGCTTGAGGCAGGCGGACGAGTGGCGGATCGTAAGTATGATACCGGTGCATGAGCTGACAACGGATATGAATGCGATTAAGAATATTAGCATTATTGCAGGAATTGGTATCATTTTAAGTATGATGATTCTGGGGTACTTTTTCTTAAACAATCTGACTCGGCCTGTGATGGGGCTTGTCTCAGATATGAAAAAAATCGGTAATCGCGACAGGGGCTTTCGGGTGAAGGTGCGTTCAACCAATGAAGTTGGCGTTCTGGCCTATGATATCAATAGGATGATTGACAATATGGAAGAGATGACGAGTCATGTTATTAGTACGCAGGCAAGATTATATGAGGCGGAATTGAGCAAAAAACAGGCGGAGTTTTCTGCCTTACAAAGTCAAATCAACCCGCATTTCCTTTATAATACTTTAAATTGCATTAGTAGTATCGGTCTGGAATACGGCAGTAAGGAAATTGCGCAGATTACTTCAAGTATGTCAAAGATTTTTCGGTATAGTATTGAAAAAAGCGAACTCGTTTTAATAAGTGAAGAAATTCAATGTATTAAGGCCTATCTCAATATTATTTCCATTCGATATGAAAACAAGTTCGCTTTGGAAGTTAAGGTTGATGACAAGCTATTAGGGATGAAAACACCTAAAATGATCTTGCAGCCCATTGTGGAAAACTCCGTCTATCATGGACTCGAAAGTATGGACGCGGGAGGACAGCTTTGTGTAAGCGGCAGTATGGACGAGAATGGAGATATCTGTTTTCAAGTAGCGGATACGGGGAAAGGGATAGGTCAAGATGAGCTGGAACGCATGAAAGCGAAACTGCACATGGAATATTCGGAGAGAGTGAAAAACAGTTTAGAAGGGAAAAATATCGGGCTTTCCAATATTAATAATAGGATAAAGCTGCTATTTGGAGAGGGTTACGGGGTAGAGATAGAGAGTCAACTTGGCAATGGAACGACAGTGACTGTTAAGATTCCATCTATATGAACAAATTATATGGAAAAATAACACAAACAGAACCCGCCAAAGATAGGCGGGTTCTGCTGCCTAAAAATCATTTAACACGCTCGGATCCGCACAGCGGCCTGCGGAAGGCAATCGGTAATGTACATTTCTACACCACCACAGCTGTTAATCGTCCAGTTCACGGTACACCCTGTTCCTTCAACCTCATAGCGCACGCCTTCTGCCATGTTGACCACGATGCTGAAGGCTTGTTCGGCTTTACTTGCATAGCGAAATTCCGCTTGATACGCCGTATAGCTTTCGTTAAAGGACTGCTGCAGCATCCAAACATTAAAACCGGTGGACACTTTGCCAAGTTGGTAATAAGCCGCAAACCAATTGATGACCGGAGCCGACAAACCGCCGAAATGATGCCACCCTGCGCCTCGGCCTGTTTGCACGATAAAGTGCTCATAACAGTTGTAGGTGGCTTCGGTCTCACGCTTCCATAAGTTTAAAGCGGTATCCGCGATGCGGAAAGCAAGATCGGAGTAACCCAAATCGAGCATGGTTTTCCAGAAAAACCATTGATGCGACATCCAAACCGCACCGTTCCAATAGCCATCCGCCCGATAATAAGGCGCGCTTTGGTCAACGGTGGACAGGCCGATTGGCGTCCATAAATGCTTTTCATCGAACAGCGCGGCAACCAGGCGATCCGCACGCGATTTGGTACAGATGCCGGCTACTAGCGGGTAAAGCCCATCCATCCCCATGTTGTAATTGGCCCCGGAGCTGTGCCGTAGAGGACCTTCCGGCTCACCTTGCTCGCTATGCACGACATAGCCGTAATAACCGGCTTCTTCATCCCACGCATGCTTCTCCAAAGCATGACTCCATCGTTCGATATCCTGCTCGTATTCCCCTATGTCTTCCTGCCAATTGTCCGACATTGCGGCAGCCATTTTCAGGATTTTAGCAATACGAATGGCCTGGCTCGTTGTCACAATAGGGGCAACTGTTGCTTCGAGTGTCTGCTCATGCACATATTTTTGCGGCGGATAGTCGTCCCACCCTCCGGAATTATAGAAGTAATCCCATGTCTTAAGTAGTCCGGAGCGCAGTAGGCCAGTAGTAGACCCGTTAATTCTCCCGGCTAGGAACAAGTAATATTGACGTAATCGCGGATAAAAATGATGCAAGAAGGCGAGAGACTGCCCTTGGTTCCACAGCTCAAGAAACACATAATGCTGCACGGGCACCGGGCTGCCATGATGAATGAAAGCAGCCTGGCGGTCACCAGGTTCTGTCATATACGCATTCAAGCAATCTATGGAGCGCCCTGCATCCAAATCGGAGAACCCGAGTGCGATAAACCCTGAATCCCATGTATATAGGGAATCCCACCAGCGCCCTGGCGTACTGTGGCGAATATACCTGCGTTTGGTGTAAACAGGGAAGACGGTATTGGTTAGCAGCGTAGCCCGCATAAGCTGCTGGCTAAACGCATAGGTGTTACCGGCCGCATAAGAGGGAGGCGGAATTAACTTCGCATGTTCAGCTTTATAAATGGCTTCGCATTTATCGTAGTCCAGCGAAACCGCTGTTAAGGAGGCAAGCACTTCTTCGTACGTCCCGGAACAGACCATGCCATGAAGGATCTTCGATGAAGCTGGTTCGACATGAATGGGACGCATGAACACATTCGTAAAGTGACCCTTGCCATTACCCTGCAAGACGGCATCAACATGGTTATGCACCGTGTGACGGGCATACCGATCCAACTCGTCGTTTTTGTATTGCCGTATCTCTACATGGGGGTAGTTCCATAAAAGGCCGTAATGATACGGGCAATCTTTATAACGGAGGATCAGGCTGCCAGGAACAGGCCCTTCCAGTAATTCAGGCTCGATGTGCCAGAACCGGTCGACAAAGACAAACTCCTCGACAGCGTTGTGCTCGACTAGCGTAAAGCCGTCCAGTATCAAGGGGCCGGAGCCGCAAGCAGATAAGGAGAGCGTGAAGTCTCCTGCTGCAAGCGCCCCGATCGGTAGACGGGCAACCCAGAGGGAGCTGGAAGCCTCTACATCGAATCGGTATGTTTGATGTCCAATTTGAAGCTCAAGCTCCCCGCTTTTCTCCGTTTGGTAGCGCAGCAAAAACACGCCGTTGTTTAAAGGCTCTGCGAGATTTATCTCATAACGCAGCAAGTCGCCTTGGTCGGCACCGAAGCTGCATCCTATTGCGGACCCCCCCGTAAAATGCTGGCCTCGAATTTCTCCCCTAAGAAAACCGTCATAGACCAAGCCGTCCGACGGTCGCGGGCGTGCGAATTTCAATTCGCTATAGTCTAGCGCATCAACCCACACAGCGCCCTCGGGCATCTGCGCATCTGCACATACCTGTACGTCGCCGTGCTCAAGAAGGCGAGGCGGCTGAAGTGAAGCCATCCAGTGCAGTACCAAGTTTTGCTGATGCTCGGATTGGTTCACGAAGGATACCCGAATCAGACGGCACTGATCAGCGATACGGCTGAAGGAAATGTCGGTATAGACGCGATCTTTCCATTCAAGCTCATGGCGGTGGGAGAAGAAGCTGTAATCCGCCGCTGCCTCCCATGGATGATAGCCGGATTCCCACAGCACGTTGGGAATATCCATTTTTCTCCTGTAGAAGCCAGGCATTAAACTAAGATCAAAACGCAAGCCTCGCGCTTGATCGCTGATATGGGAAATACCCATGTATTGTTTGGTATAAGGTCCCCAAGCTGGCAGTCTAAGATCATGGTCATCAGGGAATGTCTCGATCTCATGCATTGTCTATCGCTCCTTCGACATGTAGGCTCTTCTCTTTATTTTAAAAGAGTACATGCCAAAATGCCTCTTGATATAAGCTTCAATTATCTTGAAAACGGACATTCATGCTATGATGGGAGTAACAATGAAGTGCAGGAGGATCCCCGTGCCCGTGAATCTGACAGCTTACGATAAAGAACATGTGGATTATGAAGATCCCAATTTCCGGATGAAAATATGGACCTTACATCAACCTAGCCAACCATCCGATCAATATGGGCCCTGGCACTATCATGAAGAGGTGGAGTTGATCGCTGTGCTGCAAGGCAGCCTGACGATGGAAACCACACATCTCAGTTATCATCTGCAAGCTGGCAATGTGGTGATGCTCGGCTCCAATGAACTGCACAGATCCCATAAACATGGACATACTGATTTGCTGTATATCGTCTGCCATGTTGATATGGCAGCTTTTATGGATCCATCCTTGCTTCCGTATCTCGCCGCATTTACCGGCCGCTCGGCCAATTTAACACAGATTAATGAAACGCTGCACAAATATCCGGCAAGCGTACAGGTCATTCACCAACTTATCCATCAGATGCTGCTCGATATGACGATACAACAGCGGGGCTACGAGCTCTCTATAAATGCTAGCTTGAAAAAGCTCCTGTATACGTTAATTCAGATTGATGATGACCACATCATAAAACCGATGGATCCACAGCTAGCGGAGAAATTGCGTCCTGCACTTATCTATATCGAACAACAGTTGGAAGTATCTTTCCAACTTGCGGATATAAGCAACAAGCTGAACTATAACAGCAGCTATTTTGCCAAGTTGTTCAAAAGAGGAATGGGTATGACGTTTACGTCCTACGTCCAGATGCGCCGAATGAAACGAGCAGAGCAGCTCTTGCTAACAGAGGCGTGGTCTGTAACTGAAATTAGCGGCAAAGTAGGGTTTACCAGTCCAGCTCAGTTTTATCAATTGTTCAAAAGGCATTTCGGCTGCTCGCCGAGGCAGTTTGTTGAGAAACGAACCCTTCCTAAACTTTAAAGATATGTAACCAAACGAAAAAGCTTAATTAAAATTATTATTGACAGCGGTTACATTTATTGATTATAATTTTAATGAACAAGATTGTTGAACAATTTTGATGAAAGGAACTCGAGAATGATCAATGAACAAGAACGCAGCCGTGACATTGCTCATCTGGGACATGTAGAACTGCTAACGCCTAAATTGGAGGAAAGTTTAGCTTTTTTTACAGATATTCTTGGCATGCAGGAAGTGGCGCGAAAGGGCAATTCCATCTATCTTCGCTGTTGGGGGGACTATGAGCAATACTCCTTAATCTTAACCGAATCGGCACAAGCAGGGGTCGGCCATACGGCCTTGAGAACGATGAATCGGCAAGCATTAGAGAGAAGTGTCCGCGCAATTGAAGCGACTGGCTTGGGGATTGGCTGGGTGAATGGTGACATAGGCCATGGAAAAGCTTATCAATACCGCGGTCAAGACGGGCATCTAATGGAGTTATATTATGATTCAGAAGCTTATGATCCACCAGAACATTTACGCCCTGCACTTAAGAACCAGCCGCAGAAGTTTACAGGTCACGGTGTAGCCGTAAAGCACTTGGATCATATCAATTACTTATCCTCAAATCCGGAAGCGGATGGGGATTTCGCTGAAAGCGTACTTGGCTTGCGGTTAACGGAGCAGATTCAGTTAAACGATGGACGCCGTCCCGGGCTGTGGTATTCACCTAATAATAAGTCCTATGAAGTCGTTTATACATTAGATGCGACAGGCTCGCGGGGACGTTTCCATCACATCGCTTTCTCGGTAGACACTAACGAAGGAGTTTGGAGAGCGGCGAATCTATTCGTGGATCACGGCGTTTTTATCGAATTCTCTCCTAGTAAGCATGCTATTAACCAGACATATTTTGTATACGTTTACGAGCCAGGGGGAAATCGAATTGAGATCTGCTCCGGCGGGTATCTTGTTCTTGCGCCTGACTGGAAAACGATTACCTGGACAGAGGCTGATCGGGCTAAAGGGCAAGCTTGGGGAAATAAAACGGTCCCTAGCTTTCATTCTTATGGAACGCCACCGGTCGATCCGAAGTAATTTTAAGACATGAGGAGGCATTATGTGTATGGCAAAACGAGAGGTTCTACATGTGAAGGGTTCCCATCATAAAAATCCGATCCCGACGGCAGTGAAGATCAGTAACATGGTCTTCACATCTGCGATCATCGGATCAGATCCGGAGACAGGTGAGATGCCGGAAAGCGTTCACGATGAGACGGCTAATCTTTTTCATTACATCAGAGAAATCATGGCGCTTGCCGGAGGCACTACGGATGATATCGCTCATTTAAGCGTACTATTGACAGATCGTGCTTATAAGAAAGTTGTTAATGAAGAATGGCTGAAAATGTTTCCAGACGAAAATAATAGGCCAACCAGACATAGTACGGTTCAAGAGTTAAGAGAAGGGCTTAGAGTACAGATCGAAATGACGGCTGTGTTGTAAAGTACGGAAAAGTTTTTGGTCGCAATGAATAATTGACACTTTAATGAAGGAATAGGTATAGTTAAAAGATTGATTACCTATATTGAAGGTCAATTTTGACGATGAAAAGAGGAATCCCATGACACCTGTTGACATTGCCTACAAGTTTATAAAGGAACGGATCTTGAATGGAACATTCCGTCCTGCGCAGAAAGTGACAGAAATGCAGCTCACAGAAGAGATTGGGGTCAGTCGAAATACGGTTATTAAAGCGCTGCTGAAGCTGGAACAAGAGAATTTGGTAGCCATCGAGAAGAACAAAGGGGCTACGATTAAGGATTTTACCTTAGAGGAAATATTGAATTATTTATCCATACGCAGAGTTCTTGAGGGACTATCCATTCGCTCTGCCGTCCAACATATTAGCGAAAGCAATGTTAAGCAGTTAACAGAAATTATTGCACAAATGAAATCTTGTCTCACAAGTAATCTGTATGACGAATACTCGAGGTTAAATAAAGAGTTTCATCAGATTATCTATGAGGCATCTCGGAACCGGCAGGCCGTTGATCTGATTATTATGATTAAAACTCAGCTAAGCCGGCTGCATCTCAGAACGATTATGTTACCTGGCAGAGATGACGAATCATTTGGCGAACATATGCGGATTTATGAAGCGATCGCAACGCGAGATGCAGATGCAGCAGAACAGGCCATCATGCAGCATATCAACAATATTAGCTTGACCATTGAACGAAACTACAACTATTTAATCTAGTTAGGGGATGGAGGTGTTTTAATTTTAATATTGAGGTAAGGGGATTCTTATTTTCGAAAAAATTGTTGAACAATATTGTATATAAATTTTGAGGAGCGAAAAAAACTATGATAGATAACAATACGAAACTTCTCGCCGTAAGCGCCCATGCAGCTGATTTCGTATGGAGATCTGGCGGTACGCTTGCTAAATATGCGAAGCACGGAGCGCAAGTTTCGCTTTTGATTCTGAGCTATGGGGCTAGAGGAGAGTCTAACGATCTATGGAATATCCCTAGTCAAACGCTGGAGAATGTGAAGCGCATTCGTAGAGAAGAGATCGAGCAGGCAGCTAATCACCTGGGAATAACGGACGTGGAAATCTGGGACTATGAAGACTATCATATGACCATTACAGAAGAGCGAATGGAACGATTAACAAAGAAAATTCGCGAAGTACAGCCCCAAATTATTGTGACTCACGGCCCCAAAGATGCCTTTAACCCTGATCACGAGACGGTTTCCAGATATGTTTTTGATGCCAGTGTGCTCTCTACATCGAATGGCGTCAGATTGGAAGGATACCCGACAGCCCCTCAATCGAAACTGTTCGGATTTGAGCCTCATCAATCGGAAATCAGTGATTTTAAGCCCGATGTCATCATCGATATTACGGAAACTTATGAGCAAAAGAAAGCGGCAATGAATTGTTTTAAAGCTCAGCAGCATCTAATCGATTATTACGGGGCTAAGGCGCAGCTCAGAGGCAATCATGCACGTCGCTGTTCGGGCCAAAAGCAGTACCAGGTTGCAGAAGCATTCAGCCGGTTCTTCCCTTATGTAGGAGGTGAGTTCATCTAATGGAAAAATACGTCGTTCGTCAAATTTCAAGACCTTCCGCTGAGCTTTTGAGTGAATATGAGCACTTGGACGTTTCCACGGTATATGAAGCTCAAGGAAGAGCAGGGCTAATGAGTCACGAGCTGAAACCAGCTACTGTTCCTGCACAAATTTGCGGATCTGCCGTAACGGTACTATGCCATGCCGGCGATAACTTGATGATTCATGCAGCGATTGAAGTATGTCAGCCCGGCGATATTGTGGTAATTGCTAACATTGGCGCTAGCGTTCACGGTATGATTGGTGAATTAATCGTGAAAGCATTTATGCGAAGAGGTGTTAAGGGGATCGTTATCGATGCTGGCATTCGCGATGTCGCTCAGCTTAGAGAGATGGGCTTCCCGGTTTGGAGCAGAGGAGTTCATTCCATGGGAACGACCAAAGCAAGAGGAGGCTGGGTGAATAGCCCTATAGTATGCGGGGGTACGTCTGTGATGCCCGGCGATATCGTGATTGCTGATGAAGACGGAGTTGTTGTCGTGCCCTTTCAGGAGGCTGAGCTCGTACTTGAAGCTTCTAATCAGCGGATCTTGAAGGAAGAGGGAACGAAACAAAAAATCGATCGCGGAGAATTGAGCCTTGACTTTTATAACTTGCGTGAAGTATTGAAGAAGGAAAATGTCGTCTACTACGACTCGGAATTACAGAGGAACTAACATCACGCTAAATGAAAGCGCTTAAATAACGATGATTAGGGAGGCTTACTCATGAATATGAAAAAATTTATTTCTGTACTAGCCACTGTATGTGTTTTTACCAGCCTGCTAAATGCTTGCAGCAGCCAAACGTCGCAGAACACGGGAACAAAAGAGGATAAATCTTCAGGCAATAAACCGGCTTATTCGTTTAAGCTAGGCCATGAAGTTCAGATGACTCATATCAAACATTTAACAGCCGAGAAATTCAAAGAGGAACTTTCCAAACGATCTGACGGACGTATGAAGCTGGATATTTTCCCGGCAGCGCAGCTTGGTAAGGAGAAGGAAATGGTACAGCAGGTCCAGACGGGATCCTTAGATTTTGCCATTATCAGTAACGGTTATATGGCAAGCCAATCGGAATCGTTAAACGGCTGGTTCCTACCCTTCATGTTTGCGGATGTAAAAGCAGCAGCAGAAGCCAAAAACAGCGCAGCAGCTAAGCAAATGTTAAGTGACCTGGATAAAATCGATCTTGTCGGTTTGGATTACTTATTCGCTGGGAATCGCCACCTGCTTATGAAATCGGGAGCAATGAACAGCCTTGAAGATGTGAAAGGAAAGAAAATTCGTATTCCGGCTAGTCCGTTATTCGAAGAGTTCTGGAAAGGCGCAGGCGCAGGACCTGCTTCGATTGCCCTGCCTGAAGTGTATATGGCCTTGCAAACTGGTGTTATCGATGGAGTCGATGCGGATATAGATGCTTTGTTATCTCAGAAATTTTATGAAAATGCTCCTCATCTCACCTTGACGAATCATATGACCTTCCCGGAGGTTGCGATTGCAGGCAAAACGACGTTCAACAAACTTAGCGCAGACGATCAAAAGATCGTCAGAGAAGCAATGACGGCTGCAGTGAATTGGGGAATTCAAGAAGCTATTAAAACAGAACAGGCGAAAATTGATCAGTTAAAGCAAAAGAATGTATCTATTACTTCATATGCGAACAAAGCGGCATTACAGCCCGTCATTGATCCGATTTATAAGAAATATGCCGACAAAAATCCAGCGATTAAAGCGTTCATCGAGCAGAACAAGAAGTAGCACTTAATTCCTTACGGATGAGAGGAACAGATATGAAATTTATCAAGCAATTAAGTAGTTCGATTTATGCTTTTGAACGTATTCTGGCTGTTGTCTTGCTAAGTCTAATGGTTTCACTCGTTACGATTGGGGTTATCTTCCGATACTTTCTTAACTCCCCTCTAAGCTGGAGCGATGAATTTGCTTTATATGCGCTTGTCTGGATTACCTTTGTTGGTGGAAGCATGAGTATACATAGGAAGAAGGCTGCAGCCGTTAGTTTGGTTATGGAACGGATTCCCCCACGGCTCAGCAAACCTCTTATTCTGATAGGCGCTACGATAACTTTATTATTTTGTATATATCTGTTTTATACATCCTTTCAATGGATTATCAAACCGATGGTGCTCAAGCAAAAATCAACCACAGGGATGTCGATGATCGTGCCGTATGTGGTCATCCCTCTCAGCTTCTGTTTGATGAGCATTCACTCGCTGGCTCTATGCTTTTCAGCAGATCCATCCGAACAAAGTGAGGAATCCTAATGTTGATACTAATCGTGTTCTTTGTCCTGTTGTTTATCCGAGTTCCAATTGCTCTCATTCTCGGCATCACCAGTTTAGTGTACATCGTGAGCACTGGGAATACGGCATTGCTTTCGAATATTCCTCAGCATCTATTTTCGGGCGTGGAAAATTACGGGCTACTGGCCATCCCTTTATTCATGCTTGCTGGAGAATTGATGAACTCCGGCGGGATTACGACCCGCTTAATCAATCTCTCCAAAAATATATTGGGCCATTATCGCGGCGGGCTTGCCTATGTCAACGTCATTGCTAATATGGTGCTTGCGTCCATCTTGGGTTCGGCAACGGCACAAACCGCGATGATGACCAGGGTCATGGTGCCGGAGATGGAGAAAGAGGGGTACCGCAGGGAGTTTGCGGCCGCCACAACGGCGGCTTCTTCCTTGCTGGGACCGATCATTCCACCAAGCATGCTGTTTATCATTTATTCTGTCGGTTCTGGTGTATCGGTGGGCAAGATGTTTCTGGCCGGTATTATTCCAGGGATTCTCTTGGCGGGTTCCTTTATTCTATTGATCGCCTATTTGGGGTATAAACATCAGTTCCCTCGCTTGCCTCGGGCAACCATGAAGGAAACGGTTGCCTGTTTTATACGAGTTATTCCCGCTTTGTTGGTGCCGTTAGTGATTATCGGAGGTATCCTGTCGGGTATATTTACAGCTACTGAGAGTGCTGGTATCGCCTGCTTTCTTGCTATCGCATTAGGCATATTCGTGACCAAGGATCTAAAGTGGAGTCATTTCCCCAAAATATTGACGAATGCCGCTATCTCCACCTCCTCGGTAACGCTGCTGCTTGCGATGGCCAGCCTGTTTGGCTGGGTGCTGGCTTTTGACCAAATTCCACAGAAGATTGTGGCCTACATGGGAGGACTTACGACTAATCCATATGTCTTCTTAATGCTTGTCAACTTGTTCTTGCTGGTCATTGGCATCATTATGGATGAGATGGCTGTACTGATCGTATTGCTGCCCATTTTCATGCCGCTTGTCGCCGCTTTCCATATCGATCCGATTCACTTTGGCGTCGTTGTTTGCTTGAATGCTACGATAGGGCTGCTTCATCCGCCTGTCGGAGCCGTCATATCGATTGGCAGTGCGGTGGGCAATGTGAAATATGAGACCCTTTCGAAGGCAGTTATCCCGTTTTTAATCGTGGCTCTTTTAGTTCTGTTTGCAGTCACTTATATTCCATGGGTAACGACATGGCTTCCAAGCTTTATGAAGTAAAATAGGATGCTTTCTCAGCCAAACGGATTCCTCCTAGTGAAAATGAAGAGACCATAGCTCATTGCTATGGTCTCTTTGTCTGTCAATGCCTACCGCTGAACCGTTTGATCGCTTCCTCGGTCACCGGTGTGAAGAGGTTAACCAGGTTTCCGTCGGGATCGCGAAACAGCACAGCACGGTTCCCCCACGGCATCGTGGTCGGTTCCTTTACCCACTCATCGACAACCGGTTTCAAGCGTTCGTATTCGGCATCGACATCGTGGACGCGGAACTCGAGGATGACCGTGTGATTGTCGGCCGCCACTGCGGAACCAGCGCCGAACAGCTGCACCGTCTGGGAGTGGCCGATCGCCAGGGTGCACGATGGCAGAACGAGTTCGGCAAAGACGGGCGCGGGGCGTTCCGCTGAAACACCCAAAACTTTTTCATAGAACTCAACGAGACGATCCACGTCGTCGGTAATGATACGTACAGAAGCAAAATTCACGAGCTATCATCCTTCCTATAATAAATGATACAATCTTACCTGTATCATACCCTTCTGGGGATACTCCGATTATAAAAAAACGCTGCTGACAACAGTATGTCAGTATAGCCGTGAACTTAATTTATGAACTGAACGTCAGAGAATAAGCAGGGATGAAATGAAAAATGGGGGTATTATGAATAAGCGAGGACGAATTCAAACAATCATTTTATATGGTGTTTTTATTTTTTATATCGTTTTTTTAATTAAATTATTGTTCTTATCAAGAGTTTCATTTCTGGAGATGTTTAATAGTCATAGGACAGTAACTAGGTCAATCAATCTTATTCCTTTTTATAGTATAAAGGAATATATATTTGGCGATTCTGCGACTTTAAAAAAATTCGCTTTTAGTAATGTGGTTGGTAATATAGCTATTTTTATTCCTTTTGGTACTTATTTGTTATTATTCAAAAAGGACAAAAGAATAATCCCCAATCTGTTGGTTATATTTTTTGTGAGTTTATTTGTTGAAATCACTCAGGGGCTTTTGGGCATCGGAACATCAGACATTGATGACATCATTTTAAATGGTTTGGGTGGATGGATTGGTATTTTAGGGTATAAGTTTTTAGCGTTAATATTACGCGATGAAAATAAAGTACGTACCGTAATCACAATCCTATCTGCTATCGGATTACCTGTTATATTCTATTTATTATTCATGGTGAGATTGAGACTCTGAATTGCTGTATAATTAAGTGAGGGTTCGAAAGCCTTGCTCTTCAGCGAGGCTTCCGAACCCGTTTTATTTACAGATGAGATCCACCGCTTGCATCAATCATTTGGCCGGTTATCCAACGACTATCCGATGAGGCGAGAAAAGCGGCAATATCGGCCACATCTTCCGGCTCCCCCCACCTTTTGAAAGTTGAAAGACCCGCGGCAGACTTTTGTCCATTCGGATCTTGGAGCGCCCCCGCATTCATCTCTGTATTAATAATGCCAGGCTGGATGGCATTCACCGTAATATTCCGGCTGCCAAGTTGTTGAGCCAACATGTGCGTAAATGTGTCGATTGCTCCTTTTGACATGCTATAGGCAAAAACACTCGGTGAAGCCACTCTTGTAACAAACGATGAGATATTGATAATGCGACCCCCATCTTTCAGACGCGGCAAAGCTTGTTGGGTAACAAAAAGCGGTGCTTTAACATTAATGTCCATGACCTCGTCAAAAGATTGCTCCGTCATCTCTTCTATTGAAATAATTTGACCGATTCCTGCGTTATTCACAAGAATATCGAACCGGTCGCTGCCTGTACGTTCCCGAAGATTTTCATCCAACGCCGTATATAAATCATGTATACCGTTAAGAGTGCTTATGTCCGCACCAATTGCGAATGCGTCCCCGCCACTTTGTTGAATGGTACGAACCACTTCCTCCGCTTCATTCCGTCTTTTTCCATAATGCACGGCGACACATGCGCCGTCCTGAGCCAGACGCAGCGCAATGCTCCGGCCGATCCCCCGGCTTGCACCTGTTACTAGAGCGACTTTCCCTTTCAAACGACTCATTCTCTCATCTCCTTGTTCTGAATTCATATCTAGTTATATCACAGGGGGACTTTTGAAATGTTGCTCTCTAAATTATGACTTAGAGATTGGCCAATTTTAGCCTCGATTGTTTAATATTCACTTATGTTAGCGTTTTCAAAAATCATCTAGAATGTTAGTGATGTGGTTAAGCAGCCATAAAAACAAGTGAAAGGAGGTTATAAAGAAAGAGCATTATGCGTTTGTACATTTACTGGCTTATTAAGATCAAATAGGAGGAAGTGCGAATGACAAGCAGAATACATGATATCTGTCCATAAGATCGCAGCCTCTTGCCGGATCCATATCATGAGAAGCATAGATGTAAACTTTGCCGTCCTCCCAGACGTGGGCAGAGGGATCAGCGGTGAATATCGTCGTAATTATGGGATTCTGTGATGTTTCCTTCAGGAAATCTGCTGGAATGCCTGTATGTCTAATCATTATGATCCTCCAGTAATTTTCGAATTTGCTTTTCTCAGCATAACTCGAATTATACGGTGGATACCATGGGGCGTTATTAAACTTTATAGGCGGATTAAATACATATTTATCATGCGTAATATCTATCGTTATTATAGAAATGATAACATTGATCAATAGTTCATCTGCGTTATACAATCAAGGTGCAAGCAAATTGAAACGCCAAGGAGGATGAAGATATGGGGAGTACTGTCGCAGATATTAAAATTCCGGACAGCAAGTTGGCGGCGGGGGCAGCCGAACTGCTTCGCGAGCACGGCAATGATTTATTATGGAACCACTCCCACCGCGTATTTTTATTTGGCGCCCTGCAAGGGCAAAATGCCGGGGTCAAATTTGATTCCGAGCTGCTTTACATCAGTGCTCTATTCCATGATTTGGGTCTGACTAAGCATTACAGCAGCCCGGACAAACGCTTTGAGGTAGATGGTGCGAATGCCGCTCGCAGCTATCTTCAGTCGCATGGGGTTTCGGCGGAGTCGATCCAATTGGTATGGGATGCAGTAGCTCTTCATACGACTATCGGCATTGCCCAGTATAAAGAGCCTGAGGTTGCGCTGATTTATTCCGGTGTCGGCTACGATGTAATGGGAGAAAATTTTGATAGCCTCACTAAGGATATTCGGCAGCAAGTTGTGACGGCATTTCCTAGAGACAACTTCAAACACAAGATATTGCCTGCATTTCTCGAAGGCTTCAAGCATAAACCGGAGACCACCTTCGGCAACATCAAGGCCGATGTGTGCGCTATGCTGATGCCGGGCTTTCAGAGAACGAACTTCTGTGATTGCGTTTTGCATTCGCCTTGGAAAGAATAATGACGAGACCGGAAAAAACATCCAAAATACCGGGTGTTTTTTCCGGTCTCGTCATGCCAATGATTGGTGTCATAAACCTGGAGATACTGCCGTTTAGGGGGACTTATAGATGGAAATTAGACAATTGGAATATTTTATGGCCGTATGCAAGGAGCTGCACTTCACCCGCGCGTCCGAGCAATTAGGGGTAACCCAGCCGACGCTAAGCCATCAGATCAAGGCATTGGAAATCGAAATGGGGGTGCCGCTATTCGACCGGATTGGGAAGAAGACCGCCTTGACAGAGGCGGGCAAAATTTTGTTCCGGCACGGCACGCAAATTTTTCAGAGCATCCAGAGCGCTATGGAGGAAATTCACGAGCTTCAGGAGGTGAAGTACGGGAAGCTGTCGATCGGTGTGTTGAAAGGGGAGCTTAACCAACTTGTATCTTCCTTGCTGTTCTCTTTTCACCAACAATACCCCAATATTCATCTTACCGTGGTTGGTAAGGATGATAGCGTAGATGGCATCATTCAAAATGAAATCGATATCGCTCTGACGATTGTCCCGATCCATGACGAGCGGCTGACAATTGTTCCTTTATATGAGGAGGAATTGTATGTGACCGTTTCACACCGACATTCCCTGGCGGATCAGCAAACGATCCGATTGGAGCAGATCAAAGATGAGCCGTTCATCCTTTTTCCGAAAAATTATCAGTGCCGCCAGCAGATTGATGCGGCCTTCAAACAGATCGATGCACCGCTTCGCCCGATTATTGAAACAGATGCGGCGGAGTCCATCCTTAATCTTGTGCTGGCGGAAGCGGGGGTATCGATTCTATCGAAAACGCTGCTGCACATGTGGGGCAATGATAAGCTCAGAATGATCAAAATTGAAAACCCGTCTGTCCGCAGGCAGATTGGGCTTATCTATCATAAAGAGAAATATATCGGCTTCGCGGCGCAGCAATTCATTCGGCTGCTAAAACAAACCATTGCCGATCAAGGTCTGGGTTCGAGCGACGGGGCTGGGATTAATTGTATTCCATAACCCAATATTTTTCGCCCGGACTACCTTCTTCAACGACTTTATTCCAGCCCTTACTCTCATAAAATTTCATCGCCGCATGATTTTCGGAAACGCACTTCAATCGGATCGGTTTTTTCATTTTTTCTATAGAGGCATGGAGCAGCAGACCCCCAACACCTTTACCGGAGAAATCGGGGTGGACGAATAAATTATGGATAAAGTTATCCGGCAAATACAGAGAAGCAAATCCGAGGATTTGATTATTCTCCTCAACTAATAAGATATACTCTTCTTCCGTATGCTTATCAAAATCCTCCAATGTCATTGCTTCTATATCCGCCCAATGAAAACTTTTACGACGGGATTCCAAATATATGTTTCTTAAAACTGGATAGTCGGATTCATTTGCTGCTCTAATATTCACATCTTCACGCTCGCTTTCTTTATATGGTTTTTTAAAAAAACGTGACAACTTGTCTGATTCATAGATGCTATTATAGACAACAAAGATGACTTGTTCAAATAACGGAGAACGATAGTTCGATAACAGATATTTTTTAATGTGTGGTAAAATCTTGTAGAAAGCTACTACGAAACGATAGAGGTGCTATGATGCTGCGGTATTTCAAGTTAGGAATCTTTCTATGTCTACTCCAGTTTTGTCTGGCTCCCGCCGTGCATGCGGATGAACCAGTTAGGGTGTTCGTCAATGAATATCAGGTCATTTATGATCAACTTCCTATAGTTGAAGAAGGAAATACACTCGTTCAATTTCGGCCTTCTTTCGAAGCGCTTGGCTTCGCCGTACAGTGGGAACAGACGAGCTTGTCCGTGACGGGCACCGCACCGAATATGAAGGTTCAAATGCAGGTGGGCAGCCGCAAAGCCTATATCAATGGAGTGGAGAAGGAACTGCCCGCTGCGCCCCGCCTCGTAAATGGCTCGACGTATGTGCCCATCCGGTTTCTGGGGGAAGCGTCAGGGGGAGACGTTACGTGGGACCCGGCTACGAATCATGTCAATATCGTGACGGATAAAAGTTACTACGTGTACCGAGAGGTGATCGCGAATAACCTCGAAAAGGTCAAATATTGGCTCGAGAACGGGGGCGGACCCAACTTTGCCAATAGAAACGACGGTATCTCTTCAATGGAGATGGCGTCATTTAACAATAATATCGAGATGGTAAAGCTTTTGCTGGATTACGGAGCTATCCCGGATATGCCCAATCCAGTTTACTCTTTTGCGCCAAATGAGATGGAAGTGGCCATATACGAGAAAAAGCCCGAGTTGGTAAAGCTATTCGTTCAGCATGGAGCCGATCCGAATAAGAAAGACCGGGAAGGCCAGACATTAGTCGAACAGGTCAAGCAGCAGTTGGATAAAGCACAAACCGAGGATGTTCCGGCTCTGAAAGCGATTCTAGCCACTCTCGAATCCGCCAAGGATCTGTCGAAAACAAATCGTTACACACGTTTTATCGCGCAGGATAATTCCATGATGCCGACCATCGCGGACGGGGAGCGGACATGGGTGGACAAGCAATATAACCAGCTTCATCCTGTTTCGAGAAACGACCTGATCGTGTTTGAAGGGCTGGACGGCAAGCTGTCGATGAAGCGGGTGATAGGGCTTCCGGGAGAAACGATTCGCATAGATCGGGAGAATGTGAATGTGAACGGCGAACGCTTAACGTCCAATATGCTTCCGGGGAACAAGATCGATCAGGCGGAGATGGCCCTAGGCATCGATCAAGTGTTCGTGATCGGCGACAATTACAATGACAGCATCGACAGTCGTTCTTCAACGGTCGGCCCTGTCACACTGAAGCAAATTGTTGGGAAAATTATTCACGTCGAGCATAAATACACCCCGAGCGAGGTAGAGCATCCGCCTCAAGGAACGAAGCAGGCGAACCCGGACCCAGCTCCGCTGGCGGACAAAACCTATAAGAGCTCACCCGCCATGACCATCGACACTTCGAAAAAGTATCAGGCTCAAGTACATACGAACAAAGGCGACTTCACCATCGAAATGTTCGCCGATACGGCGCCGAAGACGGTGAACAACTTTGTTTTTCTAGCGAGGCAAGGATTTTATAACGACGTTATTTTCCACAGGGTGATCAAGTCATTCATGATCCAGGGGGGCGACCCAACAGGCACGGGACGAGGAGGACCGGGCTATGCCTTCGAAGACGAGCTGAAGACTTCTTACACTTACGAGCCGGGGATTGTTGCGATGGCGAATGCCGGGCCGAATACGAATGGAAGCCAGTTTTTCATTTGCACGGGAGAAGACAGCCGTAATCTGGACCAATACCCGAACTACACCATATTCGGCAAGGTGACAAATGGATTTGATACAGTGCTGGCGATTGCTGATGTTCCAGTCGGGCTGCAGGACAATTATAACGAAAAAAGCAAACCGAAAGAGAATGTGGTTATTCAAGGCATCGATATCGTGGAATCTGAATAGTTCGGTTTTATTAGTGGAGCGACAGTTCCAAAGGTAGGTGTAAATATTGTGAAAAGAAGCCCACTTGTAATATCAATTGCATCTGTTTCTGGTGGAGGAAAGACAACAACAACCAAGCACTTAAGTGGTCAGTTAAACAACTCAAAGGCATTATTTTTTGATGACTACGATTTTGAGCAGTGTCCAGATGACATTTGTGAGTGGGTTGATCGAGGAGCAGATTACAATGAATGGAATCTCACCCCGTTAATTCATGATATTCAGTCACTTTATTATGACCATGCCCTACCTCTTCATTATATTTTGCTTGACTATCCTTTTGCTTATTTGAATAAAGGAATAAGCGGCTTCGTTGATTTCTCTGTATATATTGACACTCCATTGGATGTTGCAATGGCAAGACGAATACTAAGAGATTTTTCCGAAAGTCCAATTGACAATGTAAGAAAAGATTTAATGAACTATCTATCACGTGGAAGGGAAGCATATTTAGAAATGGAAAGGACAGTCAAACTCAATTCAGACATTGTGATTGATGGTTCATTACCAACTTCAATAATCGTAAATCACATACTAGACGAAATCAAAAACAGAGACAAATAAATGGGGACGGTTTAGCTTCCTTTGGAGGAAAACGATTATAGCCATTTGATACGAGAATTCTATAATGGTTTGGAGTGATTGTTTCCTTATTTTAACGGCAGATTAATTTATTTTTATCTTTCCAATCATCCAGAACAATTGTATTATCTAATTAGATGGATGGCTAATTAGATGTATATTAAAGTGTTTAAGAGGAGGGATAAAATGAGCACTGATTTTTACCTTGTTAGACACGCTATTAAAGAAAAAGATGTTGGTGATGTCTTTATCTCAGCAGAAGGTTTAGAGCAAGCCAATGTGACGGCAAGCCATTTTAATAAAATACCCCTATCTAGAATATTCAGCAGTCCACTTAACAGAGCAAAACAAACCGCTCAAATTATTGGAGATGCGACCCAAATACCAATCGTTGAGGATATTCGCTTACGAGAGCGTGCCAATTGGGGAGACATACCGGGGCAAACTTTTGAGGAGTTTGTTGATCTATGGAATCAATGCACGAGGGAAAGAGATTTTATGCCTCCTGTCGGTGATTCCGCGAGAAGGGCTGGCGATCGATTGTCTTCATGCTTAATCGAATTATCAGTTCAATTTCCACATGAAAGTATTGCAATAGTTACTCACGGCGGATTGATTACAGACTTTTTGTTAAATGAAATTTCTCATGATGAGCTGAATCGTACACGCCCGAATTTTATAACTGAACAAAGCAATTTGGTGGCAGAATGCTCTATAACTAAAATTAGATGTGATGCCAAGAAATTTAAATTGATTGAATTTGCTGAGACTTCCCATTTATATAATTAAGCTCTAACGGAGAGCGTTAGCACAATAAAGACAAATGAGGCAGACGACCATAATCGGCTGCCTTTTCTATGTCAAAGGGCAGTAACATAGATTTACGATTTAACTAACATTCCGTGTAAAAAGGAAAATTTTCCAGTGTGTCGAATACATTAACTCTGGATGTCATTTCAGTATCTATTTTAGAGAGAGGGACAGGTGAGTCTGTGAAGGAGCGGAGTTGGACAAAGAGAATTTCTGTATTATTCGTGGCATTGGTAATTATGATAAGCGGGTGCAAGTCCATTGGAGACTTCGACGTTAACAAAGCGCTGACGGAGGCTGTTATCGCGAAATCTATGGAAGGCACAGGCGAGTTCTCGCTCAATCTCATACGGGATGAAAAGGCTAAAGTTCCAGCAGAAGAACAGGCCATGCTTAAATTATTTGAAACAACGAAGCTTAAATTCGATTCGATCAAGATGGAAAGCTCCACACGGGTTTCAATTAAGGGTTTGGCGTCTATCAGCACATATAAAATCCCTTTCCAAGCTTCAGTGACGGAAGAACAAATAGTTCTGCAAATCGATGGAGGCAAAAAGCCGATCGTCTTCCAGCTTCAAGATGAAGCTTCCAACGCTTCGATGAAATCGTTCGTAACCGAGCTGCAGACGAAGTTTAGCGACGGGAAACTGTCGAACAGCATCATGTCATATTTGATCAAACAGTTACCCAACCCAAGCAAGCTGAATGTAGACAATGTGGTCGAAACGATCAACGGGGAGCAGGTATCCTTACATAAGCTGCATGGAGAAATTACAGGAAAAGAGCTGCTGCCGTTGGCAAAATCGCTCATCAAAAATATGATGAAGGATGATCAGGCGCTCAAAGAGTTGATCGGTCAGCTGTATGACGCCCTGTATCCGATGATTTCGGCGGAGTGGGAGAAGGCGCTGGCGGCGGATTCGTCTAAGAAGGAAAACTTTTCGAAAGATGCCGATGATTTAGATGAGATGGACGATATGCCAAACCTTGGCATCAGCCCGTTGAATCAATTCAAATCAACCGTGGAACCGATCATGACCGGAGTCAAAGCCGTGTTGGACGATCGCGATAGTGCAATTGAAGTGATCCACACCGAAGTGAAGCAGGTATTTGTTATTCTGCTTGTCGCCTTGGAAAGTCTTGGCCATGGGGATAAGAAGCCTTGGGAAGCCACATTTAACGAGAGTTCGTATATGAATACGGATCTTTACTTCGACAACAGCCTTAAGCTGCGGAAGTCGAACACAACCGTGATGGTTGCGCCGCAGTTAGAGGATACGCAAGGGGTCTCTGCTGTGAAGATTACGATGTCATCGGAGAACTGGAACGTGAACGGCAAAGTAAAGGCGGACGTGATTGCAACGGACGGAGGAAGTCTGGTTCTGGATCAAACGTCAAAGCCACATGATATATTGAAAAATTTCGACCAAAAATCGGCGATCTATCAACTGCTGAAACAAGATCTGAAAATAGGGAAGGTGTCATTCCCTCTATTTCTGGGCAACGGGCAGTATTTCCCTAAATCGCACCAGCCTTTTATCGAAAATGGGGTAACCATGGTGCCGACACGGTTCATCAGTGAGCGCTTAAATGCCGAAGTGGCTTGGGACTCCGTCACGCAAAACATTACGATAACCGATCCCGAGACCTCGCGGAAAATTGTTTTGCACGTTGGGAGTAATGAAGCGATCGTGGATGGCAAAAACATGGTCATGGAACAAGCGGTGTTAACAAAAGATGACCAGAGTTTTGTTCCGTTGACCTTCATCGTCACTCAGTTCGGCGGAAAGACGGAGTGGAACGAAGAAATGCGAATGATTCAGGTAACAAGGGATTAGAAGGATAGTTTAAGTCGTCAATTCATTGACGGCTTTTTTGTTACTAGAGAAAAACGTGCCGGCGGCAGTTGGCAAACGAGCAGCTGCCGTTATCCATTGAGGAGAGGCCGTATTTTTCAGCGAGGGGTATGTAAAAAGTGGTGTTTTTGCAAATAGTATGGTATAGTAAATTCATAACTGTAATAAAGTATATGACAGTTTGAATGGCAAGGCTTAGTAAACCAGAATTTATTCATAATGGAGGTAATGCGAAAATGAATAATCCTAATATCCAACCTGCCTCCAAGCTAGGACCTTTATTCGAGTCCTTCAAGCTTGGTACTTTGGAGCTAAAGAACCGGGTCGTCATGGCTCCAATGACGAGAGCCTTTTCTCCCGGAGGAGTGCCGGGTTCTGATGTGGCTGCTTATTACCGTCGCCGTGCGGAGAACGGTGTAGGGCTTATTATTACGGAGGGCACTCTGATCAACGATCCGGCTGCCACCAATAACCCGAATATTCCGAATTTCCATGGGGAGGAAGCACTGAAGGGCTGGGCTAACGTCGTCGCGGAAGTGCATGAAGCCGGCGGGCTGATTATGCCGCAGTTGTGGCATATCGGCACGGACCGTAAGGTAGGAGCCATTCCGAACCCGGAGGAGCTGCCGATTGGACCTTCAGGCCTGGATCTCGCGACCGGCGAAAAAGTCAATGAGCCGATGAGCCAGGAACGGATCTATTCCGTTGTCGCTGCTTACGCGCAAGCGGCAGCGGATGCCAAACGGATCGGCTTTGACGGGATTGAGCTTCATGGTGCCCACGGCTACTTGATCGATCAGTTTTTCTGGGAGAAAACGAACCAACGTACCGACAGCTATGGCGGAGACCTTGTGAAAAGAACCCGTTTTGCGGCTGAAATTATTGCGGCTTGCCGTCGCGCCGTAGGACCCGATTTCCCTATCCTTCTGCGGATATCTCAGTGGAAATCTAGTGATTACGAGGCGAAATTGGCAGCCAATCCGGATGAATTGGCCAAATTCCTTGCGCCGCTTGTAGAAGCGGGCGTTGATGTATTTCACTGCTCGACCCGCCGCTTCTGGGAGCCGGAGTTTGCTGGATCCGAGCTGAATTTCGCAGGCTGGGTTAAAAAATTAACCGGCAAACCTGCAATCACTGTGGGCTCTGTAGGTCTGGATAATGAGTTTATATCTTCGTTTAGAGGGGAAAATGCAGGTACGGCGAACGTGGATACCTTGACCGACAAGCTTAACAATGGTGAGTTCGATCTGGTTGCGGTCGGCCGCGCGCTGCTGGTTGATCCGGCATGGGCGGCTAAGGTTCGCGATGGCCGGCTTGACGAGCTGAAGCCTTTCACCCCTGAAGCGCTGCGTTCGCTTTCTTGATTCTGCTGTCATTCTGAAATTTGATCGGGCACTCCGGGTTAGTGGGAGTGCCCGTTTTTTTACTATCGGGTTAGGGAAGAAGCGCAGCGAATTCGGCACGCCCAAACGCCGTACCGGCGATGCCCCAGCCTCCCTCGGCCGCCTCGGTAAGAAGTACCCATGTACGCCCGGCCTGTGAGGGATCATTCGAGATTTTGGCAACAATCTCTGTAGCTTCTTTGACCAGCTGTTTCTGGCTTTCCCTATTCAATACTCCTGGAGGCGTAATAACCTGAATGCGAACTGTACGTGCGGAATCAGTGGCAGCGGTATGTACCGCAGAGGGTTCCATCCGGTGAATGTAGACTCCTGTGTTGTTTGTGTAAGCTGGGCCAGGATTTTCTACGCCTTCAGCTCGAAGTAGCGCCGAACTTAACTCTTCGGCAAGTTGTCGGTCCGTACCGACGGGAAAAAGGTTAGATGGGGCATAAACATCAATCATTGGCATTGTGTTTCCTCCTTCATGTATAAAAAGAATAATACAGACCTGTCTGTCTAGTTAATAATATTAAGGAACTGAACTACTAAAGTCAAGAAATTCCTTTTTAGAAAATTTTCGATACAACAACGCCGGTTTTACATGGCCTACTTTAATGTCTTGACCCTTATTATCTCGTTTTGATAAGATCAGGGCATGAATACAAAAAAAACGAATTCAACATCTATTAATCGATCATCGGCCAAAGAACGACTATTATGCGCTGCCAGCGAGCTGTTTTACGAAGAAGGGGTACATGTCGTTGGCATAGACCGCGTGATCGAACGTGCCGGGGTGGCGAAAGCAACTCTGTACAGTGCCTTTGGAAGCAAGGATGAGCTGATCCGAGCTTACCTCACGCGACGGCACTCGATCTGGCAGGAATATCTGAATAAACAACTTGCCGTTTACGAAACTCCCCGGGAACGTCTTCTGGGAATATTCGATTTATTGGGTAAGCTGTTTGCGTTGCCGGAATTCCGCGGGTGTGCCTTTATGAACGCCAACGCCGAGGGGCTGCCCAACAGTGCAATTGAAGAACCAACCCAAGCCTACCGCGCATCGGTTCGGTCACTATTTGTCGAGCTCGCACAAGCGGTTGGTGCCATCGAACCCGAGAATTTAGCAGAGCAGCTCATCTTGCTTTTTGACGGCGCAATGGTCGCCGCTCGGATGGATCGCAACCTCTCCGCGGCAGTTACAGCCCGCAGTGTCGCCAATACATTGATCACCTTAGCGATAGACGCTTAACTGGTAGAAGACATGTATCATTCAGATTTGATTGGACATTAAGGGGCTGCAATTTATTAATCATAGGGGGATAAGATGTGTTGTATCGGGTATGTTTGATAATCGTGCTTTCTACGGCTATGCTGCTCAAGAGCTATGCCCTAACGAGTTATGCCAGTGATGGAAAAAGCCCGGTCGGAGTAAAGATTCAATTGACCTTAAACGATGCAGCGGCTACAGTAAACGGGCAGAAAATGACGCTTTCTACACCGCCTGTACTGTTGAATAATACGACCTTGGTTCCGCTGCGTTTTATTGCTGATGCATTGAAGGCAGATTTGACATGGAATACGGAGGACCAATCTATCGTTCTTAAGTATGCAGATCATGTGATAAAACTGTCCATTAATAGCAGTATTGTCCGTATCGATAATCAAAGTAAGACGTTGGAGCAGCCAGCCGTCATAATGAATAGTACGACTTTAGTGCCATTGAGATTTATTGCTGAAAGTTTGAACCAAACGGTTGCTTTCAATAATGAAACGAAATCCATCCTCATTACGACACCCCATCCGAGAAATGCTGAGATTCGTGTCGACAATTTAAATACGGCTTCGGATATGGGATTCACATACAATTTCTTTATTCAACAGCCAAATATGAATGTGATCAGCATGGCCTCCGATCATCACAATCAGATCTACATTTTGGAACAGGATGCAGCTTCGGAGATGAGCTTTGCCCTTCGTGTCTATAATGAAGCGACGGGTGAAACGAAAGTGGTATACAGCAGTTTCGATCAGAGCTTTAATTTTGACTATACGGATTCGAAGACTGGCAAGCAGCATTTTAACGCTAGTGCGCTCTCACCGCGCAAACTTGTCTATGATTCTAATTTGGATAAGCTTTATTTATTGGCTACCAATGGTTTTATATCTGATAACAGCGTGTCTACCGTAATTTATGAGCTTGCCCCAAATGTTCGAATGATGACATATACGATCGGGCACGTGACTTTTGATCCGGGCAACTTCATGGTGACGCCAGATGGCCAGAATTTTTACTTCAGCGATATCTACCATCATACGATATATACCGCCGAATCAGGTCAACAAGCAAAAGTATTCATGCCTTTTACTCCGGATAAGGAGAATGTGAAACTGGCAGCTGTTGCGAATGAGGGTAAAATGTTCGTCTTAGATGTTACCAAGCGAGCGATTTTTGAGCTGCAGGAATCCGGAAATCTAAGGTATGCAGCTCCAGTAGATATAAAGGAAGAAATTCTGCGGGTATATGAGGATAACGGAACTTTCTACGTTGAAGGGAAGCAGCAGATTTGGGAAGTAAAGATCACTGGTGAAACCCGTCCTTATGTTGGTTTAAAAGATATTAGTGCCTATAACACAGGCCTATATCTTCCGAAAACCAATACGTACGACACATATGCTTATGCTAATATGGGGGCTGCGTTTGGGTTGATGCTATCATTTAACGTTTTTGCAATCAATGAACACGGCAATGTGGTGATGTACGACGGGGCGTACCACCTGCTGAGAAGAATTAATCTTTATGCGCAATAGCAGAATGTAAAAGGGTAAAAGGAGTTAAGCGGCTTGTATTTGCTTAACTCCTTTTGTTTTTAGCTATACGAGAATCTAACATTGTGATATCAATTCATAACATAATGCTATTTTCACCTTATATGAAATCCAGATATGATCATCATATGGAGGCGAGAAAAGTGAATAAACCTAACATTTTGTTGATAACAAGCGATCAGCAGCACTGGAATACGATCGGAGCCTTTAACAAGGAAATTTCCACGCCTAATCTGGATCGTCTTGTTCGGGAAGGTACAACGTTCGACAAGGCCTATTGCCCGAATCCTACCTGCACGCCGACGAGAGCGTCAATCATTACAGGCATGCACCCTAGTCAGCATGGAGCTTGGACCCTCGGGACGAAGCTGCTGGAAGACCGCCATGTCGTTACCGAGGATTTCCGGCAGGGTGGGTATCAATCCGCGTTAATCGGAAAGGCCCATTTCCAACCGCTACTTTCCACGGAGGAATATCCGTCCTTGGAAGCCTATCCAATCATGCAAGATTTGGAATTCTGGAAAAACTATAAGGACCGGTTCTATGGTTTTGACCATGTGGAGCTAGCAAGAAATCATACCAACGAAGCGCACGTCGGACAACATTATGCACTTTGGCTGGAGGAGAAGGGATGCGCCAACTGGCGCGATTACTTCTTGCCGCCGACAGGAACGATGGATAAATCGACAGCTTATAAATGGCCGATTCCTGAAGAGTTTCATTATAACGCTTGGATCGCTGAACGCTCCAACGCTATGTTGGAGAAATACAAGGAGAGCGGGGAAAGCTTTTTCCTTTGGAGCAGCTTTTTCGATCCTCATCCGGAATATTTGGCTCCTGAACCGTGGGATGCGATGTATGATCCGTCCCAACTGACGATTCCAACCATGACACCGGGAGAACACGGCAAGAACCCTCCGCACTTTGGACTCACCCAGCAAGAGGACCCGGATTTCACTTATTTGGAGGAACCTGGCGGGCATTATATCCATGGTTACCATTCTCATCTATACTACGGATATGGGGATCGTTTCTACCTGACGGATGAGCATAAAGCCAAGCAGGTCGCTGTGTACTACGGCATGATTAGCTTGATGGACAAATATATCGGCAAAATATTGGATAAGCTTGATGCTCTTGGTTTGGCCGATAATACGATCATCGTCTTTACAACCGATCACGGGCATTTCTTCGGTCAGCACGGACTGCAAGCGAAGGGCGGATTCCATTACGAAGACCTGATCAAATTGCCGTTTATCGTACGTTATCCGGGCCAGGTACCGGAGGGCAAGGTGAGCTCCGCTATACAGTCATTGGTTGATCTGGCGCCAACGTTCCTGTCGTTCTGCGGCATCACGATTCCAAATACGATGACAGGCGTAGACCAACGTGACGTATGGACGGGTAGCAAGGAGCGGGCCAGAGACCATGCGATTTGCGAATTCCATCATCAGCCCACAACGATTCACCAAAAAACGTACGTAGATCATAGATATAAAATTACGGTTTATTATAACCAAACTTACGGTGAGATTTTTGATTTGCAAGAGGATCCTGAAGAAATAAATAATTTATGGGACCAAAAGGAATACGCCGCTTTGAAAACAGAACTGCTGCTCAAATATGTTTGGGCCGAGCTTGGCAAAGAACCGATGCCGATGCCTAGAATTTGGGGAGCATAACATTATTCTATGTTTTGGAAGGGTTGAAGAGAGTTGACTAAGAAGTATCTTTCGACTACAAGGATAGCTAAAATGCTGCACGGAGCCGACTATAATCCTGACCAATGGCTTCATCATCCGGAAATCCTGGAAGAGGATGTCCGCCTGATGAAGCTTGCCAAATGCAATGTCATGTCAGTAGGCATTTTTTCATGGGCTTTACTGGAGCCTGAAGAAGGTAAATATGGCTTCGAGTGGCTGGATGGGGTGCTGGATCGTCTGGCGGCGAACGGAATCAGCGTATTTTTGGCCACGCCTAGTGGGGCAAGACCTGCATGGATGTCCGCACAGTATCCTGAAGTGCTTAGGGTAGGCGCAAACCGTGTCCGCAATTTGCATGGCGTTCGCCACAATCATTGCTACACTTCGCCTGTTTACCGTGACAAGGTGTACCAAATGAACAGTAGATTAGCGGAGCGGTACGCTAATCACCCCGCTGTCATCGGTTGGCACATATCGAATGAATATGGCGGGGAATGTCATTGTGACTATTGTCAGCAAGCCTTCATCAAGTGGCTGCAAGCCCGTTACAGCTCGCTGGATGCGCTGAACGAGGCATGGTGGACTTATTTCTGGAGCCATCAGTATTCGAGCTGGGATCAAATTGAATCGCCTGCCCCTCATGGTGAAACGCAGGTACATGGGCAAAATCTAGACTGGAAACGTTTCGTTACGGATCAAACCGTTGATTTTTGCCGACATGAAATTGAGCCGTTGCGCGCAGTGAACCCGCTGCTGCCAGTGACGACAAATTTCATGGAAGCATACGAAGGGCTGAATTACTGGAAGTTTGCCAGCCTGCTGGACTTTATTTCTTGGGATTCGTATCCTACCTGGCACGATGAGCGGCAAGAACAAGAGCAGGCAGCTTGGGCAGGGCTGAACCATGATCTGTTTAGATCCTTGAAACAAGGCCAGCCTTTCTTGCTGATGGAAAGTACGCCGAGTTTGACTAACTGGCAGAATGTCAGCAAGTTGAAGCGGCCCGGCATGCACCTGCTTTCTTCCCTTCAGGCGGTTGCTCACGGCTCGGATTCCGTGCAATATTTCCAATGGAGAAAAAGCCGGGGATCAAGCGAGAAGTTTCACGGCGCCGTGGTGGATCACGCCGGGCATGAGCATACACGTGTTTTTCAAGACGTTACAGCTGTTGGCGATATGCTCGAGAAGCTGGATGAACTTGTAGGGACAACGGTTTCTCCGGAGGTTGCGATTATTTTCGATACGGAGAACCGCTGGGCGGTGAAAGATTCCCAAGGTCCCCGGAACATCGGTGTCGGATACGAAGAGACGGTCAGAGCGCATTACCAGCCTTTCTGGGACCGCGGAATTTCCGTGAATGTGATCGATATGGACAGCGATTTTACAGGCTACAAGCTGTTAATTGCTCCGATGCTGTACATGCTTCGCCCAGGTGTTGCACAGCGTATCGAGGATTTTGTAAGTCAGGGCGGAACGTTCCTGTGTACATACTGGTCTGGTATCGTGGATGAACATGATCTTTGCTTTCTAGGCGGGTTTCCCGGTCCGCTGCGGAACTTGCTCGGTATCTGGTCGGAAGAAACGGAGGGTCTCCACGACCAGGATCGCAACGGTGTTGCGATGCAAGCAGGCAATGAGCTCGGCTTCGAAGGAACCTTTGAAGTGAAGCAGATCTGCGACCTGATCCATCTGGAAACAGCGGAGATGCTGGCGGCATATACAGATGATTTCTATGCAGGTCGTCCTGCATTGACGGTCAACCAATTCGGCGAAGGGTTTGCTTATTATGTGGCTGCACGTACCGATGGCCACTTCTTGGCCAATCTCTATGATGCGATCAGACGGCAAGCGAACATCAAACGTGTAGTGGAATCCGATTTACCGGTTGGAGTTACGGCGCAAATGCGTACAGATGGGATTCATGAGTATGTATTTCTGTTGAACTTTACGAACAAGGAGCAGCAAATCGAGCTTGATGCAAGGCTTTACCAAGATTTAGTGGAGCCAGCGGATTTGGCGGGATCTATCGCAATCCCCATGTATGGCACCCGGATTTTAAAAAGAAAAGCATGATCCATACATTCCCGGCCTTTTGGATAAAGAGGACCGGGAATGCTTCATTTGAGAGGTAAGAGTGTTTCATAAGCTAGTGAGTTCTATTCCGGTATTCACTGGGAGAGCAGCCGACCTTTTTTTTGAACGCACGGGAAAATAGATACGGATCCGGATAACCTACAGACAGGGCAATTTCCCCGATGGGCAGCGCGCTTTCGTGCAGCAATTGTTTGGCCCTTCCGATTCTTAGCTGCAGCAAGTATTGTTGCGGTGATATGCCGGCTTGTTGTGCGAATAGAGAAGAAAAATAGGAACGATGTATATTAAACATGCTGGCCACAGCATCTATACGCAGAGTTTCTGTATAATGCAAGTCAAAAAAACAGACCGCTTGTTGAACCCACCCTTCTGCGGGTGCTTGAGCGCCAGCCTCTATAGGGGCTGCATCCAGTTCGAGCTGTGTCATTAGGCGGTAAAAGGAAGACATCAAACTCAGACTGTGCAGTTTCATCCGACTATCGTTCCAAATCAATTGCTCCACATCACCCAACAATTGAAGGGCCGTTTCATCCAGTGCGGCACTGCGGTAAGGTTTGTTGAAGGTAAGTCCTACCATTTGCAAAAGCCTTCTTACTTGTGGTCCTTCCAAGTTTATCCAAACCATTTGCAATTCTTCATTGGAGCGTATTCGATATTCATAAGTAAAATGGGGAAACAGGCAAAAGATATCGCCGGCTTCCAACTCGGCGTTCTCCTCCCCGTAAGTTAACTGCAGCCGTCCGCTAATGATGAAATGAAAGCCAAAATTCTCAATTTGTTTGGGACCGATCTGATAGTTCGGCTTCGCCAAGTTCCGGCCGGCCCTTACAAACCAGAATCCTCCTGTTCTTTCGAATTCAGAAGGGATATGATGCCATAATTCGGCAAATTCCATCGCATACTCTTTCATCGCTTTGCTCCTAGTAGATTAATACCTCTATTATGTCATCGTTGCTTGCTTGAAACAATTACCGGTATGCCGGGCATAGATAAATGCTTTCGATGAGTTGATTTTGCTTGTTTTGTGATTTAAACTTTCAATGTAAGAGATGAGGAGGGAATTGATTGAAAGGGTTTACAAATAAGTTGTTTTTTAATCGCTCCTTGTTTCGAAAGCAGTTACTTTCGTATTTTATTACCGTTCTTATCCCGACGCTTATGATTTTGTCGATCTATTCGTATACGCTTGGCGAGGATCTGACAAACGAACTTAAACAATCTGCAGACAATAACGCACAAAGCGTTACGAAAAGTATAGACGATCTGATGGAACAAATGAGCTACTTTTCCTTACAATTATCCTTTTTACCGGATATGAACCGGATGCTGAAAAATCCGTCTGCCTTCACGGTATACGATTATTATCAGCTAAAGGAGCAATTGCGCAATCAAATCGTTTCTAACCAATTATTTTCCTCCGTTTATATTTTCAGTGCGTTGAATGAGAGATTTATGACATCCGGAGAAGGACTTTATGATGCAGATTCCTTTTATGACAAGACTGTTTTGGAGCAAATCCGCTCGCATAGCAAGGAGTCATTCTGGTATCAGGTTCGGGATGAGTATATCACCTTTTACAAAGCCATTCCGATTACAGAAACGAAGCCGCTTGGGATATTGGTCATTAACATAGAGAAAAAGCTGTTTTTAAACGCCATCTATCATCTAAACAACAGCGGTGAACAGAATGTTTTCATCGTTGACAGCAATGCGCATGTGATCTCCACCGGGAATGGCGATACGAACGCGGCAATTGATCGTTTTATGGCGGATAAGGCAGAAGCATCCAAAGATAAGATGCAGAAGATCCGTATCGATAAACAAACGTTTTTTGCGAATATTCAACCTGTCAGCGGAATTGGATGGAAGGTTGTCAGCTTGATTCCGTATGATCTCTATAAAGAGCGATTGTTCGATAAAATGTCCAAAATATTGATGATGGTGCTTGTCGTCTTTGTAATTGGACTTGCTATTGCGTATACGTTTGCAGTGAAGATGTACAATCCGTGGAAGAAAATGCTCGAAGTATTATTTGGCGGCGGAGGCAGCAAGCCATTCTCTAAGGATGAATTTCTTATGGTGAGCGGGGCGATCAGCTCCATGATGGATACGATCAAACAAAATGAGCCGGTCATGAAGGATCACCTGATTTCCGATATTTTACGCAACAATGTTTCAGATAAAGAGAGTATTACCGCCAGGTTTGAACAGGTCGGCATTTCATTTGCGGAGCCTTACTATGCGGTAATTGTTGCTGTATTTGATGTGATGCGCTCCGAAGATGCGGAAAATCCGCAGCACAAGCTGATCATTTACAGTATGGTTTCAGAGACGCTGAAGAAATATATGCCCGTGGAAGGGACAATTCTGGATCGCAATAAGCTTGGTTTCATTGTTAATTTGCCTCAAAATGGTATGGATGACGCCTTGAGAGAGCAGATTTATCAATGCTATGCGGAGATGAACGCTGTCGCTCAAGAGCAGCTGAATATCTCGCTTCAATTGGTCGTCAGCCATGTAGGAACTGCTGATCAACTGCATACGGCTTATGAGCAGACTCGGCGCATGCTGAATTATAAGGCGGTTATCAACCGCAACGATGTGGTAATGATGCAGGATCACAAGAATGAATGGAAATTCGTTTACCCGCTGTCCCTGCAGAAGCAGCTCATCCATGCCGTCACCTCAATGAACAGGGACAAGGCTTTTCAATGTGTGAGCGACCTGTTCGAGCAATATATCTATAAATCCAAATATCCGCTGGAAAAGCTGCAAGGGATGATCGTTGTCTTATTAAGCTCTGTTTTTAATGAACTGTTGAAGGATGGACATGACATTGGCCGCTTGCATGAGGAAGTAGATATTTTCAAATTGAATGAATGTCAGAATAATGATGAGCTCTATCAATTTATGATTACAAACATCAGCAAAGTGATCGAATTCCTTGAAGGTCAGCAGGACAAGCAAGTGATGAACTTGTATGTCACGAAGGCCATCAGTTTTATGGAGAATCACTATACAAGAAATATCTCGATCTCGGAAATTGCAGATGGCATCGGAATCAGCAGCGGACATTTAAGTCGAATATTTAAACTCGAGATGGGGAAATCTATGCTTGAGTATTTAAGCGAGCACCGTATCAAGCAGAGTAAAGAGCTTTTGAATAGCTGTAACGATTCCTTGCAAGAGATCAGCCAAGCTGTAGGCTATAACGATGTACACAGCTATATCCGTTTTTTCAAGAAGTATGAGGGGATGACACCCGGCGATTACCGTAAAAGCTTGAAAAAAATCTGATATTTATGTGATATTTCTAACATTCAAGGTGTTAATATCATAAAATCCTCATGATGATTACAAACTGAGGATTTTTTTTTGTCCCTTTCCAAGCTACCATGAAAGCGTACACAACAGGTGTAACCAACATGAAGGAAAGGAGGAGTACTTTTTGAATAACCAGATAGCCAAGCACAAATATTACTACTTGCTTCTTATGCCCGGCATTATCTACTTCTTACTATTTAAGTATGTTCCCATGGGCGGTGTAGTGATTGCATTCCAAGATTTTAAAATTTCCGGCAGTATCTTCACAAACGCGTGGGTGGGGTTAAAGTGGTTTCGTATTCTGTTCGACTCTCCCGATTTTTGGGTTGCATTAAGAAACACAGTTATTATCAGTTTTCTAAAATTAGTGTTTAACTTTCCAGCGCCAATCGTTTTGGCACTATTGTTAAATGAACTGATGAATGGTGTGTTCAAACGAATTGTTCAAACGATCGTTTATTTCCCGCACTTTGTTTCCTGGGTTGTCTTGGGCAGCATTTTGTTGTCTGTTTTCTCAGTAGATACAGGAGTAACAAAGCTGCTTGGGTTATCGACTTCCCCTTTTATGGATCCAAGCTTATTCCGAGGTTTCCTTGTAGGCTCAGAGATGTGGAAGGAGGTCGGATGGGGGACTGTTATTTATTTGGCAGCCATCGCCGGCATTAATCCTGAATTATACGAAGCGGCAAAGATGGATGGGGCCAACCGGTTTCAAATGGTTCGTTATATTACAATCCCGAGTATTGTTTCAACGATTGTCGTTTTACTTATTTTGCGTACGGGTCAAATCTTGAATGTTGGATTCGATCAAGTATTCATCTTATACAATCCGCTTGTATATGACGTTTCCGACATTTTAGACACCTATGTATACCGGGTTGGTTTAACATCGGGAAGATATTCAATTGCCGCCGCTGCAGGTTTGTTCCAATCCGTAGTAGGATTAATTCTTCTCTTATTTACGAACTGGCTTGCTAAACGAATGGGCGAACAAGGAATATGGTGAGGATGAGTGCAATGATAAAGAAAAGTTGGGGCGAACGTGTTTTCGAAAGCGTCAATGTGCTGTTTCTGGTGCTGCTTTGTATCGCAACGTTCTATCCGTTATGGCATGAAATATCAATTTCCTTTAGTACGGCGGCTGGTGCAGCTAAAGGCGGTCTATTCTGGGGGCCAAGAGGGTTCACGATAGAATCCTACACAAGCGTATTGTCATCGAGCTTTATCTGGCTAGCTTATCGGAACAGTATTATTGTTGCTGCTTTGGGAACTGCCATTCATGTATTGTTTACGGCTACAACAGCTTATGCGTTAAATAAGAGGACGCTTCCAGGCGTGAAATCGATGACGTTCCTTATGATTTTCACAATGATTTTTAGTGGCGGTATGGTTCCAACTTATTTGCTTGTCAAAAGTCTAGGTTTAATTGACTCGTTATGGGCGCTGATGCTTCCGGGTATGATCTCCGCATTCAATGTCATCATTATGCAAAGCTTCATGCGGTCCATCCCTGATGAAGTCGAGGAGTCGGCCGTCATGGACGGCGCTAACCCGCTGCGGATATTTTTTACCATCATTTTACCTCTCTGTAAACCGGTCATCGCAACAGTTGCTTTATGGGAATGTGTTGCGTTATGGAACAATTTTATGCAGGCACTAATCTATCTGAATAACAAATCGCTATTCACACTGCCCCTTCTGCTGAAAGAAATTCTGGCCGGGCAGCAAATGGCGATTGCGACTGGGGAGTATACGGACATTTCGGCTCAGTCCGCCGTGGCTGCGACGGTTGTTGTATCTATTGTTCCAATTCTTGCTGTTTATCCTTTCTTGCAGAAGTATTTCATGAAAGGTTCTATGCTAGGTGCTGTTAAATCATAAAAATATGAGGGGGCAATTCCATGAAACGTATGAATAAGGCAATTTCTGTTGTATGTGTAACTTGCTTGGTGAGTATGATTGCTGCTGGCTGCAGTACCCAAGATGCGAATAACACAAAAACGACCCCGGATAATGGGAAAAAGCCTCCGGTAGCCTTTAATATGTTTTTCAATCTGGGCATTCCGGAATATCCGGATAATGGTGGCGAGGCCAAAGCGAAAATTATTCAACAAATGGAGAAAGCCGGAATTCATAATGTAGATTATAAAGTAAACCTGCTATCGGGCGATGAATATAAAACGAAGCTGAACCTCATGGTATCGGCAGGAGATATTCCGGATTACTTCAGTGTCGATACGAATATATTAGCCCAGTACGCCAGTCAAGGACTGATAAGACCCATCGATGATTTGCTGGCTAAAGCGCCGCATTTGATGAAAATGATTCCGAAAGAACGTTGGGAAGGCGTTAAGTATGACGGCAAAACTTACGCGATTCCTTTTGCCGTAAGACCGGAATCATTTAATTCTCCCAATACCGTCGGGTTGACAGTTCGGCAAGACTGGTTGGACAATCTCGGTCTGAAAGCGCCCACAACACTGGATGAGCTTCACGATGTACTGAAAGCTTTTACGAAGAACGATCCCGATAAGAATGGACAAAATGACACATATGGACTAGGCGGCAACAAAATGTCTATGTTCAACAGTATTTTTGGAGCGTTCGGCATCGCTGTTGTATCTCCTACGATTGCAGCAACTTCAGGTCCTGTATATTGGACTGAAAAAGACGGGAAGATTGTAAAAAGCTTTGTAACGCCTGAAGCGAAGCAAGCTCTGGCTGTTCTTCAACAGTGGTACAAGGAAGGATTGATCGATCCTGAGTTCGCCGTCATGGAACAGAAGGCTGCAGAGGCGAGAATCGCTAATTCCAAGGTGGGCATGTTTGAAGGCGATGCATTTGGCGTAAAAGGCAGCTCGTATTTGGATGCATTATTAAAAACGGTTCCAAACGCAAGCTTGAAACTAATCAATCCACCAAAGGGACCTAACGGCAAGCTGGGAATGCCGGAAGTCAATCCGTATGCGGGCGGCGGAATGCGGGCAATTAGCGCTAAAGCTAAAGATCCGGATAGATTGATCCAAATGCTGGATTGGTCGGTCAGCGATGATCCGAATGGCGGCGTTGATCTGCTCACGTATGGCGAAGAGAATGTGGATTACACGTTAGACAAGGCGAAGAATAAGATTACACAGTCGACGACTTACACGAATTTATACAAAAAAGGATTCTCCAACCCGGTTCGATTCGTACAAGTAACGGATCGACGGTGGGCAGATGAGCCAATCCGGGCAGCACTTGAAGTCTCTTCGCAGAATTTAATTAAGAATGCGCTATGGAAGTCGGTGCCGGCAGAGATTGACTACCCGGATTTGGAAAAGAAATTGTGGACGGAATACTTTATTAAAATTGTAACCGGGGTATGGTCCATTGATAAGTTCGATGAATTTGTTCAGAAATATTACCAACAAGGCGGACAAAAGATTGAACAGCAAGCCAACGAGGAATGGAAGAAAACTAAAAAATAATCGTGAGGCAGATGAGGCAGTCCAATGAGAACAACGAAAAAAAAGAATGTGATCGTATTCTTTACGGATCAACAGCGCTTTGACACAACAGGCGTTCATGGCAATCCGCTTGAACTGACACCTAATTTCGACCGTATGGCGATGGAAGGGACGCATATCTATAATTCCTATACTTGCCAGCCGGTATGCGGACCTGCCAGATCTTCGCTGCAGACGGGGAAATACGCGACGGCAACAGGCTGCTATATCAACGGTATTCCGCTGCAGCAAGATGAGAAGACGCTGGCCCATTATTTTAATGAAGCCGGCTACAAAACGGGATATATCGGGAAGTGGCATTTAGCTTCACAAGAACCGGTGCCGGAGAACCAAAGAGGAGGTTATCAATACTGGTTAGCCTCCAATGTGCTTGAATTTTCTTCGGATGCGTACGATACGGTTATGTATGATAACGATAATAAACCGGTGAAGCTTCCAGGGTATAGAGTAGATGCTCAGACAGATGCCGCGATCCGTTACATTGATCGGCATAAAGATGAACCTTTCTTTCTCTTCCTGTCTTATCTTGAACCGCATCATCAAAATCATTCCGATAACTATCCGGCTCCTCGGGGCTACGAAGGGCGCTACAGTGGCAGTCAATTTGTGCCTGGCGATCTTGCGTCATTGGGAGGCACAGCCCACGCGCATCTTGGTGGATATTACGGCATGGTCAAACGTCTCGACGAGGCGCTGGGCCGCTTGATGGACAGCTTGATCAGTCTCGGTCTGGAGGAAGATACGATGATCATGTTCACTTCCGATCATGGCTGTCACTTTAAGACGAGAAACAGTGAATATAAGAGATCCTGTCATGACAGCTCCATTCGTGTGCCGACAGCCTTTACAGGCGGGTGCTTCAAGTCCGGCGGCCGACTGCAGGAGATGATTTCTCTGGTCGATCTTCCTCCGACCTTACTGGATGCGGCAGGAATTCCGGTTCCGGACTCTATGCAAGGCCGGTCTATTCTTCCTCTGCTGCGTGGCGACAGGGAAGGATGGCCAGAGGAAGTACTCGTACAAATCAGCGAGTCGCAAGTTGGCCGTGCGATTCGGACACATCGCTGGAAATACAGTGTAAGGGCGCCAGGTCCGAATGTGAGCCACGATGCAGGGGCGCAAACGTATGGGGAAGACTTTCTCTACGATCTGCAGTCCGATCCGCATGAGTTAAACAATTTGATCGGGGTTGAGGCCTTTCATCAAGTCGCCTCAGAATTGAGAATGCGTTTAATTCGCCGCATGCAGGAGGCTGGAGAAACCGTTCCTACGATACTATCTGCTTCCGTTATACCAAACTCCGGCGCGAGAAGAGTATCCGTCAGCGAGCTTCGCAAGAAACTATAGGAAAGTTCGTTTCATCGCAGCTAGTCTAATCATGTTTAACGAATGATTAGGCTAGCGATTATTAAGGAAATAAATGTAAGCGCTTTATTAATGATTTGGAAAGGATGTGATAGTCGAAGACAGCAGCATCTAACCCAGTAGCGACTTGCCGTGAGTTTTGTTTGATAAAATGGATAAGGGGATGATTGTAGTGTTAAACAAGCAAGTATGGCAGGATTCAAGAAAATGGTTAACCGCTCTAATGGCTTTCGTACTCCTTTTAACGACGTTCGGCATAGCCCAGCCCGCTAAAGCGGCCTCGAAAGATATTGTGAATAATTCCATTTGGTATGATACGGATGGGCATGAGATTTGGGCGCAGGGCGGCTGGATGATGCAAGAAGGGGGAACCTTTTATTGGTACGGACTCGATTACTCGGTTGCTGGCGCCAATAAAGTGAACCTGTATACATCGCCGGATCTGGTAACTTGGACGAATCATGGCAATGTTGTCGATTTTAGCGGCTTTGCCGATCCATCCGGCAACGGGTATTCGGGCACGGATTGGGTTGGAAGACCCGTCGTAGCCTATAATAGCTTAAAATCTCAGTATGTTATGCTAATCGAGTGGAACAGCACGGCTAACCTCCAAAACAAGGTTAGAAAAGGATTAACTTACTTAACAAGCTCTTCGGCTGGAGGACCGTTTGTTTTCAATAACAACGATCCGCATCCAAGCGGCTATACGATGGGAGATTTAGGCTCCATTTTTACTGATGACGATGGCAGTACGTATATTACGTTTACTAGCGACACTTGGGGAATTAATACTTCCGTTCGAATTAGCAAGTTAGCTCCGGACTATTTAAGTATTGTGGAGGATACGAAAGTGCTGGGGGCAAGCTTCGGCTATAAAGAAGCATCGACTTTGATTAAACGTGGATCGACGTATTGGCTGGTTGCCTCAGCCACTAACGGTTGGAAGTCAAGCCAGTCATTCTGCGCATCGGCTGCAAGCTTATCCGGCACCTGGTCGACATCCGATGTTTGCGCTACGAGCTCAAGTACAACAGACTCCTTCGATACGCAGGTGGATCAAATTTTGCCCATTCAAGGTACAGCGGGATTGATGTACGTGTATCTCGGGGATCGTTGGAGCAATAAGCCGAATGGCAGCACAGGCGTTGGAAGAAACGATTGGTACCCGTTCACCTTTGATAGCGCAGGAGTGCCTAGGATTAACGGTTATGGAAGCTGGTCGATCGATGCTGCGGCAGGAACGTGGAGCCAGAGTCCGCCAAGTATCGTTGGCGTAAATATTGACGTTGCCAAGACGTACATAATCACCAATGTAAATAGCGGCAAAGCTTTAAGGATTGCCGGCAACTCAACTGCGGGCGGTGCATCTGCTGTACAGAATACGTATGCGGGCGCCGTAAGTGAATCGTGGAAGTTCTACGATACAGGCGACGGCTACTATAAGATTCAGAACGTCAACAGCGGCCAGTTTTTAAATATTAGCGGAGCCTCAATGGCTGATGGCGCACAAGTGATTCAATATACATCTTCGGCTTCTCCGAATCAACAGTGGCAGATTATTGCCGACGGCAACGGCCTGTATAAACTTAAGAACCGCAACAGCGGCAAGCTGATGGATATTAGCGGTGCTTCCACAGCCGACAATGCCAACGCCGTTCAATCGACGGCTTCGAGCGCAGCGAGTCAGAAGTGGAGCATTGGCGAAATAGCAACCAATCTGGATGCTGCCAAGACCTATTCGATTACCAACCGTTGGTCAGGCAAAGCGCTTGGGATTGTCGGAGATTCGACAGCGGACAGCGCCATGGCCGAGCAGCGCACCTGGGCCGGCACGGCGGGTCAAACTTGGCAGTTCGTCTACACGGGCGATGGTTATTATAAAATCAAAAATGCGAACAGCGGAAAATTTATTAATATTTCAGGAGCGTCAACCGCCGATGGCGCGCAAGTGATTCAGTACACCGGCACATCGAATATTAACCAGCAATGGCAGCTGATTGGCGTAGGCGGAGGGTATTATAAAATCAAGAATCGCAACAGCGGCAAAGTGTTGAGTCTTGGCGGCGGCTCGAATGCCGATGGCGCACTCATCGTTCAAGATTCAGATGCGAATATGTGGTCTCAAAATTTCAAGTTTGATATCCTGCCGTAGCTTAATTTCATGTATGTTTTATGCATTGCCAAAAATCCATTCATGAGGTGAGGGCTTATGAGGTCAAGAACTGTAGCAAAACGCTTTACATGTCTATTAAGCACATGTGTTTTGGCAAGTATGCTGGTCCCTGCGGCTGCTGTTCACGCATCGGCGAATCCAGAGATTGTTCTGGATGCCAATACTTCGGCCGCCAATGTGTCCCCTTTACTTCTTGGTGCTAACCAACGATTTAATTTAAATGGCAGGGGCATGTTTGATTCCGTTAACAAGGTAGTGTACGCAGATTTCTACGCCAACTATACGAATTCCGGCATTAAAACGATGCGTTATCCTGGTGGCACAGTCGGCAACTTATTTAAGTGGCAGCGCGCTGTAGGAAACGGAAATGGCACCAATCCCGATAGCGGGCTCCCTCAGCTTCACGGAATGGATATGACCTCTCAATCTGTAGATTTCAATTTAGATCAAGCGCTGAAATTTGCAGAGAATACCAGGACTGAACTCAGCTATATGTACGGCATAGGAAATGGAGATCCTGCCGATGCAGCTAATCTGGTGCAATATCTCAATGGTACCGATAGCAATAATCCTTATGTGCAATTAAGAATCAGCAATGGGCATTCCGCTCCTTATCAGGTTAAGTATTTTGAGATCGGAAATGAATCTGGACCAGGTCCTCAAAATTATTGGTTGGATGGAATTCCTAATTATAACGATTACCGGACTGCTTATATCAATGGAAGTACGGTTTCATTTACCAAACAACCTGTCGTGCTCAAAACGGATTGGACTTCGTTAAAAAAAGGCAGCTATACAAGTACGGGCATGCCGGGTCAACAAGTATATGCTGCTTATGGAGCCCCAACTACTTCGGGAACTGATACGCTCTATATTAGCGGTACGGCTTGGACGAGAGTAAGTTCCTTTGCAGGCAGCGGATCAACTGATACCGTGTACCAAATCAATTACAATAGCGGTCTGATTACGTTCGGGGACGGAGTTCATGGTAAAGTTCCACCGGCGGGCGCAACCATTTCGATTTCTTATAGCGCTTATCATCAAGGCTTTAAAGATTATGTAACCGCTATGAAAAGTGTCGACCCCTCGATTAAGATTTTCAGCAATTTTTCTGATAATCAAACGATCCAGGCTTTCCGTGATGCAAACGTATCCTATGACGGCATGGTCATGCATCCTTATACCAAAGTAACGAGCGTAAGCAGTTTGACGGATTTATACTCGCAGTCAATGGTCGCCGCCGGCTACTCGTCGAATTGGGTCATCGGCTTGCAGAATAAGCTGAAAGCCGAACCGCTCTCTGGCGGCATGGCTTACCCGTCCGAATATGGTTTCTCCGGCCTAGACACCAGTGCCGCTAATTATGCCAGTTACTCAAACTACCTCAAAGGGCTGGGAGCTGCGCTCTATACCGGGAAGACCCTGATGAACTATATGCAAAATGGCGTGCAGATTGCCGACAGACACAGCCTGATCGATACCTGGGATGAAAATGATTCTCTTGGTCTGGGTAATATGGCAATATTTAACAATAACAACCAGCTTGGAAACACATACAATTTTACTCCGAGCGTAACCGCCGAGCTGTACAAATTGCTCTCCAACATGACAGGAAAGACAGCGTTAAATGCACCGACTATTGCTAATATGCCAACCTACTTCGGCAGTCAAAACGCTTTAAATGCACTGGCTACAAAAAATGCCAACGGTGATTTATTTTTACTTGTCTTAAATGAGGATCCTTCACGCAGTTTTACTACAAATATCAGTATCGCCAACTATCAGCCAGGATCGACAGCTGCGGTCTGGAAGCTGGGCGAAAACAATGCGCTTGGCGATTTCAATCAGAAAGACCAGGCTCCTAACGTTCTTAATCTAATCTCTACGCTTTCAGTGCCAGGGAATACGTTTAGTTATACATTTCCCGCACACACCATGACTGCAATCAAGTTGAGCGGCAATGTGACTCCACCCTTCGTTGATTCAGGAACCGCGAAATACAAGATGGATGAAACATCGGGGACGACTGCATCCGATGCTTCGGGCAACAATCACACAGCTACGCTCATATCTTCGGGCGGAACTGCAAGTTGGGGTTCCAATGGCAAGGTGAATGGAGCGCTGCATTTGACTCCGGCAGGCACAAGCACGTATGGAGCTTACTATGCAAGCATTCCGAACTTTTTTGATCCCGCAGCTACTGATTTCTCCTTTGCAGCTTGGGTCAAACTTGATCAAGACTCCGGCGCTGGTACCAATCAAACTATCTTCAGTCAGGAAGGCGCTACAGGCCGAAGCATGCTATATCGGGATGCAAGCACAGGCCAGTTAAGATCATATTTGGGCGGTGTAACGACAACAACTGCCGGAGTCGTTCCAACCGGCATATGGACTCATGCAGCTCTCGTCAAAAGTGGTAGCACGATCAAACTATATATCAATGGCGTTCTTGATAAAACGGCTGCGGTAACGGTCGAATCAGCAACAGGCAGCTTCCGGTTGGGCGCGCACAAATCGCCTTCAAGCACTAGTGCGAACTGGAATGGCTTGCTCGATGAAGTGCTAATGACGAAATCGGCTTTAACGGATGCACAGATTCAAAATGTGTATAACGGGTTGAATCCGTAAAAGGCTTAGCAGAGCATTTAGAGGGAGACTTTCCCTTATAAGACAGGCAGAACGAAGTAAAACGTAACGATGCCATCCTGCACAGATAGGCCAAAGGAGGCTTTATGCTGCTGTAGGATGGTTCGGGTTATGGATAAACCGAGTCCAGTGCCGCTGAATTTTTTGCTGCGGGAGCTTTCCAGCACATAGAAAGGTTCCCACACACGCTCCCACTCGGCTTCGTTTGCATGATTCGTAGGATTCGAGATTTGGAAGTGTAAGGCATTCTCCTTGGTTTCGACTTTTATGTTTACGCAGCCGCCGCTCGTATAGGTCATCGCATTGGTTATCCAGTTGTTCAGCACCGATTCCAGCTTTCTCCGGTCGGCCATGACCCGGCTATCATCGGTCAAATTCATGTCCAAGTGCAGTTCGATGTTTTGCTGACGAAAAGCGTTGTGATAGGTAGCCGTCGTTTCAGCAAGAAGGCTTTTGAAATCCACAGGTTCAAATAAATAGGTTTCCTCTTGCAGCCTGGACAGCTCCAGCAGCCGGTCGATCAATCCGGCCATCTCTTCGCTCTGCTTCCGAATGACGGCTGAATAGGTGCCATCGTCCAGGCCGTCTTGCAGCCCAGAGGCGTAAGCGTGAATTAACGCTAACGGCGTTTTCAGCTCATGCGATATATCCGAAATAAAATGCCGGAGATTGGCATTTTTCGCCTCCAAGGAATGATGAGCTTCCTTCAGGTTGTCACTCATTTGGTTAATGCTCCGAGCCAGAGATTCGATCTCATCGCCGGTCCGAATATCCGTCTTACTGAAAGTTAAATTGGAAATCGCCTCTGCAGTCTGAACCAGTTCCGCTAGTGGCTTTACAATTCGTTTCGTATAAAGCACAGCCAATAGGATAAGCAGCAAAAACATGCCTATCCATAGATACGCATTGAAGCGATTCACGATCTGTATCGTTTCCGCTGAGTGGGAAACCGACTCGCCTACAGCAAATACAGAGTCCCCCATAGTCACAAAATTGACGAGAAAGCTGGACTTCAGTTTGGTTTGATCGAAGATTTTATTAACCCGTCCCCCCTCACGGAGGATGACAACGTTCTCCTCGGTCAACCAAAACTTGCTTAGGGTGATGCCTTTGCGGTTTAGCTGCAGCAGCAAGCTGCTATTCAAATCATCGACGGACTCCGACAATGAGCTGAAAACAATCGTAACTTGATTGTGGCTCTCAATTGCGTCAATATTTCCGGCCAATGTCTTAGAATCCATCTGCTTGAGCTCTGTGACCAGCTCGTCCAGCTTGTTTTTTTTCTCATACAAAAAGTATTTGGGGAGTAAATAAGTGTTAACGGCGAACGAAAGGATAAACACAACGCACAACGTAAGGGTGATCTGTACAATTAGCTTCCGAGTCAGTCTACTCATGACGATCCTCCAGGCTATAGCCCATCCCTCGATACGTTACGATTCTGTGCTCGCCAATCTTCTCTCTTAACCGGTGAATATGTGTGTCAACCGTCCGTTCCTCTCCGAAATAGTCGAATCCCCATACGTGATCCAGCAGCATTTTGCGGGTTACGATGTGCCCTTTGTTCGCTATTAGATATTTCATCAATTCGAATTCCTTATTCGTTGCAAGGACGTCTTTCCCGGCGCGATAAATCTTCTGGGCTTCCATATCCACAGTCAAATCGCCAATTATCGTTTTAGAAGTAAGGTTAAGCAATTTTTTCGCCCGTAAAAGTAAAATTCGCGGATCAAACGGCTTGCGCAAATAATCGTCCGCCCCCGACTGCAGCGCAAGAAACTCGTCGTCCGCGCCTCCTTTGGCTGTCAGTAGAAGCACCTTAGTCCGGCTAGTTTTCTTCATTTCTTGGCAGACCTCAATGCCGCTGCGGTTTGGCATCATCCAATCCAATATCGCCAAGTCCACTTTATGGTTATAGAAGAGGTCGATCGCTTCTTCGCCGTCTTGAGCGAGCAGCACGTTAAATCCTTCTTTTACGAAATAGGCTTTTAATATCTGCAGCATAAGCGTCTCATCGTCTGCAAGCAGCAAGTTCATACCGAACCCTCCTTCCTACGTGGCTGTAACGATATCATTCATTTGTTACATCAGTATGACAGAATCTTAAATTACTATTCAAGTTGGACTAGTTTGTTGAATTACATACTTCGTCACATTGCTGTAACATTGCTCTTCTACAATGCATTCGAACGATGATCATTGCATTGGAGGATAAAACATGAAAAAACAATTGGCTACGCTTTGCGTTACAAGCATGCTAAGTCTCGCCATGACGGGATGCTGGGGCGGCGAGGATGCGCAGCTTTTACCAACCATTGATTTGCAGCCGACAGAAACGATAGCGGCGAAAGCCGCGGCGGAGCAGTTCGAATTTGAAGTGGATCCGGAAACATTTACGCTGGTTCTTATCAGAGACGGTGTCCGAATCCCGGCATCGGAACCCCTCCCCAAAGCGGAGGTGACGAATCTGGTGAAGACCAAGGACTCGGTCAAATGGACCTATCCGAATAAAGTCAACGTGAGTATCGAAAAGAAAAGCGATTATCTTGACATCCGTATCGTATCTATCGGAGCTGAGCAGTTCCAGTGGCCTTCCATCAAATCGGATAGCTACATACTGCCTTTCGGAGAAGGCAAGCGCATTCCAGCGAACGACGCGAGCTGGCGTGAATTTCTGAAAGATCAGACCCTGAGTTGGAGCGAGTCGTTCTCCATGGACTTTTTTGCTCTTAGCAAGAATCAGTCATCCCTTGTCTATGTGGTAACGAACAAGTTCAATAATGAAGTCCACTTCGATGCGTCGCCGGATGTCGCCTTTCAATTTTCACACCAATTCCCTTCCATTAACTCGGATAAAAGCTACGGATTCCGCATCTATATCGCGAAAAATGATCCGCAAAATGTCGTGCAGCCCTATAAGAACTATGTGGCGGAGCAAGGTAAAATCGTCACCCTGGAGGAGAAAGCCAAGCTCAATCCGAATATCAGGAAGCTGTACGGAGCGCCTCAAATTTACTTATGGAGCGAATCGATTCTTACGGATTCCGATGTCAAATGGCCTCAGCTGCGCACGCTGCTTCCGACAGGGCTTGGACCATGGCTCATTAAGATTCTTGCGAGTACAACGGATGGAAGCAAAGAGCTCGAACAGGTGCTGAAGCAAATTTCCAAACAGGACTATATGGACAAATATCAGAAGAAAGTCGTGTTGAACGCGCTGAATCAGGCCTTGAAAATGCGTGAATTGTACACGCCCACCCTGTTCCCTAACCCTGGCGATGAAGCCCGCAAGCTCATTGAGACGGGGATTGACAAGTTAAGCGAGGAAAAGCTGTATGACTTGAACAAGCTGCTGCTTAAAAGCATATTGAAGGATGCCGTTAAAGAAATACCCGATTGGGGGCAAACCGATTCGACGCAGCTAATTAAAGAGATGCGAGAAGCAGGTATCGAAAATGCTTGGTTGGGCCTTCCTAACTGGTCTAGCGGCTTGATGAATCCCCACATGGTAAATGAGGGAAGCAAGGACGGCTATCTTATTGCTCCTTATGACTCCTATCATTCCATCCATGAAAAAGCGGACCCTTCCTGGAATACAGCGTCCTTCCCGGATCCTTCTCTGTATGAGAAGGCAACGGTAGCCCGGAAAGATGGGACGAAGATCGCCGGATTTCTGCAGCGCGGTCGAAAGCTGAACCCAACGCTTGCTATGCCAAGCGTCAAACAGCGTGTGTCCGGCATTCTGCAGGACGGAATCGGTTTTAACTCCTGGTTCGTGGACTGCGATGCCACGGGAGAAATCTATGATGATTTCTCCCCCACGCATCCGACTACGCAGCAGCAGGATTTGAAAGCACGCTTGGAACGGCTGGACTATTTTGCGAAGGAGAAAAAGATGGTCGTCGGCTCTGAGGGCGGCAACGACTTTGCCAGCAGCGTGATTGCGTTCGCGCAAGGGATTGAAAGTCCGGTTATTGCCTGGGGCGATCCTGATATGCGGGACAAGAAGGATAGCCCCTATTATGTAGGAGGCTACTACGCGGCGGATGGTATTCCCCAGCGCTATGGCAAGCCAGTGCCGCTCAAATCGTTGTACGAGAAAGTTTACACCGACCCGGTCTACTCGCTTCCTTTATATAAACTGATCTATAACGATACCATTATTACGACGAATCACTGGGAATGGGGCAGCTATAAGATTAAGGGCGAAGAGGCCGATCGGATGCTCTATGAGCTGCTGTATAATGTTCCCCCGCTCTATCATTTGGACCGACAAACATGGGAGAAGGATAAAGCGAGCATGCTTGATTTTCTAAACGTATGGTCCCCTTTCCATCGGGAGGCTGTTAAGCGAGAAATGAGCGGGTTCTCCATCCTTACGGAGGATCGCCTTGTTCAAAGCGCGCAATATGGAGACGACATGAAAGTCATCGTTAACTTTTCTGATAAACAGGTCACTGTGGCCGGTGAAGTTATCCCTTCCCAATCTGCTGTTCTCTATGAAAATAAGCAGCGTAAAGTTTTTAACGCGGCGGCAAATGCAAAGCTGCTGTGATTGCCTAACATAGATGTCGTTGGCCTGTGCCTTGATGGTACGGGCTTTCGTCACTTAAATCCAAAATGATATAAATTAACCGAGTGAATCTGAGTTTTATGAGGATAACGCTTATATCATATGAAATAATAGGCTTGAAAATTGAAATGATCATTTATCACGAAATACTTTATTCCGTTTTGGTTTAAAATGGGTTATTATCTAGATGATAGCTCATAGGATTACAGAAGTAAAAAGTTCACTTGAGAAGGAGAGGCCTTATGATGACTGATTCTAATGAAAAACCGTCTTGCTGCTCTGTTTCGAGAAATCAAGCCCTTACCTTCGCTCCATTTAAAAAGCAAGAGCAGCACGCTGCTGCAATAAAGCCGCTTGCTAAGCACAATATGTTTTTTTTGCAGGGCGGAGAATTCCTCATGGGTACCGATGATCAGGAGGGCTTTCCTGCGGATGGGGAAGGGCCTGTCCGATCTGTAACCGTCAGCCCGTTTTATATAGATCCGTGTACAGTAACGAATCTCGAGTTCAAGAACTTTGTAGACGCAACAGGCCATGTAACGGAAGCTGAAAAGTTCGGATGGTCGTACGTGTTTCATCTGTTTGTGCCTGAAAACGGTGTCAAGATTCTAGGCTCCCCTGCGCAGACTCCCTGGTGGCTGGCGGTTGAAGGTGCTTTTTGGCATACTCCGGAAGGTCCGGGATCCGGGATTGAAGATAGACTGGATCACCCGGTCACTCATGTCTCATGGCATGATGCGCAGGCTTACTGCGAGTGGGCGGGGAAAAGGCTGCCTACAGAAGCGGAGTGGGAGTTTGCCGCAAGAGGAGGCTTGGTTCAAAAAAGATATCCTTGGGGGGACATGCTCAAACCGGAAGGCAAGCACATGTGCAATATATGGCAGGGGAAATTCCCGGAAAAGAACAACGCGAGCGACGGATTTATGGGAACGGCGCCTGTGAAGTCTTTTGAACCGAATGGGTACGGCTTGTATCAAGCTTCAGGAAACGTTTGGGAATGGTGCTCGGATTGGTTTCATCCGACCTTTCACGTGAAGGGTCCAAAGGTAAATCCCGTAGGCCCAAACAGCGGGACAAACCGTGTGATGCGCGGCGGCTCCTACTTGTGTCACAAATCTTACTGCAATCGCTACCGCGTCGCAGCGAGAAGCCAAAATACGCCCGACAGTTCGGCGGGACACATGGGATTCCGCTGCGCAGCAGACGCTTAGAAATGATACGCACAACATAACGGCAGGAATGGGAGGGGAATCATGTTCAAACGGATGTTCATTAAGCGCAGCAGCGTACAGCATCGGATGTTGATTGCCTTTCTTGCGTTGGTCGTTGTGCCGTTAAGCATTTTTAGTTATCTTTCGCTTACGATTTCGAGCAATACCATCGAGAAACAGGCCGCGGAAGCGAAGCTGAAATCGCTCAGTTTAATTTCGCAGAAGCTAGGGATCATGGCATCGGATCTGACGGCGATTTCCAATATTTATTTTTCAAATGAAGAGCTTCGATCTTTGCTGCAAAGTCCGGCGGACGATCATGCGTATCAGGAGCGTTTGCAGCGGCAGTTTTTGACCAAGTTGATCGTCACTTACCGGTATGCTTATACATGGCTTGATTACTACACTTCCATCTTCGGATTTAACAATGTGGAGCTCCATACATTTTATAATGGACCCAAGATTGGGATTACGTCCTTTCGAAATGACGCCTGGTTTCAGGAGGCGGTCAAAGAGAACGGGGGAATCGTCTGGGAAACCAATCCTTCGCCCAGCCTCGGCCCGACTATTAACGAACAATACTATGTGTCGGCAGTTCGTTTGTTGAAGGATTTTGAGAGCAATTCGATTTTGGGACTTCTAATGATTAACGTCGGGGAAAGCTTCCTCTATAAGCAGTATGCCGATACGGTCAGCGGCGACGAAGAAATTCTGATCTTTGACCGCCATGGCCGGATCGTTTCCGCCAAAGATAAAAGCCGCCTGGGCGAGACGTTGACGCAAGCCTCCTATTTTTCGAGCTTTCAAGGAGATGAAGGGCATTTTAAAGTGAAAATGAAGGATAAACCGATGCTTGTGACCTACCATAAGGTTAGCAGCACGGATTGGACCATCGTCTCTTATACGCCGCTGAATACGCTGCTGGAAAATGTGACCAGATCCAAGTGGATTACGCTTGTTGTGTTCGCATGCCTCATGCTCCTTTCGGTCTTTCTGTCCTATATCATTGCCAGCCGGCTGTCGATTCCGATTCGCAAGCTCTACGCCAGCATGAAGCGGGTTGAGATGGGGGACTTGAGCGAACGGACGAGTATTCGAAGCAATGACGAGATCGGGGAGCTTGCAGGGAAGTTCAATCAGATGTTGGAGCGCATTGAAGAGCTGAGAGATCAGGTATTTGTCGAGCAGGATTTAAAGCGAAAGTTCGAGATGCAAAATTTGCAATCGCAGATTAATACGCATTTTTTATACAACACGCTTGCCTCTATTCGCTCTTTACTGCTGACGGAATCCAGAGAGAAGGTTGATCAAGTCATCGTCTCGCTGGTCAAGCTGCTCCGGAAATCGCTTTCGGACGAAAGCGAGTATATTACCGTTGCCGAAGAGCTGGACAACCTGCAAAATTACGTCAATATCCAAATGGCGCGCCAGTATGACAAGCTTCAGGTGCGCTTTCAGATTGATGAGCGGATAGGCTCTTGCCGGACGCTGAAATTGCTGCTGCAGCCGTTAGTGGAGAATGCGATTTTCCACGGCATCGAGCCGAAAGAAGGACCTGGTATAGTCCGAATCGACGCCTGGGAGGAAGATGGCGAAATTAAACTGCAGATTACGGATAATGGCGTCGGCATTGCTTTATCGCAGGAGGGAGGGGCAAGCGGCGTTAGTTTGACGGAGTGGGTACTCGCCTCGGCTGGGGGGATGGGGCTGCGCAACGTGCAGAATCGAATAAAAGCGCATTTCGGGGAAAAGTACGGCTTGCAAGTGCTGCATACGGATGAGCAGGGAACCAGCATTCTGTTGAATTGGCCGGTCTTTATGCGTGTAGAGGAGTTGAGGCGAAAATGAATGTCGTACTCGTTGATGACGAAGCGCAAATCCGTCGTTGGCTGGAAATATTGCTGAACCAAACGGGGCTTTCCTTTCACTTGGCTGCTGCTTGCAGCAACGGCAAGGAAGCGCTGGAAATTTGCCGAACTTGCGAGATTGACGTAGTCATTACGGATATCAAAATGCCGGTGATGGACGGCATCGCACTTATTCGCAGCTTGAAGGAGGAGCGCCCTTCTATTGTGAGCTTCATTCTAAGCTCATACAGTGAATTCAGCTATGCCTCCGAGGCGATTAAGGCAGGGGCTCATGACTACTTGCTGAAGGCGGAAATCACGCCGGACGATCTGCGCAATGCGCTGCTCAAGGCGCAAGAATTGATTGAGAAGGAGCGGATGCGCCAGCAGGAGGTGTTCAGTCTTAAGAGCGAATTGAACGTCAATCAATATGCGCTGCGTTCCCTGTTTTTCCGTGATCTGCTGCGCGGTGCGAGTATGCTTCAGACTGAATTTGAGGAAAAAATGCGGCTATTTCGCATTCCGCTTCGCAATAAGCACGTGATGATGATGGTGATTCGCAGCGACGAGCATGCCCAGGTGAAATCACGCGCAAAGATCAGCGAGCCGGAACTGCTCGATTCCGCAGTCATCAATATCATTGATGAAACGCTTCGCATCGAAACGGATACCGGCTGTTGTTTCGTAGCGGAAGAGCATTATTATATGGCATTGTACAATTACGGCCAAGGGGGAGAAAAGTCGCTTCGTGAAACGACACTGCGCTGCGCGTCTCGCATTTCGGGCAACTTGCAGGAGCTGCTGGGGTTATCGGTCTCTATTGGCATCGGCCTCAGTATGCCCGATCTCCAGCTTGCATCCTTGAGCAAGCAGTTCGAAGAGGTGAAACAGGCGCTCGGGCATAAGCAATTTTATGCGCGTCGAAGCATCGCTTGGTGCATGGATGAAGGCAAGCCGGCTTGCGGCGATCCGGAGGAGCGCCAACATCATTTGGAAGATGTGTCCGAGCTGCTGGACCGCGATCAGTTTGATCGTGTTGTCCCTTATCTCCGTACCGTCATGTCGGAGGTAGGGCAATCCATGAAATGGCGAGAGAAAGAGCTGAAAGCGTTTTGCATCGAAGCGGTGTTCTTGCTGCAGCGAACCGTGCGCCGGTTAAAAGCAGCAGCCGGCCTCACGGTGCAACCGCAGGAAGCCGAGAGACCGCATGAGGTTATTGCAGCCTTGCCGACCTTTGAACACGTGAGCTGCTGGCTGCTTGCGCGCGCTGAGCAAGCCATTCAAGAAGCGTACCATTCCCAATATCCGTACAATGATGCGATCCGCAAAGTGTGCGATTATGTCAGAGCCCATTATGCGGAAGGGGTTTCCCTGCAGGAAGCTGCGGATCATGTCCACCTGAACCGCAACTATTTGAGCGAGCTGTTTAAGAAAGAATCCGGCGTCAGCTTCAACGACTTTTTGACGAATGTGCGAATTGAGAAGGCGAAAGAACTGATTATAGAAGGCAAGACGCCTATCGGCCAGCTTTGCGATAAGGTTGGCTATCCGGATGGCAGCTATTTATCGAAAGTTTTTAAAAAGGTTACAGGGATGACCCCGCTCGAATTTAAGCGACATAAGGGGTAATCGCAGCAGATCCTTCTTCGTCATTAGGAGTAGAAGGGTCTTTTTCGTATACGAAAACATGACCAAAGATGCCGAATAAAAGAACAAAAATCAGGAGATCGCTTGCCTATAATAAGGGTACGGCAGCAAGGCAAGCCGAAAAAATAGTTAAAAGGCGGGAAATGTGTGAAACCACGGGGGAAAATGGTAGTAAGCGCGACAACGCTCAGTCTTATGGTAATGCTGACAGCTTGCGGATCAGCTACGAACTCTGCAACAGGCTCGGCTGCACCGACCGGAGGGCAAAGCGGCAAGCAGGTTGAAATCTCTTTTGCGAACTGGATATCCGTCGAGGACGGCACCAAGGAAGCCTATAACCAGCTGATTGCCGAGTTTGAGAAGACGCATCCCAATATTAAAGTGAAATCGATCGGCATTCCGTTTGCCCAATTCAAGGATCAGGTGCTTGTCAGCTCGTCAGGCGGCAATCCGCCGGATGTCACGATGTCCAACCAAAATTTCACGCCGGCGTTTGTCGGTGCCAAAATCGTCGAGCCGCTGAACGATCTGCTGGGCGCTGATATGTCGAATGACATCGTTGACGGCAGCAAAGCCGGTGTGACTTATGAGAACAAACTGATGGCAATGCCTTGGGCACCGCATCCGAGCGCGCTGTTCTGGAACAAAACGCTTTTCAAAAAAGCGGGACTTGATCCGGAGAAGCCGCCGGCAACGTGGGATGAGATGATTCAGGATGCTAAGAAAATCGCCGCTCTCGGCAAAGATGAGAAAGGCACTCCCATTTATGGCATGGGTGAAAATGGCGCTTCCGACTCCTATACCGGGAACATGCTGCTTCGAATCGCTTATTCGTACGGCGGGAAGTTTGTCGATGCGCAAGGCAATATTGTTTACGATCAAGGGACGGGTTTGAAGGATGCGCTTTCCTACCTGAAGGATATGATTGGCAGCAAAGTTTCGCCAAAAGGCGCCATGATGTCCGATCTGCGTCCGATGTTTGCAACCGGAGCACTGGGCATGCTGATAGACGGAGACTTTGGACGTACGAACTTCCGCAATATGAGCGGCAAAGGCGCGGAATTTGATAAAGAATGGGGCGTTACAACTGTGCCTGTCGGCAAAACGGGCAAAAGCGAAACGTTCTTCACCGAGCATCAGCTGATCGTGTCGGCCGGCGGCAAGAACAAGAAAGAAGCGGCGGAATTTGTGAAATTCCTCGTATCGAAAGAGGCGATGGGCATTTACCACAAGCTGAACGGCGTCATGTCCTCCCGCAAATCGGTCGCAGCGCTGCCTGAAATGAATGAAGACAATTACTCGAAAGTGTTTAACGAACAAATGAAATCGGCTTCGCCGCTTCCGGCTGTGAATCCGAAATTCGATAATGCGATGAAAACCTCGACCGATATGATCGTGATCGTCACCGAAGGCGGCAAAACGCCGGACGAAGCGATTTCCACGGTTGTGCCCAAAATTAAAGAGCTGTACAAAAAGTAGAGATCGGAATCAGGCGGAGGCGTGACTGCGCTTCCCCTTTTTTTTATGCCAAAAGCACCCGAAACAGGATGGAGGGAGAGAAAGTGAATCTAACCCGGAACCACAAAAACATCATCTTTGCAACCGTACTGCTTCTGCCTTCTATCGCTTTGCTGGCGCTGACGATTATCAGTCCGCTCATCAAGTCGGTCCTCATGAGCTTTACCGATTATTCGCTGCTCTCGCCGGATAAGCAATGGAACCATTTTGCGAATTACACAGAGCTGCTTCGTTCTTCGGAATTTTATCATTCCCTGAAAGTCACGCTGAATTACGTTGTTGTTACCGTTGTTTTCGATTTGGTACTCGGCATGGCGCTCGCGGTTGTCTTGAACCGGAATATCAAATTCCGCGGTTTTTTCCGGAGCATTATTATGATTCCTTGGGCGATTCCGACAATCGTTACGGCGCTCATCTTTATGTGGATTTATCAAGGAGATTACGGCGTCCTGAACTACACGCTGGTTCATCTCGGGATCGTCAAAGAGAACATCAACTGGCTTCATTCCACAAGCGCAGCGCTGCCGAGCATTATTGTCGTGGCCGTATTCCGTCAAACGCCGCTGGTAGCCGTTATGCTGCTAGCCGGGCTGCAAGGCATTTCGGCAAGCTTATATGAAGCCGCACGAATCGACGGAGCCGGCAGTTGGCGGATTTTTACCCGCATTACACTGCCTATGCTTAAGCCGGTCATCAGCAGCGTAACCTTGATTATGATTGTCAATAACTTTCAAATGTTCACGTTATTCTTTACTTTAACGAATGGCGGACCTGCGAACAGCACGACCTCGCTGGCCATCATGACGTATTTGACGGCATTCTCCAAATATGAAATGGGCAAAGCTTCGGCTATTGGCGTGATTTGGCTGGTTCTCTTGTTTGTATTCTCAATGGTATTCACGCGTCTGATGAATCGGGACGAAAGATAGGGGGTATGCGGCGTGAATGTAACATCCAAATCTGTGCCTATCGCAAACGCGTCCAGCGCACACAAAACGAAATCCAAAACACGAAGCAGCGAGACGGGCAGCTATCTGTTTCTCGCGGCGATTCTTCTGTTCCTGTTGTTTCCGGTTTACTGGATCATCGTGACTTCCTTGCATTCGAATGCGGAGCTGCTGCAGCTTCCGCCGAAGTGGTTTCCGCTTCATCCTTCTTTTGCAAGCTATATCGAAATTTTGAAATCATCGGTGTTTCTCACCTTTTATAAAAACACATTGCTTGTCGCTTCAGGCGCAACGATCGTTTGTATCTTCGTGTCCATTTTTGCCGGTTATGCCTTGTCCCGGTTCAGATTTAAAGGAAGCAATTTATTGACGCTGCTGTTTCTGTCTGCGCAAATGTTCCCGACGGTAACGCTGGTTATCGGTCTTTATTCCCAATATCAGTCGCTGCATTTACTCAACACGCATTATGTGCTGATTCTGGCTTCAACGTCCACATCGCTGCCGTTCAGCATTATGCTGATGCGAACTTTCTTCAACGGGATCTCCAAAGAACTGGAGGAAGCGGCGGAAATTGACGGCGCCTCCCGTTTCAAAACGCTGTTCACCGTCATCGTCCCGCTCTCCAAGCCGGGTATTATGGCGATTGCCATTTACACGTTTCTTATCGCGTGGGACGACTTTCTGTTCGGGATGACGCTGGTCAGCGACATTGGCAAAAGAACGCTGAGTCCGGGGTTGTCGCTGACGTATCTCGGCGAGTATTCTGCGAACTGGTCAGGAGCGACGGCAGCAGCGGCTGCAGCGACAATTCCTTTGCTTATCGTATTTATGTTCCTGCAGCGTTATATGGTTGAAGGATTAACCGCCGGCGGCGTAAAAGAATAATTCGATTGGCTGGATAGAAGGAGGAGCAAAATGGAAACCAAGAAACGACCGAATGTCATTGTCTTTTTCACAGACCAACAGCGTTGGGATACCTCGGGCCTGCATGGCAATCCACTCGGCTTGATGCCGAATTTCGACCGCATGGCGCTGGAGGGGGCGCATTTCACGCATTCCTTTACGTGCCAGCCGGTGTGCGGACCGGCAAGATCGTGCCTGCAGACCGGCAAATATGCGACAACAACGGGCTGCTATATCAATGGAATTCCGCTGCCGGAAGGGGAGCGGACGCTAGCGGACTATTTCAATGAAGCGGGCTACCGCACCGGCTATATCGGAAAGTGGCATCTGGCGCACGAGGAGCCGGTGCCGGCTTCCAAGCGCGGCGGGTACCAAGAGTGGCTGGCTGCCGATGTGTTGGAATTTTGCTCCGATGCGTATAACACGGTTCTCTATAATAATGACGGGCAAGCCGTCAAGCTTCCCGGTTACCGTGTCGATGCGATGACGGATGCGGCCATACGGTTTATTGACTGCCATCAGGAAAATCCTTTCTTCCTCTTCGTCTCGTATTTGGAGCCGCACCATCAGAATCACCGCGACGACTACCCGGCGCCGGACGGCTACGCCGAGCGGTACAGGGGCGGGTGGATTCCGCAGGATTTGGCAGCGCTTGGGGGCACGACGCATGAGCATATCGCCGGCTATTACGGCATGGTCAAGCGGCTGGACGAAGCGTTCGGCCGGGTGCAGGACGCGCTCAAATCGCTGCAGCTTAGCGACAATACGATCGTGCTCTTCACATCGGATCACGGCAATCATTTCAAGACGCGCAACGGGGAATACAAGCGCTCCGGCCATGACGCCTCGATTCGCGTCCCGACGGCGATGACCGGTCCCGGCTTCTTCGGCGGCCGGCAGGTGCGCGAGCTGGTCAGCTTGATCGACCTGCCTCCGACGCTGCTGGATGCAGCCGGCATCCCGGTTCCGGCCGAGATGCAGGGGCGCTCGATGCTGCCGTTGGTACGCGGCACGGCGGAGGCATGGCCGGAGGAAGCGTACGTGCAGATCAGCGAATCGGAGGTCGGCCGCGCGGTGAGAACGAAGCGCTGGAAGTATGGCGTGTCGGCGCCTCAGAAGCATGCCTTCAACGATGCGGGCTCCGATCTCTATGAGGAGAGCTACTTGTACGATTTGGTCTCCGACCCGTACGAGCTGCGCAATCTCATTGGCGTCGCTTCGCATCGCGAAGTCGCCGACGCCATGAAGGCAAGGCTGCTTCGGCGTATGGCGGAAGCCGGCGAGAAGACGGTCCCGGAGATTGTGCCGGCACCGGTCATTGACTCGGGGCAGCGGTGGGTGGACCGGGAGGACGTGCAAGCCTAGCGCGCTATGCAAACAAAATGAAACCGTTCTTTGGTAAATGGAGGTAGCACCCATCCACTTACGAAAGGAACGGTTTCTTTGTACATTCGATATACCTTGAACCAACTTACACTGCCAATGGAGTTGGAGGAAGACATTCCTCTAAATCCAATACGACGCGGAACGTTCATTCATCGAAACAGCGGAAGTTCAGGGCTTTATTCCAGTCCAAGGCTCCAGCTGTTTGTCTGCTATTTGAACTGCGGCCCGTGACCTTGAAGTCTAGGATTGCACCATACTTCCTCCAGAACGCGCATCGTGTTGCCGCCGATGACTTTCGCGATGTCCTGATCGGAGTAGCCGTGTTTCACGAGCCAGCGCACGATATTTGGAAAGCAATCGCCCGGGTTTTCCAAGCCTTGTACATAGTCGACTTTTTCGTAAGGCATATTGCCTTTGGAAGCGGAAAGCGACAGCGCCTCGGACAGCGCTTTATGAATGCCGACATGGTCGCCGAACAGGGTATCCGGACCGAAGGTCACGTGATCGATGCCTACAAGATTAACGCAATATTCGAAATGCTCCATGAAGGATTCGATATTATGCCGTGGGTGGTTCTGAGTGATCGTAGTATGCGGCGCAGCTTCGATGGCGACGACGCCACCTTTGGCCGCACATGCTTTAATAACGTCGTCCGGCTTAAGACGGTTTGTGTTCCACAACGCGCGGGCGCCGGCATGCGTGATAAAGATTGGCTTATCGCTCGCTTCAATCGTGTCCAAAGAAGTCTGGTCGTTGGAGTGGGATACGTCGATGGCGATGCCGAGCTTATTCATCCGCTGCACAGCCTGTTTGCCGAACGCGGTTAAGCCTCCGCTTGCTTCTTTCAGGCCCATGCCGAGCGAATTGCCTTCGCTGTAAGCAATTCCCATGCAGCGCACGCCGAATCCGTACAGAATGTCCAGGCGATCCAGCTCATTTTCGATCATGCTAGCCCCTTCGATGGAAGCAACGAACGAGATTTGGCCGTTTTGTTTGGCACGGCGGATATCATCCGTCGTCAAGCCCATGATGACCATATCTTGATGGGCGATATCGCTCAGTCGCATGCCGAGGTCATAAATAATATCGTCCCACTTCCATCCTCCGCGGGAAGTAATCATGGCGGTGCCGTTCATCAAATTGTCGAACACGCAATCCAGCCCGGAGCGGGACAAGCCCTCGTAACCGGTGAAATCGCGGCCCCAGCGGCGGAATTCCAGGAATTCATTCAAATTAGCCGGTGCTTTAAACGTATGCTCGTGCAAGGAAATGACGATGTTTTCTTCTAATAAACGTTTCACGCGCGCTTCCTCATCTGTTGTAACGGGAACGATATATTCCGGGAAGAGCGTCGTTTCTTTAACGAGCTCGAAGCTTTTGAAATCAACGCCTGGCTCAAGATATTGATAGGATTGGTAACCGCGATAATTTTTCTTATTCATGATGGGAACACGCCTTTCGGTTAAGTTTAAGTTTATTGTTTATTGGTAGGTAGGGACAACTTCGCGCAAAAATTTGCGGACTTCGGCTTGGAATTTCTCACGCTCTTCGTTTTGTGGAGAATGGCCGCTATGATCAAAGACGACTAACCGGCTGTTCGGGATTTCACGGGCAATCTCCTCGGAAGCTTCGAGTGGCGTGATCCAATCATGGCGCCCGCACAACACAAGCGTTGGCACCTGAATCGTTTTTAAGCGATCAACGATATTAAAATGAGGCTGATTCCGGGAGAACGCCCAGTTATGAGTTTCGTAACGGAAAATGATCGAATTCAGATGGTTGTCCAAATCGGCTTGCGTAAATTTAACCCAATATAGCGGCAATATGGCCGAATACATCGCCCGAAAATCATCATTGTCTTTCGCCTGCCCATTAAACAATCGGTCCAGTATCTCCTGCGTAATGCCGGGAAGTCCGCTCTTTATCGCGCGATCATGCGCCGTATAGCGGTAAGCATTGGATGCCGCTGTGTCGCGAAGAATGATGCCTGCCACATTTTGCGGATATCTCAGTGCATATTCAAGAGCTAAATAGCCTCCGTAAGAACCTCCGGCAATCACGATTTTGCCAAGTCCCAATTCGCTGCGCAGCGCTTCGGTATCGGCAATGAACTGCTCGTGACTGTACGGCTCGGCTCCTTCAGATTCGCCATTTCCCCGTTGGTCATAGGAAACTACCCGATAACCGTCAGCAGTGAAGGCGCCGAATACGGCGGCATCGCCTCGTCTGGAACCTAAGCCTGGCCCTCCATGCAGCGTGACGATTGCGGGGCCTTCGCCCTGATCTTCGATATGAAGGGTAACGCCGTTGATCTTCATCGTTTTGTGCATGCTTCTGACATCCTCTCTGTTGCCATTTTGATTTGACTGAATAAAACATGTTTTATTAATATTTATAAAATAGCAAACATTGGCACGAATAACCACAGTTTTTTTTCGTCCGAATCGATATTTTTTGGAATTCAAACAAATTTTCTGAATAATTTTAAAAACCGTTTGACTAAATCAAATATTAACATATACAATCAAATACATATTCGCTTTACCGCATGAATGCACTACTTTAGAGAGAAATTCAGATTTTGAGGAGGGCTTGCAGTTGAAGGAAGTTGTACCTGCTGATAATGAGCGTAAAGGAGTGAATGAATCCCGGTACGCGATCGAATCTGTCATGAAAACATTGCAGGTATTGTTTTCGTTTTGTAAACCGCCTTACCGTTTTGCAATTGGTGAATTGGAAGGTTTAACGGGTTTATCGAAGAATCAGATTTTTCGCAGTTTGAAATCACTGGAGGAGTTTGGGTTGCTGCGTATGGAACCCGGCGGACAATATGTGGTAACTGCGATGGCCTACAACCTGGCACTCGCTGCTGAATCAGATATTCCGTTGGAAGAATTGGCGCAGCCCATTATGGAGCAGCTTCAGCAAGTGACAGGCGAGACCGTCAATCTCTGCTGTTTGTCCGAAGGACAGTCGATCATCATCGCCCGTCGACACAGCAAGCAGGGGGTGCGGTTGATCTCCCGCCTTGGCCAGCGCACACCGCTTCATGCCGGTGCTTGCCCGAAGGCTATGTTGGCTTTTCTATCTCCTGAAGAGCAGCAGAAGGTGCTTGACATGCTGCCTCATTATCAGAAGATGGCGGAAAACACGGTGACCGATCCCGACCAATTGCGTATCGAACTGGATCAAATCCGAAAAAGAGGCTACAGCATCAGCTATGAAGATTATGAAGAGGGAGCAAACGGGGTAGGCGCTCCGATATTCGGCAAAAATGGCAAGGTCATTGGCGCCATTAGCGCTGGAGGGCCGTCACATCGGGTAGGTGTCGATCTGATTCATCAGTTTGGCGATCTAACGGTCGAAGCGGCTGAAAAGATTTCTCGGTCTCTTGGTTATTTCCGCGAACAGAGTAATCATCTTTGATTTCATTCTATTTAGGGGGTCTGTACAGATGCAAAAACGTAAAATGTGGTTAACAACTTGCGCCTGTTTGATGGCGACAGTGGTGGCGCTTTCCGGCTGCAGCATTAAGCCGGATGTGGATTCAGGTTCGACTAGTTCGGCACCTGCAGGCAATCAGACGACTACAGCGAGCAGCCAGCCGGCGGACGTAGTTTCGAACGTTACGCTTAACATGGCAACGAATGCGGAACCGAATTTTAATCCATGGTTTCCCACCGGCTTTGCCGAGTCCCAGCCCATTACGGAAATTTTGTATGATGGCTTAACCAAATGGGGGACAGACTATCAACCAGCGCCCGCTTTAGCAACGGACTGGAAGCCAGCCGACGATGGAATGAGCTGGACGTTCAATCTTCGCAAAGATGTCAAATGGAGTGACGGTCAGCCGTTTTCGGCCGATGACGTGGCGTACACGTTTAACGAGATTGTTTTGAAGAAAGAGCTGGGAGCCAGCAACTCCTCCAACTTCGTTGACGTGGACAAGGTTGTTGTCGTTAATCCGACTCAGGTGCAAATCATGCTGAAGAAGCCGTGGTCGTCTCTGCCTAACTACTTGGCGTGGTATGCAAAAATATTGCCGAAGCATATTTTCGAAGGACAGGACCCATGGAAATTAACTTCTTTTAATAAAGAGAAACCAGTCGGCACAGGCCCATTCAAGTTTGTGAAATATTCGGCGGGGCAATTCGTGGAATTGGAACGAAATCCGGATTACTACGGCGGCGGAGCCAAATTCACTAAAATCATCTTCAATATTATTCCAGACAGCAATACGCAAATCGCTCAGCTTCTTTCCGGCACGTTATCGATGATCAATGTCACCGATCCGAACCTGATGGAGAAATTGAAATCGAATTCGAATTTGAACGTCAATGAACTGATCGATAACAACTACTACTGGGTTGCACTGGATCAGTCGCAAGAGCGGTTCCGCGATGTGAAGGTTCGCCAAGCGCTGCTCTACGCGATCGACCGGGAGTCGATTATCAAAGGCGTATTGAAAGGTTACGGAAGCGTTGCTACCGGTCCGATTGCTCCGATTCAGGAGAAATATTACAACAAAAATGTGAAAACATACGGATTTGATCCGGAGAAGGCGAAAGCGCTGTTAAAAGAAGCGGGCTACGCGCCAAATGCCGAAGGTTTCATGCAAAAGGATGGTAAAGTGCTCGAAATCGATATGCCGGCAGGTCAATACGGGGTGCTTGTGCAAGCTTCTCAGCTGGTGCAGCAATACTGGCAAAAAATCGGCGTGAAGGTCAATCTTCAAGTCATCGACTGGAATACATATGTACAGAAAGTGGTTAGCAACCGTCAATATGACGCAACGGTTTGCTGGTGGCGCGCTCCGGTTGACCCGGATGTGTTGGCTTACTATCATAGCAACTCAGCCGGTAAAGGAAATAACATTCCGGGCTACAAAAACCCGGCGCTTGATCAACTGCTTGAAGATGGCCGGAAAGCGAAAACGACTGAAGAGCGAGTGAAAATTTATAATGACGTGCAGGCAATGACGGCGGAGGAACTTCCTTACCTTTATTTGTGGTATCCGACACTGGCTGTAGCGACGCAGAAGAACCTGACTGTGCCGAAAACGACGTTTATCGTGGCGGAAGATCACATTAGTGAATGGACCATTAAGTAATCATTATTTCTCACGTGGGGCGGAGCGCAATCTCCGCCTACGGGGATATAAGGAAGGAGTTATCTGATGTCCCGATTTATCGTATTACGGATCTGCCAAGGATTTCTCACGCTATTTCTCGTATCGGTCCTGACCTTCTTCCTGATCAATTTGGCGCCTGGTGGACCATCGGCCATTATGAATTTCGAATCGACCGAGCAGCAGCGGGAAGCTTTAACCAAGCAGCTAGGACTGGATAAGCCGGTCGTTCAGAGGTATGCTGAGTGGCTCGGAGGCGTCGTTCAGGGCGATCTCGGAAGATCGCTTGATTCCCAGCAGCCGGTATCGAAGCTGTTATCGGAACGGTTTCCGAACACAGTGCTGTTGTCCGCCGCAACTTTAATTTTCACCTTAATTATCGGCATTCCTCTGGGCGTCCTTGCCGCTGTCAAAAGGGGAAGCTGGCTGGACCGGGCGATTACGTTCATGTCCACGGTCGGCATGGCCATTCCTGAATTTTGGCTGGGCATCCTTCTCATCATTATATTTGCCGTTGTTTATCATATCCTTCCTCCTTCGGGGATGGTTACAGCCGGCAGCGTGTTCGCCTGGGGCGACTTATTCAAGCATATGATTATGCCGATGTTGACGCTATCCATTCTCATGCTGCCTAATATTGTCCGTTTCACCCGGTCGGCGATGGTCGATGTCATCGGTCTGGACTTTATCCGGACGGCAAGAGCGAAGGGCTTAAAAAGTTTTCGCGTATTCTTCAAGCATGCTTTACGCAACGCGCTCATTCCGATTGTGGCCATCATTGGTCTGATTATTCCGATTCTTCTCGGAGGGTCTGTGGTCGTGGAAAATGTTTTTGGCTGGCCCGGCATGGGACGTTTGGCCGTGCAGGCAGCCACCAATCGCGATTACACCGTGGTGATGGGGGTCACCATGATGGTAGGAACGATTGTCATTATAACCAATATTGTGACGGATCTTCTTTATTCCGTTCTCGATCCGAGAATCCGCTATGAATAAACCTGCCCTTATGCAAGATCAACAATGGATAGGTGCCTCCGCATCCTCCCCCGGAATCGCGAAGAGCATCCTAAAGACGATCGCCCGTTTGTCGCCTGTCGGGAAACTGGCATTGTTTTATTTGATTATTATTCATCTGTTTATTGTGGTAGGTCCATGGTTTTTGGGTCATTCTCCGACGGACACCGATCCGCTTCAAGTTACGCAGCCTGCCAGCGCTCAGCATTGGCTGGGGACGGACGAGCTTGGCCGGGATGAGCTGGCGAGAGTCGTCTCCGGCGGCCAAATCACGCTGCTGGTCGGTCTCTCCGCTATGGCGCTGGCGGTCGTGCTCGGCGGATTGTTGGGCTCGATCGCCGGATTTTTCGGAGGGACGGCGGAATATATCATTATGCGCATTGTAGACATGATGCTATCGATCCCGTCGTTCTTTCTTATTTTGATTGAAATTACTTCGTTCGGGAATAAACCGCCGGTCGTCATTCTTGCAGTAGGCTTGACCTATTGGCCGCAAATGGCGCGGATCGTGCATGCCGAAGTGCTGAAATGGAGAAATAGCTCCTTAGTCGAAGCCGAAACGACGCTAGGCGCAGGGCCGTGGCGCATTTTGTTCAGGCACGTGATTCCCCAAACGTTCTCATCCATCATCGTGCTGGCTACTCTTGGTATCGGTTGGGCGATTTTGGCCGAATCCGGGCTGTCATACCTGGGGCTGGGCATTCAGCCGCCACTGGCTTCATGGGGGAATATGCTGCAGCATTCCCAGAACTACATCTGGACCGCACCGGAATTAGCAGTTTATCCGGGGGTACTTATCTTGGTCACCGTACTGGCTTACAGCTTGTTGGGTGAATCGCTGAGGGACGTTCTGGATCCCAAACTAAAGCGTTAACGCCGGAAAGGGAGCTACTCATGGCGAAGAACTTATTAGAAATCCGCAATCTGAAGACATATTTTCACACCAAAAACGCGATCATCCGCGCTGTGGACGGCGTCGATCTTGATGTGGCCGAGGGACAGATCGTCTGCATCGTCGGCGAGTCGGGCAGTGGAAAGAGCATCACCTCTTTATCCATCATGCAGCTGCTCTCCAAGCCGGTGGGACGCATCGTCCAGGGAGAGATCCGGTTTGAGGGCCAGGATTTGACGAAGCTGTCGGAAAAGGAAATGACGAATATTCGCGGGGATCGAATTTCGATGATCTTTCAAGAACCGATGACATCGCTCAACCCCGTCATGAAAGTAGGCGAACAAATCGCTGAGGTGCTGCTGCGCCACAGATCCGTCTCCAAGGCTGCAGCGCGAGAGAAGGCGGTGGAGATGCTGCGGTTTGTCGGCGTTCCGCGGGCCGAGCAGATCGTAAAGGAATATCCGCACCAACTGTCGGGCGGCATGCGCCAACGGGTCATGATCGCGATGGCGATGATTTGCGAGCCGAAGCTGCTGATCGCGGACGAGCCAACGACGGCTCTGGATGTCACCATCCAAATACAGGTACTCGAATTGATGAGACAAATGCGCGATGAGCTGAACACGTCCATCATTTTGATTACGCATGATCTGGGCGTTGTTGCTGAAATGGCCGACCATGTGGTCGTCATGTATGCCGGCCAAGTGGTGGAAAGCGCTTCTGCAGACGCTATCTTCGATGCGCCGACGCACCCCTATACCCAGGCTTTGCTTGCCTCCATACCTTCGTTGGAGGATGAGCGGGAAACGCTGTATTCAATTCCCGGGACGGTGCCCAGCGCCGGCGCATTCCCCCCAGGCTGCCGTTTCGCAGATCGGTGTTCCCAGGCACAGCCATCCTGTAAACAAGCAATGCCCGAACTGCGAGAAATAACATCAGGACATTTCGTGCGCTGCGATCTTATTCGGAACGGAGGCAAGCCATGAGCGAGCATCTGCTGGAAGTCAAGGATTTGAAGAAATATTTCCCGATCAAAAGGGGCTTTTTTCGTCACACGGTAGGCCATGTCAAAGCGGTGGACGGCGTCTCGTTTACCGTCAATACCGGCGAAACGCTCGGCATTGTCGGCGAATCAGGCTGCGGCAAATCCACGATGGGCCGCATGGTCATGCGGGTCCTGGAGCCTACGGACGGCAGCATCGTATTCAACGGCCAAAATATTACAGATATGAGCCCGAACAGCTTGAGGAAGCTGCGCAAAGACTTTCAAATGATTTTCCAGGACCCGTACTCTTCGCTGAATCAGAAAATGACGATTCGTGATCTCATCGCAGAACCGTTTCATATTCATGGGGTTCAGTTGTCCAAGTCCGAGGTCGACAACGAAGTTGTCAAGCTGCTTGAAACTGTGGGATTGCGCGCAATGGACCGGTTCCGGCATCCCCATGAATTCTCGGGAGGGCAGCGGCAGCGGATCGGGATCGCCCGTGCATTAGCGCTCAATCCCCGGCTTATTGTGGCGGACGAAGCGGTATCCGCGCTGGATGTTTCTATCCAATCGCAGATATTGAATCTGATGACCGACTTGAGGCGGCAGTACAATTTATCGTACATTTTTATTTCGCACAATCTTGCGGTGGTGAAGCATATTAGCGACCGGGTTGGCGTTATGTACTTGGGGAACTTGGTGGAGATCGCCTCCAAGCAGAGTCTGTTTCAGAAGCCCTTGCATCCTTATACGGAGGCGCTGCTGTCTGCAGCTCCACAGCCCAAGCGCAACGTTTCGCGCGATCGGATCGTGCTTCAGGGGGATGTGCCGAGTCCGGCTAACCCGCCGCAAGGCTGTCCGTTTCATACCCGCTGTCCCAAAGCTTTTGATCGCTGCAGGCAAGAGCGGCCGGCGCTGAAGGAAGTTGCTGCGGGGCATCAGGCGGCTTGCTTTTTATATGAGTAAAATATAAGCATTCACCATGAAGCTGTCGAGGAGGGATCCCGGCAGCTTCAGTAATTTACCTGACTGTTTAAGGTGTTTTAGATTCTTTAGGAGGAATTATCTGGGCATCTTCGGGTTTTGCTAATACTATAAACCATTTATCTCCAGTCAATCTTGTGGAAAAAGGTACATTTTCGTATATATTTCCATTTTGAGTATAGTTAACGAAAAACGTATAATTTGCATCATCAATTTTTTGGGATTTTGTTATACGAAAATCGGATATTTTTACCGAATTAATGCTATTGGAAAAATTTTGTTTATTGGGTAAATTTGTTGCATCAAGCATTTGATATGCTTCATCTATCTATTTTTCTGATACTGCGGTTAAGTAACTATTAACTACATTTTCAGCTTGAACTTTTTGAGTGATGGTCTGGTTAGTGTGTTGATCTTCACTTCTTTTCATAGACTCGTTACAACCGGTTATACAAAATACGATAAAAATTAATAAGAACATATATCCAGTTCTAAATTTTTTCATGATAGTAATAACCACTGTAAGTAATGTGAAGATAAGCAAGGTCTTTTTCATAGCGTCATCTCCCTTTTTTTGCCAAATTATGAATTGTTAAATTATACATGTATTTGATATGATATACAATACGGAGCTTGCCGCGGTGCAGCTCCTTTTTGCATTGACGTAAAGGGCACACTTGCTGAACAACCAGCTCCTTCCCGACCTAAGTCCAGTAAAAGAAGCGACGATAGTCGGAAGTGGAAAGTCAAGACTTCGGGTAATCTTGAAAAAGCCGGTGTTTATTTTACATAACAATATGGAAGAGGAGATATTAAAAGTGAATGAAATACATAATGCGCTAGCTGAGATTATTGAATCAGGTCCGCAAGCTAATCCTGCCTTGAGTACGGTCATCCATGATTATGCTAAATACCATGCTGTACTCGTTATTCTGGGTGGGCTCTTGGTGATCATTTTTGCATGGTTAAGCATCAGATTCTGGGCAAAATTCAGAAGAATATCTAAGGTAAGCGGGACCAAATGGAATTTTGAAAAAAAGGTATATTTTTCTTTTGGAATGATGAGCTGTTTTGTTGCTTTATTGATGACTTTAATTGTAGTGGCGAACGCTACGAATACATTTAATCCGATGCACGGGTTTTCTTTGTTTGTTGATTCGTTTGTCATATCGGATGGAGTAACATACAAAGATGAATTACGCTATGCTTTTAATGAATGGATAAAGTCAGGCAATGCAAATATCCCTGCAATTATTCAGCAGAAGATTCATGAACGTATTGAGTTTCATACTACAAAAGCGATGGTTTGTGGGGCTCTGCTGATCCTATTTGTGGCACTTGGTGTATATCTTTGGAACGCATTAATAAAAAGGACTAGGGAAGTTGATTCAAAATGGAGATATAAAGAAAAGGCATACGTTACGCTTGGAACTGCTACGGTTGCCCTTTCTCTCTTATTGATGGTGATGGTTGTAGCAAATATTCAAGGGGCATTTACACCGTTGACCGCCTTTTTGGTAGGTTTGTTCGGATAGTTATTTGATAAAAAATCACATTATGATACATTAGAATAACATCGTGTCATATGGAGGAATAACCATGTCTGAAAAAGAAGCCTTAACCCGTTTTGGTGTGTCCATGCCTAAATATTTAGTAGAGCAGCTGGATGGAATGATATCCAAACAAGGCTATGAAAACCGTTCAGAAGCATTACGGGATCTAGTTAGAAAGGCGCTGCTCGAACCGGATCTTTTAGTAAAATCTCAGAACGTGGCAGGAACGATTGTCATGGTCTACGATCATCATGCCACGGATTTGCCTACCTTATTGGCGGAAATTCAACATGATTACCATCATGAGATTATTTCAACCATGCACATCCATTTGAATCACAATCAATGCCTGGAAATCATCGTTGTGCGTGGATTGTTAGATAAAATACAGCAGCTTCATCAAACCATTCAAGTGCAAAAAGGGGTCGTATACGCTCAACTATCAGTTACGCACATTGATCAAGATGCGGATGCGAACCATCATAATCACCATCACCATGACCATCATCATAGCCATGAGTAAGATTACGCAGGATCAATAGTGATATGGATATTTCAGAAGCGGTATCTTTTGGTTTAGTGACTTTACAGGAATTAATCAAAATTGATACAACGGCAGGTGCTAAGCGTGAAACGTTGGCAGCTCAATTCTTGTTAAAACAAGCTGAGCAAATCGGCATTTCCACAAGATTAGTGGAGCCTCATTCGGGAATGGGATCGATTATTTCTGTGCTCCCCGGTAAAACGGATGAATCTCTGCTTCTGCTTTCCCATTTGGATACGGCTCCGCCGGGTGCAAGGAGTGAATGGAAGTACGCTCCATTCTCGGGAGAACGGGTTAATGTGGAGATTTGGGGGCGCGGTGCAATAGATTGTAAAGGATTAGCAGCTGCTTGGTGGGCTGTGCTTTTTCTGTTAAAAGATTATCCGCTGGCCAAAGGAATTGTCATGGTAGCTGCATCCGGGGAAGAGCTGCAATCGGAGTGGGGGGCAAGATGGATCCGTGACAATTGTCCTGAGATACGAACTTGCCGCGCGGCTTTGAATGAAGGCGGAGGTTGGAGTATAAGGCTCGGAAGTAAATCTTTCGTCACGTGCCAGACGGGGGAGAAAGGGTTCTTGAAGCTCCGATTACCCAAAAGAATACGCACGAACACCCCTGATACATTACTGATTTCAGCCCCATTGCCTGAAAGCTGCAAACGGTTTTTGCAACTGGCAGGGGGAACCAGCGGCCTGATTGCCGGCCTCACTGGGAGTGCAGGTGGACGCTTGCTGACCCAATGGTTGCAAAAATCCAGTCCGTATGGCGTTGATCCTGCGGAAATGTTTTATCATGTGTGCCGTTCAACGGCAAATCAGGATTATCAGGAATGGACATGCAGTGTTTTGCCAGGTGCGTCTGCTACAGAAATAGTCGGAAAAATAGCGAAGCGCATGAACGTGCATCCTAGCGAGATCCAAGTTATTGAACAAATCGAACCTTCAGAATCGTCACTTGAAAATGAGCTGTTCAGCTTGATTAAACAATCACATAAGGCGGCTGTACTGCCTATCATCACGCCAGGTCGTTCCGATAGCGTCTGGTTTCGCCAATTGGGTATCCCCGTCTACGGATGGTTCCCTGGGGTTGAGGCAAGCCAAACCATACGGATGCATCGTCCGAATGAGCGAATCTCGGTAGCCTCTTTCCAAGCTGCCGTACATTCGTTGTTTCATTTGGTGAAAGCATATACAGGTTCATAAGAATGGCAGCATAGAGGAGGGGCAAATGGCACACCAACTTACAAGGAAAAAGATAGGGTTCAGTCGGAGAAGCTGCAAATTGCTTTTGCTGGTGGCATCCCTATTTATTCTTATGGGACATACTTCTTGCGAGGAAGTTAAGTATCGTCCCGGAAATAAACCGACACCTATAACCATTCAATTGGACGGATACCCCTCCGCACGTTATGCTGTATTATTTGCGGCACAATCCCAAGGTTACTTGGAGAAAGAGGGCTTGAAGGTTACATTCGCGGCTTCAGCGAATCCGATCCAGCCGCTATTGGAAGATAAAGCTGAGTTTGCGCTAAGCAGTCAACCTCAAATCATAACGGAAATAAATCGCGGCAGCGGCCTTGTTTCCATTGCTGCCTTATATAAGGGGCATTTAAAGCAAATCATCGCCAGCGGGAATGGCGGTGTCGCACGTCCCAAAAATCTTGAAGGCAAAAAAATCGGCATCTCAAATTTGCCTATCGATACAGACATAGTTAAGTCTATGGTACAAAATGACGGTGGCGATCCATCGACCATCCAATTTGTAGAGGTACCGGATGCCGACTTTTCCAGACAGTTATTCGCTGGTACATTAGATGCTGTATTTAGCGATTGGTATAGGGACAAGCTTTTTTTTGAAGAACGCAGTTTAACCGTCACTCATTTCGATCCTGCTGATTACGGTGTCCCGCTTATTGACTCCATTGATCTGGCGACAACATCCAAATATGAAAGTCAAAATAAAGAACAGATTAAACGGCTGTTGCGCGCTCTGGAAATGGGAAGAGACTACTTGTTGGCTAATCCGGATCGAGCGGTTGAAGCCGTGGTAAAAAATCAAGACCCTGAGTACCCTTTAACCCCTGATTTACAATCCAGATATTTGAAAAATCTACTAGACGGAATGAAGGCTGCCCCGTATGGCAGCCAAGATTTGGATCTTTGGACGAAACTGGCAGATTGGATGAAAGAAAAAGGGATCATCGGTGAAAAATTCAATCCCAAGAAGGCTTTTATTATTTTCAAATAGCGGCAAATGATGAGAAGAGGGTCCATTTATGGATCC
>NZ_JBYTBS010000036.1:0-76135 GCF_058789495.1 Paenibacillus sp. FW126-R14 | reverse complement strand
TTCATGCTCTCACCATTATAGAAAAAATCTATGAAGAATAATAGTTTACCAACAAAAACTTAACAATTGCTTTACCTTAAGTTGATACTCCGCTGATTTTGTTCGCCTAAACTAAGTTTAAGTTCCTAAGAACGGAAGGAAGCTTGAGATGACTTTACAACTTCGCGGTATCAACAAATCCTTCGGCGCTTCACCGGCGCTTAAGGACATTCAACTAACCCTTGCCAAAGGGAAATTTACAACTTTGTTAGGTCCATCCGGATGCGGCAAAACAACCTTGCTCCGGATCATCGCAGGCCTCGAGTCTCCTGATGACGGTGACATTCACTTGGGCGATGCCTGTCTTTTCTCCAAGCAGCGCAGGATTAATCTTCCTGTTCACCGGCGGGATTTCGGCATGGTGTTTCAAGATTTTGCCCTATGGCCGCACTTGACGGTACTGGAAAACGTAGCATTCGGGCTCAAAGCAAAAGGCGATACCGCCAACTGGCGTCAGCGGGCTATGGAAGCTATTGAATTAGTTCAACTTGCGGGAATGGAGAAGCGCTATCCCCATCAGCTTTCAGGCGGTCAACAGCAGCGCGTCGCACTTGCCCGGGCCATTGTCGTTCGTCCTCAGCTCGTCTTATTCGATGAGCCGATGAGCGCACTGGATGCCCTTTTGCGGGAAGAAATGCGCATCGAGCTGATGAATCTGGTGCGAAGTATCGGATTCACGGCGGTTTATGTAACGCATGATCAAACGGAAGCCATGTCCATGTCGGATGAGATCGTCGTTATGCAAGGCGGGGTCATTTTGCAAAAAGACGTTCCCGAAGTCATTTACCGCAAACCGGCTCACCCCTTCACGGCCCGCTTTATCGGCAAAACCAATTGGCTGGAAACGGACAAGCGGCTCATTCGCCCTGAGCACATCCGATGGGAACGCTTGACGGACCAAGACCTTGTGTATTCAGGCGTGGTCCAAGCTGTCAGCTATATAGGGGAACGCTACGAAATCAGTGTGAGGACCATTGATCATGATGTTTGGATGGCGTATCATCCATCACGTCTGACCATAGGAGAAAACGTAACGCTGTATATCTCACAAGAGCAGATTCATGAATTGTAGTGAATAGTAAAAAAACGGAGAGGGTGTATTTCCAATGAAAATGAAAATGAAAAAAAATTTGCAAATGAGTACTTTAGCTTTGATGTCCGTTCTCGTAGGCGTAGGTTTGACAGGCTGCGGCACGGCAAGCACATCTTCCAATGCCAACCCGGCGACAGCTGCTCCGGCAGCAACGGCTGCTACGACGGCCGCAACGCCGACACCAACGCCTGAAGCGAAGAAGCTTAGCGGAAAAATCGTTGTATACAGTGCGGGGCCAGCTGATCTCGCTACCAAGATTCAAAAAGGCTTTCAGGCTAAAACAGGTGTGGAAGTCGAAATGTTTCAAGGCACCACCGGTAAAATCTTGGCTCGTATGGAAGCCGAAAAAGCAAATCCGGTCGTTGACGTTGTCGTTCTGGCCTCGCTCCCTTCCGCTATTGGCATGACAAACAGCGGACTAACCCTGCCTTTTAAAGAAGCCAAAAACGCCGACAAGCTAATCCCCGACTACTCCGATAAGAACGGGAACTATTTTAGCTACAGCCTTTCCGCACTTGGCATTGCCTATAATACCAAAACCGTTACGAACCCTCCGAAAGAATGGAGCGATCTGACGAAACCTGAGTGGAAAGATAAAGTGAACATTCCTGATCCCGCACAGTCCGGCTCCGCACTCGATTTCATGACCGGCTATGCGAATAAAAACGGCGATTCCGCCTGGGATTTATTTGGTAAAGTCAAAGCGAATGGAGCTATTATTGCAGGGGCTAACCAAGAAGCGATGGATCCAGTTATTTCGGGAGCCAAAAGCATCGTAATGGCAAGCGTTGACTATATGACTTATGCGTCCAAAGCGAAGGGCGAGCCTATCGATCTGATTTATCCGGCAAGCGGGACGGTCATCTCGCCACGTCCGGCCATGATTATGAAAACGAGTAAAAATGTCGATAGCGCAAAAGCATTCATTGAATATTTGCTTTCCGACGAAACCCAGAAAATGGTTACCGACGCTTACCTGCTTTCCGGCCGCAGCGATATCCAAGTACAAGGAAGAGTAAGCGCGAAAGACATTCCTGCTCTGAAAGTCGACTGGAACTGGATGAACGATAATCAAGCCGGTGTCACGCAGAAATTCACACAATTGTTCAAAAAGTAAGCTCCGAACGGGGATGACGACCACATGATTTTCAAACGTACGGGGACGCTCCTGGCATTGCTGCTTCTGGCGATGCTGGTCGTCCTTCCTCTTTTATTCGTATTTTTCAAAAGTGTTTGGGTGAAAGGTTCCCTTGACTTGCTCGCCCCCATTCGAGTCGTATTGGAGAAAGATTTGACCGGCGTATTCAGCCATTCCTTAATGCTCGGTATATGGGTTGTCGTCGGAAGCACGATATTTGCTCTGCCGCTGGCTTGGATCATGGCCAAAACGCCGCTCCGCAAGCATCGCTGGCTGGATATTGTCCTGCTCATTCCTTTCATGACTCCGCCGTATATCGGCTCCATGGGCTGGATTTTATTTATGCAGCCGCGCGGCTATCTCGAGCAATTGTTTCCCGGTGCTACCTGGATAAGCAGCCATTTCTTTAGCTTATTTGGGATGGTTACGATTATGAGTCTCCATTTGTTTCCGTTCCTGTATTTGATTCTGCGTAATGCCATTCTTCAAATTGGCAGCAACAAAGAAGAGGCGGCCGCTGTGCATGGGGCAAGCTTCCTGTATTCGCTTCGCCGCGTCATGCTGCCACTTGTTTTCTCCAGTTATGTCATGGGCGCTCTGCTCATTTTCGTCAAAACATTGGCCGAATTCGGTACACCGGCTACATTCGGCAGGCGCATCGGTTATTTCGTGCTAACGACCGAAATTCAAGCCTCCATCTCCAGTTGGCCGGTAGATTTCGGCAAAGCAACCTCGCTGGCATCCCTATTGCTGCTAGCCTGTCTTGTGCTTTGGTACGTACAGTCCGTCGTTGTACGCCGGAATTCTTATAACCTTGTCGGCGGCAAAGGCTCCCGTGACAAAATCGTCGGCTATCTCGGCTGGCAGCGCGCGCTGGCCTGGCTCTATGTGGCTCTGCTGCTCGCCGCATCCATCGGCATCCCGTATTTCTCCATCATTTCAGCTTCGCTAATGAAGCTCCGGGGAGGCGGGCTGGCGTGGAACAACCTGACGCTGCTTCATTACGGCGAGCTGCTGAAATGGGGCTCACCCAGCATGAAAGCGCTGATGAACAGCCTGGGGCTCGCCCTGCTCGCCGCCTGCTTAGCAGCCGCGCTTGGCACTTGGTTCGCCTTAACGATTGGCCGCGCCAAGCGGCTGCCGCAGCGCATGACCGATATGTTCAGCCTGCTGCCGAACACGGTCCCTGATATGGTCCTGGTCGTCGGACTCATTATGCTATGGAATGCGCCATGGATGCCGCTGCATCTCTACAACACTTACGGCATGGTCGTCCTCACTTACGTCGTGTTCTTCCTGCCGTATACCGTGCAATACGTCAAGGCACGCAACGGGCAGCTGGACGAATCCTTGCGGCAAGCCGGGCAAGTCTTCGGCGGGCAGCCCTGGTACGTGTTCCGGCGTATTGTCCTGCCTCTGCTGCTGCCGGGTATTATCGCCGGCTGGATGATGACCTTCACCATCTCGCTTAGGGAGCTGGTCGCCTCGCTGATGGTGCTGCCGCCGTCCATGCAAACGTCGGCCACCTACATTTTCGCGCAATTTGAACAAGGTCAAATCTCGCTTGGCATGGCGATGGCCGTCGTTTCTGTCGGTCTTACAACGATCCTGCTGCTTATCGTGAACAACATGAATACGAACAGAAAGTGGAATGTGGAATGATGCAATTGAACGTATGGGGCGGTGCCGGCGAACACGGCCGCTCCTGTTATTGGATTGGCAATGAACAAAGAAGCATTTTGCTCGATTGCGGTGTAAAGCGTGAAGGATGCGGGGAGTATCCGTTAATCGATCCGGACAGAGTCGCGGAATTGGACGCTGTTTTTTTATCTCATGCGCATGAAGATCACTCCATCGCAATCCCTTGGCTGTACAAATTAGGTTATTCCGGCAAAGTATGGACAACCCGAATAACCGCGCAGCAGCTTCCCGCTTATTATGCGGCTTGGGGAAACTACGTCAAAAAGCAAGGCGGAGAACTCCCTTATGCTGAAACGGATATCGATCGCATCCAATATGCTTACATCGAAGATGAGGCTCCGCCCCGACAGTGGATTGAACTAGCCCCTGGACTTCGCATCTGTTGGGGACGAAGCGGACATATGCTGGGGTCGGTCTGGCTGCTTCTGGAAATAGAAGGGAAGCGTTTGTTTTATTCTGGAGACTACAGCGAAGATGCTCATCTGCTTGCAACGGATACACCGGAGGCCCTTACGAACGGCAGCATAGCCTTAGACGGGGCGATTATCGATGCCGCTTATAGCACCGATACGGAGTATCAATCAGATAAGCTGGAGAAGCTTTTCTCGGCAGCCGAAGGGATTCTAACGGAGGGCGGTCAGCTTCTGCTGCCCGTACCTGTTTGCGGCCGGGGACAGGATCTGCTGCTTCTAATGAAGGAGCGTTTCCCTGATACGCCGATTCGCGTCGAATCAGAGCTTGTTCAAGCGATGGAGCTCATGCTTGAGCACGCCGGCTGGCTGAAAGCAGGCATGGAAAGCGTCCTCGCAGAGGCTTTAAGCAGCGGCCGCTTTGAAGTGATCCATACCGATGAGCAGCGTCAGCAGCTGTTGAACGAGGATCTGGCCGATTCCCGGACAGGTATCTGGTTTACGAGTGACGGGATGATGCAATCCCCTAAGTCCAGATGGTATTACGAGAAATGGCGCAGGCAAGCGGCGAACGGCATCGTGCTAACCGGACACGTCGCGACGGGCACGACGGGGCAGCGGCTGCTGGCTATGAGCGATGAAGAGCGCGGATGCCAAATGAAGATGATCCGTTACAAAATTCATCAGGGAATGCCCGATGTGCGCAAAATGGCGCAATCGTTGAACAGTCCGTTTAAGCTTCTCGTCCATGCCCCCAAAAAAGAAACAGATGCCCTGCTTGAGCAGCTGGCATCTGAAGGTATTCCGTATTTGCTTTCCGTTCGACCAGGCGACACGGTAAATCTGTAAATCTTTTAGGATTTCAGCTCTTCCATAAACTGTTCCCAGGAAGTTATCCGCGGCAAATCGAGCTGCCGGTTATAGGACCGGTCTTTCACATACGCCTTCACCGGCAATTGCGACAAGGTCGCGAGCACAGACGGCTTATCATCGAAATAGTAATCCAGCTCCAGTGCCTCGATAATGTGCACTTTCTCGGTATCGCTCATCCCGCAATAAAAATGTCCTTCCGTAACGGGAAATCCATTTTGAATGAGCCACTCTCGCGTACGTTCCGTATGCTCTTTGGCTCTTGCCGTAATATAGTAGACCTCGTGGCCCTGCTTAATTAACTCATGTAGAAATTCACGTGCATGCGGAAAGGGCGCGCAATCCGAGTAATAAATATCATCGCGGAGGCTCATCCAGAGCTTCCCTCCCTCTTCTTTCGTCAACCCGAATGCTTCGTGAATCTCCATTGTCGTTAACGCATGAAACACGTCCAAACCAATATTTTGATGCAATTTGCGATTATAGATATGAAAAGCATGCTCTCTTAAATTAATGAGCGTATCATCAATATCAAAACCAAATTTCACGCTTGCCTCCTCATTTCCCTGCGCCTTTATTCCTTTAGTATAAGCCCAAACAGACTTGCAAATACGGAAGCTTGTCCTCTGGAAATGATGCAGCCGGGCAAATCCTCCACACCTACGCCCAGACTTGTGAAGTCACAGGAGCTGAGATCGATTCCTGCCAGCTTAGTGCCTGAGAATTGAGCCCGGTCCAGCTTGCAAGCTTCATACTGCACCTTCTGCAGCGTTGTCTCATAGAAATCGGCACTCAAGAGCGAACTCTCTTGAAAGGCAACTTGCCGGAAATTAGCCATTCGGAAATTGGCATAATCCCCCATACAGGAATCAAACAGCACATTTCGGATGGTCGCTTCCGTCATATCCATCCCCATGATTTTGCAATTTCTAAATTCAGTCCGATGAATCGTAGCTTGACCGAAATCAACATTGGATAAATCGCATTTCTCGAAAATAACATCCGTCAATTCAATGTCCTTCATCGCAATTCGCGTAAAGGTTACATTGCGGAAAATAATTTTATCAAAAGCAACTTTCGAAGCTTTCTGATTATCAATCGTACAATCGCTTATCAAGCCTGTATGAAAGCTGTCTTCCGAATCTATCCCTTCTTCGGGGAGCGATATCGGCGGCAGTTCTTTCGGCATTTTTGGCGCTTCAATTTTGGAAGTGCTCATTGCAATACTCCTCTGTCTGCTGGAATGAAGAAAAAGTTAAAAAATGATAACCGATGTCAAGCTCTGCAGCATGAAGAACAACGAACCCCATTTACGTTTGATGTAATTCCGGCCCCTAAACAGCCTTGTTTTGATCGTTGTCACCGGTAAGTTCACTTCTTGGCTAATGTCTTCTAGCGACATATCCAAAAAATATTTATACACGATCAGATTCTTATATTTATCCGGCAAATCACGTATCATTTGCTCCACTTGCTCGGCAGTTTCTTGCTCGATTAATTGCAGCTCAGGCGTTTTCTCACGGCTGGTCAGCTTATCATAAAAAGGCAGCGCGTCTTGAAACGGATGCGGATTCGTATCCATAGACAGCTCCGACTTCTTTTTGCGCAACAAATCAATGGCCACGTTTTTACCGATGCTAAAAATCCAGGTAGAGAAATTTTTGCTCGTGTCAAAACGATGCGAATGCTGATATGCCCGTAGAAACGTCTCCTGCACAACGTCCTCCGAATCCGATTTGTTCCTCAGCATCCGAAACGCTAACCGGTAAATCTTGTCCTTATACAGCTCAAGAAGCCGGCTAAACGCCTTAGAATCCCCTTGAGCCCACATTGTTGCAAGCTGGCTATCGCTTAGTTGCAGCATGTTACAGCTCCTTTATCTTAACTACCGTCTATTCGACTCTATCTTATATTCTACCAAATCGAATCAAAAAAAAGAAACCTTTGCAGGTTTCATTGGTGACTATTTTTCGATAAATTTGGATATGGATTCCGCTTTTTCAGAGGCTGCCACGACAATGAGCACGACGATGATTCCAAAGAGTATAATCCCGCTTATCATCATGCTGCGCACCTTCTTTGAATAGTTTGATCGCCTTATTCAAAGATATGACGGGCAGCTTATTTTATTCGCCTTTATTCGCCCAGGTTCATGATCATATATTTTTCGATATGACTGGCTAGCAGGCCGTATTTGGGCTCTTGGATGCCGACATGTTCGCCCAAAATCGACTTCACCGCTAAATAGGGGAAATTGATGCCGGATAAGCACGTGACATGCAGTCCGCCGGACATTCTCGGGTTAATTTCGAGCAATTTGGGAACGCCCTGATTGTACTTGACTTGAATATTGTAGTTAAAAGGAATCCGGTAAGCCGCAGCGATTTGATGCGCGATCTCGATCAGCTCGGGCACCTCTTCAAGCAGCCGCAGACGTCCGTCCGCTTTCCGGCGAGGTACGGCAGCAAGCAGCTCGCCCGATGCTGTTGCCAAGCAGTCTATGCTGTATTCATAGCCGCTAAGCAGTTCCATCACCATCAGGTCGTTAAACCGATTGACAGAAGACAGAGCCTGATAGGCCTGATCTTTCGATAGATAAGGGGTCACTGTTCCAAACAGATCCTGCAAGGCGTTGCGTTCGTTGCTAATGATTCGGAAGCCCACGCCGCCTTCGGCATTGGTCGGTTTCATACAGACTTGATGGCCTGCCTGCGTGAGCGCGTCATAGGCGTCCATGAATTGTTCCGCCGTGTTCACAACGTGATAGTCGGGAATGGCGACAATATTTTTATCCCGAATGGCTTCATAAAATTTCTGTTTCTCCAGCAAGTTCTCCAATAGCGCCAGATCGCGGCAAACGGTGACTTTGGTGCCTGCCTTTTCAAACGCCTCCACATGCTTGGCGATCGCATACATATGCAACCTTGGAATGAACACGTCAATGCCGTGCTTTTTACAAAAGTCCAGCGCGAACTCCACGTAGTCGTCATCGTTCAGCACAGGCTCCGTATCGGCAAAATCAGCCGCCTGCAGGGCCATGTGGCTGCGGTCCGGATGGGTCGCATACATTTTGAATTGTATGCCATCCTCGTTGTTGCGAATGCTGTTCATATAGTGATAAGCGACTGAAAACCAACGGTTAAACCATACTTTTTTCATGAGGACTCCTTTATCCTGAACGCAGGATTATGCTCGTTATGAACGGCCTGTACATAATCTATGATTTCATCTGTCGCAAAAATGCCCGATTCCTCCGTAAACGTATAGGCGCCCGTGCCCTGAAGCTGCTCCTGCCGGAACAACTCGCCATGCCGTGGAGCCAAGGAGTAATCAGCAAAGTCTAGCAAAATCTGATCCAATAGGGAGTCTCCCGATGCTACGATCTTCTCATCCCCGACGATCTGCTTTAGATGAGCGACGGCATCACGTTTATTAACGGCTTTAGGAACGATGTAGACCTTTCTCCCCTGAATGGATGTCGTCCAACCCAGACGCTGCAGCTCCTCGCTCAGCTCGCGCATTTCCTGCTGCGGGATCTTATCGCGCTCTACGATGTGAGAGAAAAACAAATCATCGCAGTAGGTGGAGGAAATCACCCAATCCGAATGAAGCACTTGATCCATCCGCTTCCGGACCTCTTCAACGTGGACGCTTGAGTCCTGCATGCGCGCTAGTATCTCCCTATGCCATTCAGGGTCGGGCTGCCCGTTAATGACAATATTTCCGCCATTGCTTGTAACGGCATAGGCAGGCTGCAGCATTTGGCTGATGAGATGAATGCGTTCATACTGTTTCAACGTTCGCGTTGTGACCGGTATGAAGGTAAGCTCCTTCATCAAGCTTTGGAGCCTGTGATAAGCATTTGCTGACATATAGGATCTCACTTTACCGTCAATGAGTTCGGCGATGAGAATCCGGCTGCCCAGCTCTGATGCGCGATCTTCAGGCTGCGAGTAAATCAGCGTCTGATCTAAGTCACTGGCAAATATCATTCGGCGTCTCCTTTCACAGACTTAATGATCCCGCAGCAGGAATACGTGAGCCCGGGGTACACTTCAACCGGCACTTCCCTAGCTTCAGCTAAATGTAGGATATGACGGATATTCGGGTTGTCCAACCTGTCGACCAGAATGCGCCAAGGCACTCTGCGGAGCAGCACGCGCGTAGTCTCGCCAACCCCTGGTTTAATAAGGTTGATGTCCGCAACGGCATATTCGTTCTGTATGGCTTGAATATCACGAAGCCCTTTCCAGGACATCGCAGGAGGCTGTTTGACGAAGCCAGCTGCATGCTGTCCCGCTTCTCCCGCAATTTCGGAGAAGAACGGGACGATGGCCGAAATAAAATGATTGGAGAGGTCCTGATCCAACCACTCTTTATAAAACTTGGAGCCATGAAAATCATGCGGCCCGATTAAATCCTCCCGCATGACCGTTCGGCTCATCAAGCCGGATACCGGCGCGTTCAGGCAGGCGCTCGGAATAAGGAAGTCCTCCCGCGTTCCGAACATTTCGGCGCATTGGCCGGGATCGGCAAGCACCGCCAAATCATCGCTCAGCTTAATGCCATAGTCCCGGTCCATTTTACTGCACGCTTCCGAAAGCACTTTCCGGATAGCTCCCTTGCCCGTCCAGCCGTCCACGAACTGAAGCTTGGCCTCGGGGTGCTTTTGGAGAATGTACATTAACGCATTTTCGTCGATGCCTTTCCCCCGGATAATTGAAATACTGTAATGGGGCATGTCGGTTTGATGGATCTCCAGCAGATAACGGCGAATGAGAATGCCCGCTGGCGTGCCTGCCCTGGCCAAAGAGACCAGAACCGTGTTCGCTCCTTTGTTGCTTCGAATAAGCTCTGCGGTCGTCCCGACAGCTAGGGCCACTTTCTTGGCCGACAGCCTCAGCGTTTCGTGATACAACGCCAGGTAGTCCGGTGAAGGCTGCTGCTCAACCGGCAGCATTTCTGAATAATGCGTGCCGGATTGAATCGCCCGCTCCCTGTCATCCGTTGATTGTTCAAGCGGGATCGCGCTTAAATCCTTCAACAAAAAAGTGACATCTGACGCCGGATAGCTGCCTAGCCCTACAGGCTTCTGGATAGGCCGGATTCGCCAATCTTCCATACTTCCCCCTCCTTCCATTCCACGGTTTGGGGCGAGAAGATAACGAGATGAATCCGCTGCACACCGCGCGTCTTGAGAATTTCGCATACCGGGAGCATGGAAGACGGATCAGCTTCTCTTTCCATAAAGAAATAAAGATCGTCATACACTCCTACCGGGATATTGTATAAGAAATGGGTGACCTCGGGATCTTCCGGCGAACGATACGGATAACCTGATTTCACCGCATAACCTTCCCGATCGATCGTATGGATAGGGCTTCTCGTCGTCGATTGATAGGAGACTCCTGCCCCCATTTCCGCTGCAATTCGCATAGGGATGTACATAAATTCTCCCGTACCTACACAAAGCGTATTTGCCCCTACACGTGTCTGCCTTAATTGCTGCGCCGTCTGCGTAATGGCTTTAGAGGATTGCTCCTCATCTTGAGGGGTTAGACCGAACCTGCCGCTGTGCAATAAATAGGGACGCTTGTCGGTAGTAGAATGGTGAATAAATAAGCGGTCCACGTAGATCACATTTACCGGGACGGTTGGATCGGCATCAGGAAGGGAAGGCACTCCCGGCGTTAAGCTTTCGGAAGAGCCGGAAACTTTCACTTCGCCTTTAACCAGGGAAAGCACATGAATGGAGATGTTTAATTCCTGCTCCAGCTTCTTGAACTGTTCCTGATCCGATTCCGTTCTCCAGTCCAGCAAAGCAAGGATGTAGTACTCCTTCTTCGGAAACTTTGCCTGCATATCTCGAATAATGTTCAATGAGGTTTTGCCTGTTGTAATTTCATCGTCAATGAGGACAACCGTTTCTGCGTTCGTGAATAGCTGTGGATCTTTGGCATAACAATAATGAGCGACTGCATGGGAGTGTTCCTCACTGAAATGAAGGATAGATTCCGATTCCTTAATGATTTCGCGTGTAGTATGAATATAATGGCAATTAGCTCTAAAAGTCTGGAAAACAGCATGCCCGATAGCCGTTGCCGTCTCAGCAAATCCAATAAACAGAATCGGTTGGGGAAGAGATAAGCGATGGGACATCACTTCATGATACGCTTCATAGGATTGGGAAGGATTAATAATTCCCTGCATAGCCAGCGATAATAAATGTCCAGGCATATTGCCTTGCAGCTTCTGCTGCAGCAATAGTCCCAGCGAAACCCCGCTCAATAATGACGTATACGGATTAACCGGAATATGCTTGCCTAGTACTTTACTTACAAAAAGAAACGAACGCTTCTTATTTATTCTTGCAGCCATTTCAAACAAGCGATCCAGTGGAATATCAAAGGGGTTGGAGGTGACATCGATTTGCAGTTCTAAGTCCCCTGCAATGTTATACGTACGCTCGGTCTTGGATGGATAATAACCCGAAATATTGTTGTTGTTCATGCAGCACCCCATAAATTTGTGATCGTAACATAATACGCCTTGCCCAGTTGAGATGAGGTTTGATTTCATTCATCTTATTGCCGTAGTGACTCTTGATTACGCCATAGTCGCCATTATTTTTGGCCATGATGCTGGTGGCGTCGACATATTCTTCATGGGTTACGGTATACAGAGACTGAACGGGTTTAATATGCGTAGGGTGAATGATCGTTTTGCCGATCAGGCCGTTCTCTTTGTCCATGATGACTTCGCGAATCAAGCCTTTTCTAGGGAAATATTCCCATACCGGACCCGAAATCACATAAGAGCTGTCCATGCGCCCAAATACATTAATAATATCGGACACGCAATCCCGAATTGGGGCAATATCATAAATGGTCATCTCCTGACTTCGTCTCAGCCCGTATAAACTGGAGAAATCGGTAGCGCCGATCCTGACGTTAAGAACCAAATCCTTATACTTCTCAACCATTTCCTTGATCGCTTGAAGCGATGGATAACGGAATTCTTTATAAATAATCGCTTCTGACTCCAAAATGGGAAGACCGTATAACGTCGGGGAAGCGGACGGCTTCTCATCATTATAATTTTCAAGAATTTGAAAATACGCCTCGCCGTTCTCCGCCGTAAATTTCGGGAAAACAAAGCCTGTCAGAAGGGCCACATTCTCCTCCAAGCGTTCGATCAAGTAATTTAGTTGGTTTGCGCTTCTCACTCGGACGAATAATAACGGTAAATTATCCGAACGAAGAATGCCAAGTTCGATGAATGCGGCAAGCTTGTTCATTTGATGGATCAGCGATTCTTCCGCGGCATGTACTTCATTCTCACCGACCGCATCTTCCAGATCCAAAATAGCGGAAACGAGGCCCTCAATTTTTCCAAAAGCAATATCTTCGGCAATTGTGGGGCGTGTGGCTGGCATATAAAGGGCGGCTCCAACCGAGGAAGCCAAAATTTCTTTGTCTGAATGATTGTCGAAGGAGGTGGGAGGCAAATAAAATAAAGCTTTTTCTTCATCCGGCGTTACATAGTTAAAGTATCTCAAGTGAGATTCCTCCCTCTTCGGAATAAACAATCCCTCCATAGGGGAGGGATTGACTTTGTTTCATTTTGTATGAATTAACTCGCAGATTTGGATTTATTTTTATTGCGCAGCAGGCTGAGAACAATCGTCCCGCCGAATAATGCGATGATCACGGAGAAGAAGAGAACATGGGAGATATGGAAGCCAAAAGCGCCTGCGATCATCTTCAGACCGATAACGATAATAAGAATGAACGCCGTTTTTTCCAATTCAGGAATTTTGTCAATCAGTTTCAAGAAGACTTGAGCCACGCCTCTCATCATGAGTACGCCCAGGATACCTCCAAGGAACAGTACCCAAACTTTCTCACTGACGCCAAACGCTGCAAGCACGCTGTCTACGCTGAATGCAATATCCATTACTTCTACTGCCAAAACCGTTCGCCAGAAGGAAAGACCTTTATTTTTAACTTCGCCATTCTCATCTTCTTCATGTTTCTTGAGGAAGAGATTGCTGATCGCGATCCAGAGAAGATAAGCACCGCCAAGTACTTTAATCCATGTAATTTGAACTAAGAAAGTACCCACGCCAATCGCTACGAATCTAAAAATGTAGGCACCGAGCAGTCCGTAAAATAACGCTTTTTTCTGCTGGTCTTTAGGTAGATGCTTAACCATAACGGCTAGTACCAGCGCATTATCGGCAGATAGCAATCCTTCCAAAATCACAAGCGTACCGATGATTCCCCAGTTGACGGGATCCGTTAGCGTTTCCGAGAGGACCTCCCAGCTAAAAAAACTAATAAAATTATTTAGAAAACTTTGAAAAAAATCCGACATGCCTTGACCCTCCTGTAATTGTCCCTAATTATTTACTGCCAGCAACCCATTTCATGCCCCATCCGAATGCTTCATCCAGCTGTCTATGACCGGAGAAGTACTGGACAAGCCGTTCGATGCTGAACGTTTCGTTATTCTGATTACGAATAAGAGCTATAGCACACATGCCTTGACGATTGTCATGCTCGTTCAATTTCACCTCGATATCGGGTCCGCCATCCTGTTTAATGGACACAACGCCATCGGCCTCAGACCAAGTTGTGGCTCCCTCGTAGATGAACGTGAAGACGAGAATTCGCTCGAATTCTGAAAGCTTATTCCCGTTAATCCGGATATTTTCTCCTGTCTTCACAGAGCCTGTCCGATCATCGCCGTCTAAAGCAATATAGGGTGCGCTGCTCAAAGAACCGAAACGGTTGCCAAGCGCCTGAACAACGCCTTTCTCGCCGTTCTTTAATTCATACAGGCATGCCAGATCCAGATCGATGCTTTTGCTTTTCCCGAAAAATCCGGTACCGATCTTCTGATTCCAATTCAGATTGATCAATATTTCCCCGAGCCGGCCTGGCGGCTTCTTCTCTAAAGAAATGCGATCGCCCTTCTTCTTCAACTCAATCTTATTTAAATTGATCGGAGCCGAAGGGATGACCGGAGGTTTACTCGCTTCCGGAGGCGGCGTGATCTTTGGCAGCGGTTTCGGCTCAGGACTGCCCGCAGGCTCATCCTGAACCTCGATCCCAAAATTACCGCACAGCGCCTTGAGACCGCCGGAGAAGCCGGAACCGACCGCGCTGAACTTCCACTCGCCGCCATATCTATATAATTCTCCAACAACAATAGCTGTCTCAACGGAGAAATGATTTCCCAGTTCATATCGCAGCATATCTTGCCCAGAGCCCGGATGAAAAATCCGTATATACGCCTGATTCACTTGGCTGAATTGCTGCTTAAGCTTCTCACCCTCATAGATGGTGAGCGTTATGGCAATCTTCTCAACACGTGCCGGCACGCTCGAAAGCTGCACCGTAAACTGCTTCGTATCTCTCCCTGCAGAGGGTTGATTGATGAAAGTCACGCCGCTTTGGACGGGGTTGTTGTAAAATACCAGCTGCTCGTCATTCTCGACTTTCCCATTGGCGCCTAACAAAAATGCGGATGTATCCAGATCCAGATTCGCTGGCGCATTCCATCCGAGTCCAATACCGATCTGGGCTAGTCCCGGATTTGTCTTTGTCACATCGGCCTTCTGGCCTTTGACCAGTGATATATGCATGGGGCAGTCCCTGTCCCTTCCGTCATTCATGATTGAAGGGTGGTGCCTTGATGCCTTGCTTGCACCACCCCAATGTATTCATTTTTTACTGAGCGTCAAGTCCGTAATTTTTGCAGAGCGCTTGAAGACCACCCTGGAATCCGCTGCCAACCGCTTGGAACTTCCATTCCTGCCCCTGGCTGTCCCGGTACAGCTCGCAAATGACAACCGCCGTTTCAACCGAGAAATCCTCACCTAAATCATAGCGCAATATTTCACGGTCGGTGACCTCATCGACGAGGCGGACGAATGCGTTGGAAACTTGTCCGAAATTTTGATTGCGGCTAACCGCATCATGAATCGTAACGGCAATCCCGATACGTTGAATATGCGCAGGAATTTTCGAGAAATCGACCTTGATTTGCTCGTCGTCTCCGTCGCCGTCTCCCGTCCGGTTATCTCCCGTGTGCTGCACCGAACCGTTCGCTCCAACCAAGTTATTATAAAAAATGAAATCCTCAATGCCCTTGGCCTTATTGTCTGCATGAAGCATAAATGCGGAAGCATCCAAATCAAAAGAATGACCGCCGGAGTATTTGTTGGTATCCCAACCTAATCCGATAATCGCTTTTGCTAATCCGGGATTAGATTTGGTTAAGTCAATCCTTTGACCTTTGGACAAGCTGATTGTCATATCTACAACTCCTTAGTGTATATTTCAACGCTTAGTTTGTTTGTAAGCCGTAATCGCGCGCTAGTCCTGCAAGACCGTCTTTGTAGCCGCTGCCGATAGCGCTGAATTTCCATTCTCCGTTGTTGCGGTACAATTCGCCGATCACAACGCCGGTTTCGATGGAGAAGTCTTCGCCAAGATCGTAACGGATCAATTCAGCGCCTGTGCTTTCGTTAAGAATACGAACGTATGCATTGGACACTTGACCGAAGTTTTGGCTTCTTGTATCCGCTTCATGGATAGTGATGCAGAAAGCGATTTTCTCTGTTTCAGCCGGGATTGCGCTCAGATCCACGCTAACTTGCTCGTCATCTCCGTCTCCTGCGCCTGTACGGTTGTCGCCGTGATGAACAACGGAACCATTCGCATTCTTCGGATTGTTATAGAAAATGAAATCGGATTCGGAACTTACTTTGCCGGATGCATTCGCGCAGAAAACGGAAGCGTCCAGGTCGAAGTCTTTGCCGCCATCATATTTGTTCGTGTCCCAACCTACGCCAACTACGACTTTCGTTAAGCCTGGGTTTGTTTTAGTCAGATCTACTTTTTGACCTTTAGATAATGAAATTGCCATGAGTAATGACCTCGCTTTATATAATGGATTATGTGTAGCGCTTAACCAATTGACCGATCGTCGTATCGGAATAGCCTTCGCCAATCGCATTGAATTTCCATTCGCCGCTGTGGCGATACATTTCACCGACGATCAGGGAAGTTCTGCCGGCATAGTTATCCGTTAAATTAAACTTAACCAACTCTTGGTTATTGGAATCATTCACAATTCGAATATAGGCGGATTGAATGAGACCGAAATCCTGCTTTCTATTGACACAATCGTAGATATTTACGACAAAAACGATTTTACTGACATCCGCCGGCACTTGATTCAAGTTAACCGAGATTTGCTCATCGTCGCCATCGCCTTCACCTGTACGGTTATCTCCGGAGTGAACGACTGAACCATCGGGACTTTGCAAATTCGCGAAGTACACGACATTTTTCTCTTTTGTCAATTTACCGTTAGCATCCAATAAAATAACAGAAGCGTCGCAGTCAATCTCCACCGTTGTTTTCTTCGTTCCGAAAAAGCCCTTCTTCTCAATCACGGCAGGATCCCAGCCAAGACCTACAACGACCTTGGAAAGACCGGCATTTCCTTTTGTTAAATCGATTTTCTGACCTTTGACCAAACTGATAGTCAATCAGGCCACCTCCCTTCAGGGCTTGTTTTGATGAACACTCACTACTTTGATACGGACGAGTGCCCATCGCGTTTCACATGTTTCGATTAATTTTTTATGTTCGCTACATATTTTTACTACCAAGTACAATTTTATCCAAAATCCGCTAAAAGGTAAATAAAATCATTCCCAGGAAAATTGGTTTAGCAACTGGCTTAATTGGACAAACAGATAATTATCACATCTAAGGAGCGTTCTTATGGATGCAAGTTTGTCGAATTCATCGGAAGCTGTTTCCTCCTCACTCGATTATAACCTGCGGGCGCTGCAGATTATTTATAATAAATGTAAAGACGTTATCTTTCATGGCTTCATTATCGGAGAAACGACGGGAGCATTCGTCATTTATATCGAAGGAATGGTCAATCTGCAAGCATTGGAACGAAGCGTTCTGACCCCTTTATTGCGCGAATCCGTCGAAACATGGAACGATACGGAAAAAGAATTGGCATCGATCATTTCCATTTCGGACGTCAAGGAAATCTCGACAATTTCAGACATGATCGCCCATCTCTCCAAAGGAAATGTCGGACTTTTTATCGACGGACTGCCTGTCGGATATTCGCTCGGCCTTCCGCAGTGGGAGAAGAGAGCGATCGAAGAGCCCTCGGCGGAATCCGTCATTCGCGGACCGCGCGAAGGATTTACAGAAACCATGTCGGTGAACACAGCCATGCTTCGCCGGAAAATTAAGAGTCCCTCGTTAAAAATGGTGTCATACACCGTAGGAAGACATACACAAACAGAAGTCATGATTGCTTACATGGAAGGCATCGCCAATAAGACGCTCATTGAGGAGGTTGAAAAGCGGATCACGGAGATCGAGATCGACGGGATTCTGGAAAGCGGGTATATCGAGGGCTTGATTGAAGATCATCCGTTTTCGCCTTTTCCGCAAATTCAAGTGACGGAACGCCCGGATGTTGTTTGCGCCGCACTGTTGGAAGGACGCGCCTCCATCTTAGTGGACGGGACACCGTTTGTCCTGATTGCACCGGCAACGCTGTTTACTTTTTTGCAATCGCCTGAAGACTATTATCAAAGATTTATTATTGGCACCCTCATCCGGTGGCTGCGCTATTTGTTTTTTTTCATTACCCTTTTACTCCCCTCTTTGTATGTGGCTATTTTGACTTTTCATCAAGAGATGGTTCCGACGTCGCTGCTGCTCAGCATCGCCAAATCCAGAGAAGACATTCCGTTTCCCGCACTGGTTGAAGCACTTCTAATGGAAATTTCTTTCGAAGCGCTCCGCGAAGCCGGCGTCCGGCTCCCGAAACAGGTCGGCGCAGCCGTTAGCATCGTGGGCGCGCTCGTCATCGGACAAGCCGCCACGTCAGCGGGCCTGGTATCGGCTCCGATGGTCATGGTGGTAGCCATCACAGGCATTGCCTCCTTTATGATGCCGCAATATTCCACAGGCATTGCACTGCGCATGCTCCGGTTCCCGATCATGTTTTTATCGGGGATGCTGGGGCTGTTGGGACTTATGCTTGGGTTCCTTGCCATCGTGATCCACCTATCCTCACTGCGGTCGCTTGGCGTACCTTACCTGCAGCCGATAGCGCCTTTTAAAAGGAAAGAATTGAAAGATGTGCTCGTTCGCGCTCCGATCTGGGCGATGCGCACCCGCCCTAAGTTTACCGGAAGGATGAATCGAACAAGGCAGCCTTCCGGACAGAAACCAGAACCGCCCAAAGGGGATGAACGCTCATGATGGAAAAAGGAAAAATATCCCCGCTTCAACTGGCTCTCCTCATGCACCCGACCATCGTGGCGACAGCCGCTTTATCGGTTCCGTCCCTCACCATGAAAGCCGCCGGCATCGATATGTGGATGACGCCTTTGCTTGCCTCGTTGGCAGGTCTTCTAACCGTCGTTGTCATGTACCGCCTCTATACAAAATTTCCGGGTCTGACCTTTATCCAATATACCGAGTCGATTCTGGGCGCGTACGCGGGGAAAGCTCTCTCCGGCTTTTTCATCGTGTCCTTTATTTTTACGAATGGACTCATTCTGCGTGAATACGGGGAGTTCGTGATCGGCAGCTTTCTTCAAGAAACACCGATGGCTCTCGTCATTTTTTGTATGGTCGCTGTATGCGCTTATGCCTTGTATGAGGGAATTGAAGTGCTCGCGAGAGTGTCGCAAATCCTTGTCCCTCCGGCTTTGTTCATTATATTTATGATGGTCGTTTTGATGATTCCCGATCTTCGTCCCAAGGAAATGTTTCCGATCCTGGGAGATGGCCTGCTTCCGCCGCTCATGGGGTCCATTGTGCCCTCTTCTTGGTTTACTCAGTTTTTTTTGATTTCGTTTCTTTTTCCTGTTCTGAGCAAAAGACAGCATACGCTGCAATGGTGTTTCATCAGCGTCGTCATCGTGATGATCACTTTGCTCTTGATCAACCTGACCATCTTATTCATGTTCGGACCGCTTACCGTCCAATTTAATTACCCTTTTCTCAATGCTGTACGTTACATTTCCATCGCTGACTTTCTGGAGCATGTGGAATCGCTGCTTATGGCCATCTGGATCATCGGAATGTTCATCAAAGTGGCTTTGGTGTACTATGCCATTGTCCTTGGAACGGCCCAACTGCTCGGCCTGCCTGATTACCGGCCTCTCATCATCCCGGTAGGCTTTCTCATCTCTCTGTTCAGCTTTTGGGTATCCCCAAACTTCGAGGAGCTGATGCACGCTTTAGGCACCACGATCCCTTTTTTGGCTCTGATCACGCAGCTCGGCATTCCGGCTGTGCTTCTAATGGTTGCTGCTCTCAGGAAGGGGCAGCCCGGATGAAAGCTATGATCAAGCTGGCTTTAGCTTCCAGTCTCCTCCCTATGCTTTTGACAGGCTGCTGGGACCGGACGGAAGTCAACGATTTGGCGCTCATCACAGGCGCGGCCATTGATAAATATGACGATAAGTCGATCGAATTGACACTGCAGATTTTCATTCCGCGTGGGCCCGGCGGCGGAGGAGGGGGATTAGAAAGCAGCAACAAGGGGGGAAGCCTTCAAACCTCCCTCGTCAAATCCGCGATTGGCGTCAATATTGCTGACGCGGTATCCAAGCTCCAAGAGAAGATGCCCCGCAAAATTTTCTGGGGACACACGGAAATTATTATTTTCGGAGAAGCTGTCGCCCGGAGAGGCATTCGAGAGGATATCGATTATTTGTTGAGAGCGCCTCAGCCGAGGGAACGGGCATTTATGTATGTTTGCAAAGGAAGCGCGCGGCAAATCCTCGAAATGAACACAAGGATAGAGCGCAACTCCTCAGAGATCATGAGGGAGATTGGCAAGAGTAAAATTATTCTTAGTGTCACATTGACGGACCTGGCCCAAATGCTGATGAATCAATCCGGCGCCGCCGCGCTGCCTTTTATTGAAGTCTTGCAGCCGGATTCCGCTAATAATCGCGATAAAACCGAAAGCTTCGTTAATAAAACGGCTGTGTTTAAAGATGATAAAATGGTCGGCAGCATCGATGATCCAACCTCGCGGGGGCTTCTCTGGCTAAGAAATGAAATTAAAACAGCGGTCGTCACCGTGACGCCCGCCGGCACCAGCGGAAATGTCTCCCTTCGGCTGCTGAAGAGCGAAACGAAGCTGAAACCGCTGATCGAGAACGGCAAGCTGAAGATGAATGTCTGGATTCATACGGAAGACGATGCGCTGCAAAATACGACCGGGCTGGATCTCATCTCCGATTCCAAAGCCGTTGAAGCCGTAGAATCAGCCATGAATGATGACATTGAGCAGCGGGCTGGAGATGCTTTACGCATGGTGCAGCATGTCTTGAAGGCGGATATTCTGGATTTCGCAGGAGAATTTCACCGCGCCTACCCGCAAGAATGGAGAAACATGCAGGAGAACTGGAACGATATTTTCCCGAGCGTTGAGGTGACTGTACATTCTGACGCCAAGATGCTGCGTCCCGGGTTGTCCAGCATCAAATCCTCGAAAGCGGAAGAGGAGACCAGAAAGAAAGAGGAATAGACGAAAATGACACCCAAGGATATTCCGGTATACATGGCGGCATGCCTGCTCATCACGCTATTTCAGTGGTTCCGGTTGAAAACAGTATCGAACAAGGAGCGTGCGGCTTATCTGTCTATTTTGGCCCTATGTTGGATTCTGGCCGTCTCCTTAGTTTTGAATCCTGGCTTGCCGGGCCCGACACAATTGGTGAATGTTATTCTCAAGCCGCTGGGTAATCTCTTAGATCATTAAAGGAGCTTTGGTAAACATGCGGATCGGCGGAAAACAACTATTCTGGATGATACTGACGATGCAGCTCGGCATGACCCTTTTGCTAACCATTAATCCAGCCATCCTGGCAGCGAAGCAGGACGCTTGGCTCTCGACCGCTTGCGCAACCGGGATAGGCGTATTCATCGCGTTTGTTTGCTCACGCTTAAGCTTGCTTTACCCTAGGCAAACGCTGATTGATTTTTGCAGAAGCTTGTTTGGCCGATACGTTGGGTATCTGGTCATTTTTGTTTATTTACTCATATGGTACAGCGTGCTTGCGATCATACTTAGGCAATATTCGGAGCTCATTGCCGCGACAATTTTGCCGAAAACACCTATCCTTATCCCGATCCTGGGCATGCTCCTTGTTGCCGTTTATGTGACCTTCTTAGGCATAGAGGCGATTGCCAGATGCTGTGAGATCTTAGGGCCTTTCACCTTGCTTGGCATTGCGATTCCGCTTTTGCTCAGCCTAAAAAATATCCATATCCACAACATCCTCCCCATTTACGTGGACTCCGGCGCTTTAACGATCTTGAAAGGAGCGCTGCCGACCGCAACGTTTCTTGGGGATTGCATCCTACTTCTCGTCGTCATGGGCTTCGTTGCGAAGCCCAAAACCGGGGTGAAGCCAGCTTTATTCGGCGTAGCCTCAGCGGGTTTGTTAACCAGCGTTTCGACCTTCCTGATCGTTTCCATCTTCGGACACCTCTCTGCTTCAGGCCAAACCTATCCCTATTTCAATTTGGTTCGTTATATTTCCTTTTTCGACTTTTTCCAAAACTTGGACTCCTTTGTTATCGCCATTTGGATCATCAGCGTTTTCACGAAAGTCTCGCTCTACTTGTTCGTCTGTACGTATGGAACCGCTCAAGTGTTCGGCCTTCATAAATGGCGGCGAATGCTGTTGTTCGTCGCGCCGGTATCGGTGCTGCTTGCCTTGATTCCGCGGGATTTCATCGATAGTTCGGTGTTTTTCCCACAAAAAATTGGAATCCCTATCATGTTCCCTCTTCATATAATCAGCCTGCCGCTGCTGATGTGGGGTATCGCGAAGTGGAAACAACATAAATAAAGCCCTTAGCGTTCCCATCCGGGAAGTCTAAGGGCTGCAAATGAATCAAATTAGTTGCTGATAAACTCTTGTACCCATTCGCCGTTATAATAGGCAACACCGATCTTGGTGTAGTTCGGGCTAAGAATATTTTGACGGTGACCTGAGCTGTTCATCCACGCGTCCATAACGGCTTGAGGCGTAGGTTGACCTTTGGCAATATTCTCGCCGGCATAGGAATAACGGATGCCATAAGAGCTCATCATATCAAAAGGAGAGCCGTAAGTCGGCGACGTATGATCGAAGTAGCCGTTATTGTACATATCTTTCGCCTTGTCCAACGCCATGGCTGTCAGCGCGCTATCGCTCGTCAGCGCTTTAAGCCCTGCTTTTGCCCGTTCCTGGTTAACTAAAGTAACGACTTGGCTGGCGTAGGCCGATTGCGATGGCGCCGTCTGAGATGGCGCGGACGGTGCAGGCGCTTGGTAACCGCCGTTAGTGCCAGGAATGTTCAGCTTCATCCCTGACCAGATCACGTTTGGATTGGTAACCTGAGGATTTGCTTGAATTAGCGATGTGAGGCTCACGCCATACTTCTTAGAGATTAACCACATAGTATCATTGCCTGACACTGTATATGTTGCCGATGCGGCCATGGCAGCACTTGTGCCCATAAGGACGCTCAGTCCGATAGCGCCGGTAACCACTAGCTTTTTGTAACGTTTCATTGAATAAATCTCTCCTTTTTGCGGCCTGCGAGGTTAGCTGTCGGATTCGGGTCAAAGAGTAATCACCCGGCCGCTTCATGCGGCTTCACCCCAAAGAGTGGGTCCCCCGTGCCTCCAAAGAGGCTTCGGCCTTCTGAGTTTTTTGATCCTGTGAAGGTTCTAACCGATTGTAACACGTGAACATGCTGAAAACATGGCTCAAATTTTTCCAACCCTTATGGAATGCAAATGAAAGCGGATACAATCCAGAGATGCCGAACGTCCCCTTCAGCGACTTGCAACTGTTTATACTGCTGCAGGTGCGGACCCTTTCGGTTCCGGTATTGAGACTGCTACCGGAAAAAAATTTCCAATACGTATGCATAAAAAACCAGAACTTCCACAAAATACTCATACACCAAATAAAGGAGTGAATCAAATGTCTAGCAGTAGAAGCAGCAATTCCTTAGTCGTACAACAAGCAAGATCAGCTCTTGAGCAAATGAAATACGAAGTCGCTCAGGAACTAGGTATTCAGATTCCTCAGGACGGTTATTACGGTTACATGGCTACTCGTGATACCGGAGCAATCGGCGGACACATTACGAGACGACTGGTTCAAATCGCCGAACAGCAGCTAAGCGGCAGCACCAATTTCCGACGTTAAAAGGCAAAAAGACTGAGTCACCACTTCCTCCATGGTGATCCAGTCTTTTTTTCATATCTGCCTGACGAAATCCATAAAAACCGGCGAACGGAGTCTTCCGCTTTTCGTCCAGTTTCGCGTTTTAATTTTGGCCATCAGCCGCGGTTCCATATAAGCAAAATGGTTGTCTTCTTTGAAAACCAAGCGCTGTTTGACACCATCCAACGCCATTTGATGCATAGACGTTACGCCTGTTTCAATCACGCCAACGGGGATTTTCGATCCGTCCGCCGAATCAATCGAGGCTAGTAAAGCAAAATTATTTTTCCGGTAGCCCGAAATGTACACATCCGCATACGTCCAGTTGATCACCTTCTGCCACTGTTTGGAACGTTTATTGACTTCGTACTTGAAAGTCTCTTTCTTCGATTTCAGGACGATGCCTTCAAGCCCGCGCTGGCGGATTTGCTCAAAATAATCAACGGCTTTGCCTTCATACACCTGCACTTTTTTATAATTGGCATTTTCAATAAAAGCTTGATCCAACAGTTCCTTACGTTTAAGCAAGGATAATCCGGTGACATCAATTCCCTTGTATTTTAAAATATCAAATGCATAAAATATAACAGGCGTCTTGTCTGTCGGCGATAAAAATCTGGCTGACATCGCTTCAAAATCCGGCTTCCCTTGATCGTCCAAAATAACCAATTCACCGTCTAAAATCGTTCCTTCAGGCAGCGGACACTGGAACAACTCCGGAAATTTATGAGTAACCAGCAATTTGTCTTTCGTATATACATATAGCTTATCCATATTTGAAAGAATACATCTAAGACCATCTAATTTAATTTCTGCCACAAGATGTTTACTATTATAAGGTCTATTATCTTTGGCGTCATGCAGAAGCATAGGAGCAATGAACATGTATAATCACCCTACGTTAGATCATACTGCACAGTGCTCTGTCTGCCTATAGGGACTTCGAGGAAATCGCGACCCGCGTGTTCCATTTTCGACAAAACAAGTGAAAACATCCCTCTATAAAGTGACAACCAAATGGATAAAGCCCATTTATAATGGAAGTAGATGAATGGGAGGGATGTTCGACATGGACAAGCAATTTATCAAGCGATTGCACACGCTGAATCGTCGCGACGAACTGAGATCAATGCTGCTCATTGAAGGGATTAAACTCACTCTCAAACGGAAAAAGGAGAGGGGGTTTCTCTACCGATTTTTGAACAGAAAGAAACCCGCCGTCGCTAAAGGTTGGAACTGAAAACCAAAATCATCATTACGCCATTAGGTTAGATTTACGAATAGAAAGAATCCACCCAGAGGCAATACCCATAATAGCGGGATGCAGTTCCAGATGAGCGCAGCCTTATGTCTCCTGCGGGAGAACATCACCCAGCCTGCGATGAGCGCAGTCAGCAAGCCTGCCGGATAAAGCACGATGGCCAGGAAAATAAGCCATGTCGTTACTTTGCCAGTGGAATCCGGGGAGTCGAACATCATCACGGACATGCCTGCGATAAACAGCCACAAGAGAACGAACAAGATGTACACGAGCTGCGATAAAATTAATGTCCACAACGTTGCTTTACGGTTCATAGATTTTGCCTCAATTCTAATTGGTATAATTCTATTAAATAGAAAGTCCAACTTGCGTGTCAATACTAAAAATGCCTAATTTTAGGTCAATTTGCTCAAATAGCGCCCTGCCGTTTTCTCAAGCCTAAGCGATGAGACACGGCAAAGCGCACAAGGGGCTGTTCCGAAGTATTCTACTTCCGGGACAGCCCCCTTCTATTTTCAACCGTAGCCTAGCGTCATCTTGTTGTCATGTCTTTGTCTACTTGTGCGCTGAATTTTGTAAATATGCACGAAAACATTTGGACAGTCCTCTTAAGGCATGTCATTTTACATCTTACCCAATGAACGCTTGTTTAACCTATCCAAGTAAGCTTACATGACATGTAAATTTTGATTGCTCAATGGCTTCGGATCATGTAAAACTATAATATTAACTATTTTACTATATTAGATTGAGAAGGCGGATGAGACTGTGATAGTTCAAGTAGACAATGAGACAGTTGCAAGAGAATATGTACACAACGTATATGAAACTGTAGTCAAACGAAATCCTTTTGAGAATGAGTTCCATCAAGCTGTGAAGGAAATACTGGAGTCTCTGATTCCCATCCTGTCCAAGCATCCAAAGTACATGAAACACGGTATTCTTGAGCGTATCGTGGAGCCGGAGCGTTTGATCACTTTCCGCGTGCCGTGGGTAGACGACCAAGGGGTTACACAAGTAAATCGTGGTTTCCGCGTTCAATTTAACGGTGCAATCGGACCTTACAAAGGCGGCTTGCGCTTCCATCCCTCCGTTAACGCCAGCATTATTAAATTCCTTGGCTTTGAACAAACCTTCAAAAACTCCCTTACCGGCCAGCCGATCGGCGGCGGAAAAGGCGGCTCCGATTTCGATCCTAAAGGCAAGTCCGATAATGAAATCATGCGTTTTACCCAAAGCTTCATGACAGAGCTTTACAAATATATTGGTCAAGACACCGACGTTCCCGCAGGCGATATTGGCGTAGGCGCCCGTGAAATCGGCTATATGTTCGGTCAATATAAGAGAATTCGCGGTGCTTACGAGGCAGGCGTACTGACAGGCAAAGGGATCATCTACGGCGGTAGCTTAGCGCGTACTGAAGCGACAGGATACGGGTGTGTTTACTTTGTAAACGAAATGCTGCAATCCAAAGGTCTTAGCTTCGACGGCAGCACGGTAGTCGTTTCCGGCTCAGGCAACGTGGCTATCTACTCCATGCAAAAAGCAACGCAATTAGGCGCCACAGTCGTTGCTTGCAGCGACTCCAATGGCTACATATATGATAAAAAAGGAATCTGTCTGGATACCGTCAGACGGTTGAAGGAAGTTGAAAGAAAGAGAATCAGCGAGTATGTCAAAGAGCATCCGACGGCAACTTATCATGAGGGCTGTAACGGCATCTGGTCCATCCCATGCGACATTGCTCTTCCAAGCGCAACACAAAATGAAATTGATGAAGAATCCGCTAGAATCCTTGTCAGCAACGGCGTACAAGCAGTTGGCGAAGGCGCGAATATGCCATCTACTTTGGAAGCGATTGATGTGTTCCTGCAAGCAGGCGTGCTCTTTGGGCCGGCCAAAGCTGCGAATGCTGGCGGTGTTGCCGTATCAGCGCTGGAAATGTCACAAAACAGCATGAGATATTCCTGGCAGTTCCATGAAGTGGACGACAAGCTTCATGCGATTATGAAAAATATTTACAGAAGCGCCGTCCAAGCGGCTGAAGAATACGGTCACCCAGGCAATCTGGTTGTGGGCGCCAATATTGCAGGCTTCAAAAAAGTGGCGGATGCCATGATCGCACAAGGCGTTATTTAATAAACCGCAATGATCGAATTGAAATACAAACAAGCGTCTTCGTTCCGGTTCGCCGGATCAAAGACGCTTGTTTTATTCCACGTTTATTTTCCGCTTGCGGGATCTATCAGGCGGTGCTTGTACCACCGGTCCCCGCGATAGCGCCACAGGAAGATGGCACCTCGCACGCCCCACTCCAATTGCATGGCTGCCCACACCCCGAGCACCCCGTAGTTTAGCGTGATGCCAAACACATAGCCGAGCACGACCCGGAACAGCCACATGGTCAGCATGGAAGCGATGGAGGTGAACCGGGAATCCCCCGCTGCCCGCAGAGCGCCCGGCAGCAGAAAGCTGACCGGCCATAGCGGGATTTGGGCCAGCAGGTTGACCACCATGATGAGATACAGCTCATCCATGATTTCGGCCGGCGGGCGGAACATACTGACCAGCGGCTTAAAGAACGGGAGCAAAATAAGCCCCGTCACCACCAGAGAGCCCGATGCCAGCCACAGAAACGATTTCGTAAACTTGCGGGCATCCTGAATATTACGTCTCCCTATACATTGCCCTACGACCGTGACAAGCGCTGTAGACAGGGCGAGGGCAGGGATTTGCAAGAACATCGCGAACACGGAACTAATAGCGTTAGTTGCTATAGCATAAGTGCCTAAACTAACGATGTAGATTTGGGTTAGCATTTTGCCCCCGTTAAAAAATAGCTGCTCCGAGGCAAACGGCAGCCCGATGAACATAATTTTCTTGAACATCGCCATGTTCCAGTCCAGCAAATCCTTAAGCTGGATTCGCAGGCTGGTATCCAACCGAAGAAGATAGAACAAGGCGCAAGCCGCAGCCAAATAACGTGAAATATTCACAGACACGCTCAGCCCCATGACACCCATCTTCAGGAAGTGGACGAATAAGATGTTCAGCAGTACGTAGGAGAGGTTCATGACCAAGGACAACCCTAATGTCACTCTAGTCTTGCCAATGCCTCTCAGCGCCCCGCTGACGGCCTCCTTAAACGCAATCCCAAGATAAGATAGCCCGCTTCCGACCAAGTAGGTGCCGGCGTGAGAGAATACCTCCGGCTCGGCCGTTCCGAAGAGAAATTTCAGGATCGGATGATAAAACAAGAGGACAACCAGGCTGAGCGCCAATGCAGCCAAAGTCACGGCCGTAAGCGAGGTTGCCGCTGCCTTGGATACCATCTTGTCATTTCCGCTTCCCTTGTACTGTGCCACCACCACCGTGCCCCCGGTCGCCAAAGCGACAAAGACGTTAATCAGGAACAGATTGAGCGAATCCACCATACTGACTGCGGAGATCGCCGCCACTCCCGACGAACTGATCATGGCCGTGTTCACCAAGCTTAAACCGACAAGAAAAGCCTGATCGATAAGTATCGGAAGAAACAGCGCTATGACCTGCCGGTAATCGATAGACTCTCCCGATAAATATTTGTTCAAAACCGTGTGGCATCGATCCTTCATACGATTCAGCATCATTAAAAGTCACTTCCCGTCCAAAAGCATCCGAAGTCGCTGCAACATACTTACTGTATCATAGAATGAGAGGTTTTAGTTTACAAATGGTTTAAAAACATCCCTTTTGCCATATGATCGAACTCCAAAATAAAAAAATCCCGACTAGGCTTTCAGCCACATCGAGACGATCTTCATAATATCAAAAGGCATATAGGGATAAAAGAATGATTGCACCAACGATCCAACAATAGTAGGCAAAAGGCCTCATAGCTTGAAACTCATGTTTCTTAAACCATTTCATTAGGGCCCAGACGGCAAGTAAAGCAAATATGCCCGACAACACTCCGCCAATCAAGGACATGCCTAATAGTCCCTCCATACCGTGCTTCAGTTTCGGAACTTCCAAAATACTTGCTCCCACGATAACCGGCGTGGCCAAAAGCATCGAAAAACGCGCAGCGGCTTCGTGCCTCAGTCCCATCCAAAAACCGGCAATCATACTCGACCCGGATCTTGAAAAGCCCGGAACTAGAGCTAACGATTGAAACAAACCGATAACAAAAGCTTGTCCTATTTTAAGATCTTCAACTTCTTTGGTTCCCTTCCCGGAAGCCTTTTCTCCAACATACAGAAGGATACCATTAACAATAAGAAAAATAGCGGCACTGGTCACACTGCTGAACAGATGCCTTAATGACTTTTCCAAAAGTACGCCAATGATTGCCGCCGGCACGGTTCCCGCTATAACAAGCAAAAGAATTTTTCTGGACTGTGACCGCCCGCCTGAGAATAAGGAACGCAGCATATTGACCCAATCGCGACTGAAAAACAGAAGCAGTGCGATAGCTGTTCCCAAATGCAGCATGACAACATAGGGCAAGAAATGCTCCTTGAGAAATTGCGGATCCAGGTTCCAATGAAAGACGTAAGGAGTTAAAACACCATGCGCTACGCTGCTTACGGGAAACAGTTCTGTAATGCCTTGGATAATGGCAAAAATAACGGTTTGAAGAAAATCCATGCTAGTTCTCCTTCTATAAATGTAGTATGATTTTGGCAATTGTGAAATATATGATAAGACCCGTACCATCCACTAATGTGGTGATAAATGGGCCGGAGATGACGGCAGGATCGGCTTTTAATTTATGCAAAATCAAGGGGAGAACGGCTGCGACAAAGGATGCCCAGAGAACGATCGTCAAAGACGTAATGCCCACAACAAGTCCAATGTTCCACTCAACCCCAAGGAACCAAGCCCGGGCGCAAGCAATGAGTGAAATGGAAGCCCCCGTCATGAGACCTGTCGTGACTTCCTTCCTGATCACTTTAAGAATGTCACGGAATTGCACTTCTCCGACCGCCAGCGCCCGTACAAGCGTAGACACCGTTTGCGTCCCCGTATTCCCACCCGTACCGATGAGCAGCGGAATGAAGAAGGCCAGCGCAATAACCTCAGACAGCGTTTCCTCGTAATGTCTCAGAACAGTACCGGTATAGGCTTCGGCGATAAATAAAACCAACAGCCAAACGATTCTTTTTCTATACAGCTGAAAAACGGAAGATTTGAAGTACGTATCTGTTAATGGCTGGCTGCCGCCCAGCTTTTGAATATCCTCCGTCGCTTCTTCATGGATAACATCAATTAAATCGTCGACTGTGATGACGCCAACTAAGCGGTTTTGCTCATCAATCACGGGAAGAGCGACCAAATCGTAACGCGATAGCAATTCGGCTGCAGCTTCTTGTTCCATGGAGGCAGGCACATAAATGACATCTTTCGTTACAATTTCCGCTATTTCGGTCATGGGTTCCGCCAGAATGAGTTCCTTCAAAGAGACAACGCCCAGAAGCTCCCCTTTATGACCCGTCACATAAACGTAGGAAGTGATCTCTGCTTTATGTCCGATTTTACGGATATGCGTCAGCGTTTGTTCGATTGTCCACCAGCTGCGGGCAGCAATATAATCGACCGTTGCTAAGCTGCCCGCGGTGTCTTCGGGGAAGGTCATCAGCGTTTGAATCTTTTTTCGATAGTTTTCAGGGAGGTGGTTTAAGAGTTTTTCCGCTTGATAACGGTGTATCGCGAGCATCATATCCGCCACTACATCGCTTGACATCATATTTAACACTTGCGAAGATTTGCTCTCTTCAAAATGATTTAAAATTCGGTACTGCACGATAGGGTCCAAATACTCCAAAATCTCAGCGGATAATTTCGGAGGCACTCTCTCCATCAATTTGAATTGATCCGCTTTTTCGAGTTTTTCAACGCCGTTCGCCAGGTCAAAAGGTCTGAACAATTCAACATAGGTGATCAAGGAATTGTCATCGGAATCCATGAGTTTACTTTTCAATTCTTCGAGCTGAATCATGCAGATGTACTCCTTCGGTTAGGATGATGCTAACGGAATAAGAAGGGCCGCAACTCCGTAATAAACAAAAAGTGCCAATATATCGTTTATTGTTGTGACCACAGGTCCGGAGGCAACGGCAGGATCAACTTTGAGCCGTTCCACGATTAATGGCAGAGCCGCTCCAGTTATCGTTCCGAATAAAATAGAGATGGACAAGGCCATGCCGACGATCACGCCAAACAACGGCACCGAATCAAACAAGAAGACGGCGAATACGGAGGCGACAAGTCCGCACACGATTCCCGTCATAACTCCCACACCCGCTTCCTTTGCAAGCAAATGCCATCTGTCCTTGCTCTTCAATGGACTCTTTGTCATTTTTCTAATTACAATAGATAAGGACTGAATGCCGCTATTCCCGGACATACCGAGAATGACAGGAATGAAAAGAGCTAACAGCGCAAACTGCTCCAGCGATGCAATAAAGGGGGACATGAGCCTCGCCATAACAAAGCCCGCTGCCGTTAGTCCGATGAGCCAAGGCAATCGTTGGCTAACGGATCTAAACGTATCGGAGGATAGAATGACCCCTCTTTTGAGCCCGGCTATATGATGAAAATGCTGCCCCATTCTCTCTTCCAACAACTCGAGAACCTCATCCACCGTAATGAAGCCAATCATGACCCCTCGCTCATCCGTAACAGGCAGCACATGGAGGTTGTATTTTTTCATCATCTCCGCAGCCTCAGTCTGTGCAGCATAATCATTGATGGAGAACAATTTTCTGTTCATCAGCATGCTCATCTCCGTGTCCAAAGGAGCACGCAAAAGATCATGCATCGACACGCTGCCAATCAAATGAAGGTCATAGTCCGTAACAAAAAGATAATAGAAATGATTCTCTTCCTTGGATTGACGTAAACGCTCCAGTACTTCTGCTACGGTATCTATTAAATGAACCGCACAAAAACCCGTGTTGATCATCGCGCCCACCGCACTAGCCGGGTACTTCATGAGCAGTTCCACTTTATTCCTCGCTCTAGGCTCCATAATGTCAAGAAGCGATTTCGCTTTTCGCTCCGAGATGCCTGTTAAGAAAGCCGCAGCTTCTTTCGATTGCATGGAATTGAGCAATTCCGAAACATAGTCTGCTTCAAGACCTGTCACAATAAGCCTTCGTTCTTCCATTCCCAATTCCTGAAACAATCCGGCAAACTCATGCGGCTGTAAGTACTCAAGCACTTTCTGGCGGTTCCTTTCATCAAGTCCCAGAAAAAAGAGCGCTTGGTCTGCTGCATGCAAACCTATAAAAACTGAATGAAACTGTTGACTATGTTCTCTTGTTAAAGACAATGTAAGAAGACGGATTGTGTCTTCGTTATATGCACTCATCTTGAAATTCATTTCATTCCCTCCGTCTAATGCCATAAGTTTGGGGGATCATTGTGAATGGAGGAGCTCTTCTTTTCGCCTACGATTATTATCCCTTGATATACCCAATAAAATTCCAGTGCTTGCCATGCATAGAACCAAGGACGATCCGCCATAACTGATAAAAGGAAGCGGTACCCCAGTGACAGGCAAGCTGCCGGTTGCAGCCCCTAGGTTCAACAGGAATTGAATACCGATCATCGATATCAATCCCATTCCCAGCATCATGCCAAATGGATCATTGCTTTGAATAGCCGCCATAAATCCCCGCCAGAAAAACAGAAAAAAAACGATGAAAAACAGCGTAGTGCCGACAATCCCTAATTCCTCTCCGATAACGGCAAAAATAAAGTCCGTATGCGCTTCCGGCAAATAAAAAAGCTTCTGAATGCTTCGCCCAAGTCCTGTCCCCGTTAGGCCCCCATGTCCTAAAGCATATAGAGACTGAATGAGCTGGTATCCTGAATCGGACTGATTATCGAATGGATTTAGAAAAGAATGAATCCGCTTGAGTCGGTAACTTTGACTTATCGCAAGATAAATAAACATCGGTACAAGCCCAAGACCCAGCATAAACAAATGGCGCAAGTCAACGCCGCCGATCATAATGATCGTGCCTGCAATAAAAGCCAAAATGAGCACGGTGCCGAAATCAGGCTGCATCATGATCAGAGAAATTATCAAACCGACCATGATTAACAAAGGAAGCAATCCTTTTTTAAACGACCGGATTTCATCGCCTTTTTTGCTGATCAAAGTGGATAAATACACAATAATGGATAATTTCGTGAATTCAGCCGGTTGTATGTTAAGCCCGCCCAGCACAAACCATCGTTTCGCTCCGTTAATGTTCGTACCTACGAGTAAAACTAAAACAAGCAGCAAAAACGAGAAAAGAATCATGCCTGGGCCAGCTTTTTTCCAAATGGAATAGGGGATATTCATAAAAATGAGCATTAAAAATAGTCCGATACCAGCAAATATGCCCTGTTTTAGCACATAATGCCAGCTGTTATCATGGGTAAAGACAGCCTTGGGCGAACTAGCGCTAAAAATCATGACCAGACCAAAGCCGACCAGCAGTATAGTTAAAAACAGAAGCAGAAAATCCGGACGGCCTCTTAAATTACGGTTCAAATCATGAAACCCTCCATATTAACCGTTTCCTTGTATGTCACATTTTCTTGACGATTTTATCCAAATCAAGTTGTCCTTGATACCCTTTCTTGGTCCATAGCTGTAATGTATCGTTATTCCATTCATAAATATCCAATCCGTTTTCTCCCGCGCCCAAGGACCATCCGAGAATGATATCGGGTCGACCGTCATTCGTAACATCCGACAATCCGGCGTAATCCAAACCATAACCAAATCCTTTTGCATCCCAAATGATCCGCCATTCTTCGTTATGCTGCTTCAGCAAGGCCGCTTTAAGCATCTTGTCCTTAGTGACATTCTCCTCATAGACAACCATCGCCTCATCGATGCCGTCTCCATCCACATCCCCGAACAAAATGCCGCTGCCCGTATTCCCGCCTTCCGGTGCTAACAGCCGTGCGCCTTTAGGCAATACATTTCGGAGTACCGCACTAAAATTATCCTTTTGTATATTCACTTCGGAGGAAGGAGTTTTTATTAAATCCATGGGCGTTGACGGCATGCCACACCCGCTAATCCACAATAATGAGATGACTATGAGCCCTGTACAAATCCATTTACTGAACATTCGCTTCTCTGCTCCTTGAAAATCATTGTACTGTTCCATTTTATATTTTTAGGGAAAATAAAAGGTTATGAAAAAGTAAAAATTAATCCCCTTTATTTCGGAAGATAAATCTCAACTCTCGTTCCTTTTCCTAGCTGACTGGTCATTTTTAATTGTCCGTGGTGCAATTTAATAATTTGTTCGGATATGGATAATCCCAAACCGCTTCCGGTTCCATGGATGTTACCTTTGTAGAACTTTTGAAATACATTCGCTAAGTCCTGTTCCGCGATACCCGAACCCGTATCCTCCACGGCAATGATGATTTGCTGCTGATTCGTATAAGCGTACATTTTAATGCTGCCATTTGGCCCCGTGAATTTGAGTGAGTTGTCAATCAGATTAATTAACACCTGTTTCAGCCGATTTTCGTCGGCTTGAATGATAGGGAGCGTATCGTCAATCTCTACGTCCAACGAAATGCTCTGCCGTGCTGCTCTGGGAGCAAGCTGTTTTCCGATATGCCCAAGCAATTGTTGAATCTGGACCGGCGCAAAGGATAGGGCAATTCGTCCGTTATCCAATTTAGCAAAATCAAGCAGCTCATCGACCATCCGGGTTAACCTGTCCGTTTCCGTATCGATAATTTCAAGTCCGTCTTTCAGCATGGCCTTGTCGTCCCCCTCGCTCGAATGCAAGGTTACAACCCAGCCTTTAATAGACGTTAACGGCGTGCGAAGCTCATGAGAGACCGATGATATAAAATCATTTTTTATCTGTTCATTTTGCCGTATCCTGGCCGCCATTGAATTGAATGTATCTGCTAGCGCTCCAAGCTCGTCGCGGTAACGTTTATTAGCTTTTATGGAAAAGTCCCCTTCCGCCATTTTGTGTGCAGCCAGCTCAAGCTCCGTGATTGAACTTGTGATCGTTCTTGATAGAAAGATACCGGGAATGGCTACAATGCAAATAACGAGAAGCCCGACTGCAATAAAGATCGCAGAAACTTGATTAACCGTCTTCACCGTTTCCGTTAATGAGGTCACAAACCTGACAGCCCCCACTGTACGATCCTTGGCTTGCAGCGGGTAAGATACGGCTAGTACAGCTTCCTTGGTTGACGGGTTATTGCCTCTCCACGTCCCGGGCGTTCCGCTGCACGCCTCTTGCACATCCTGGTATTCGAGCATATTCTCACCTGCTGGAAGTCCGGTTGAGTCTTGAAGAAGTTGTCCGGTTGAACTTATAATTTGGACTTGCGCGGCGGAATTATGAGAAAATCCACTCAACAGCCGTTCCGATTGCCTCTCTAAATCTTCGTCAGCGAAATATTGATGGTAAAAAGAAGCAGACAGCTCTGCTTGATTCATCAGGATGCGCTCAACATTGTGGAAGTAATAGAAGTTCACCAAAGCAATCAGCAAACATTCCAGGATGGCAACCGTAATTAGAATAATAACGAAATAACTTCCTACTACTCTTTTTTGAATACTCACCCCTTCAAACCTCCTGTCTCCAGCGGTACCCCAATCCCCACACCGTTTCGATCAGCTTCGGCTTGGAGCAGTCATCTTCGATTTTTTCCCTTAGTTTTCGGACATGAACATCTACGGTTTTGGTATCACCCATGAAATCTTCACCCCAAACAAGGTTCAAGAGCTCATTTCTGGATAGGGCTTTGTCAGGGTTATCCATAAAGGTTTTGACCATTTGATATTCCTTTGGTGTTACTTCAATGACACAGTCATGTTTAAACAGCAGCTTCGCATCCAAATCTAGGCGGATCGAGCCGGATTGAAGTATTTTTCTTGGTGGTTCCGCCACTTTCTGGGTACGGCGCAATACCGTTCTGATTCTCGCTACGAGCTCTAACGGATTAAAAGGCTTTACAATGTAATCGTCAGCACCAAGCTCAAGCCCTCGAATTTTATCCAAATCTTGCGTACGTGCAGTCAGAAAAACGATGACGATGTCCGAATCAATTTCTCTTAGCTTCTTGCAAAAATCAAACCCATCCATATCGGGCAGCATAATGTCCAGCACGACAACATCGGGCCGATTTATGGCGAGGCTCTTCAAAGCCTCTTCTCCGAAAGCAGCTTCCGTGACTTTAAATCCTGCTCTGTTTAAATTAATTGCTACAAAACGTCTAATATTGTCATCGTCCTCAACAATGAGCACTTCGTTTCGGTATAAAGTTTCCATAACTTCCTCCTAGAACTTACAAATTTCCATGCTTAAACACAAAAAAGCTCTCCATATTAAACGAGAGCTTTGGGAGGTTCAGATCCTTTGTACTGCGAAGTACATTTATTTGTCAATAGAAGAATGAGCGTTTACAACCATTTTACGCAATGTTTTTTCTTTTTTAACGATAGTCTGTTCATATCTGACAATTTTATCATCTAACCGTTCCAACACTTTCTTCATCTCTTCCATTCTGACGTTGAGCTGCTTGCGCTGCTCGTTTAGCAGTTCTTTTCTAGCCTCCATGGTTCCATCACCCTGCTGAAACAGCCCGACATACTCAATCAAAATTTCAATTGGAAGACCTACGCCCCGCATGCATTTTATGAATTCAACCCACCTGCAGTCTTCTTCCGTATAATCCCTAATTCCGCTTTTATTACGGTTCACCCGTGGAATAAGGCCGATTCGTTCATAATAGCGGAGCGTATCCTGCGACAAATCAAATTTCTCACTTACTTCTGCTATCAACATCCAGATTCAACTCCAATTTCAGATTATTACACTGCGCCGATTACCGCGTGGGGAACATACGGCTCTTCCAGCGATGCAATTTCCTCGGATGTTAACGTAATCGAAAGAGCCGCTGCCGCATCATCGAGATTGGATATTTTCGTAGCACCGATAATGGGAGCCGTTACCTGTTCTTTCTGCAGCAGCCAAGCAAGCGCGATTTGAGCGCGGGGGACGTCGCGTTTTTCCGCTATGGCTGCAACGCGCTCCACAATCATTCGGTCCGTATTGGCAGTCGCATCGTATTTGGACTTCTGTACTTGATCCGTTTCGGAACGATGCGTCGATTCCGACCAATCGCGCGTCAATCTTCCTGATGCAAGCGGGCTATACGGGATCACACCGATTTTTTCCGCCTTGCAAAGCGGCAGCATCTCCCTCTCTTCTTCACGATAGATGAGGTTCAAGTGATTCTGCATGGATACAAATCGGGTCCACCCGTTTTTTTCAGCTGTATGCAGTGCCTTTAGGAACTGCCACGCGTACATGGCAGAGGCGCCGATGTATCTTGCCTTCCCAGCCTTCACAACATCATGCAACGCTTCCATCGTTTCTTCAATAGGCGTATTGTAATCCCAGCGATGAATTTGGTAAAGGTCTACATAGTCTGTTCCCAATCGCTTAAGACTTTTATCAATTTCACACATGATGGCCTTCCGGGAAAGACCGGCGCCGTTCGGACCTTGATGCATACGGAAATGAACTTTTGTCGCGAGGACAATTTCATCACGATTAGCATAATCCTTCAGCGCTCGTCCGACAATTTCCTCACTTGTTCCGTCTGCATACACATTCGCCGTATCGAAAAAATTAATGCCAAGCTCCAAAGCTTGTTTGATAATAGGGCGGCTTCGCTCTTCATCAAGTACCCAGGGATGAACCCACCGCTCTGCGACACCAAAGCTCATACAACCGAGACAAATTCGAGATATATCCAAGCCCGTATTGCCAAGTTTCACATATTCCATTCGATTGTTCCTCACTTTCGCTGAATAATGTTTCCTTCGACTGTAGTTTACTCTTTGGAGTTAACTCCAAGTCAAGGGGTTATTCGGGCTCCATAACACAAGAAGAAAACAACTATCTTTTCAAACAAAAAAGAGATGAGACTGTTAGACTCATCTTTCTTTTTTTCGTTAAACTTTGGGTTTGTTAGGAAGAAGATGGAACAAGAAAATGCCCTCAACGATTGCGAATAAGTCGTTGTATGCATGATTGGGAAACCTTGTTTTATTCGTCAGTTTTGCGTATTCAGGCGGGTGAGCATGGTACGGCTCTGTTTCTGTCTGGTAATCTTCCTCATTATGAGTTTCTGCGTGGTATTTGGCAAGGATCGTTTTTCCATCGCCATGTATCCAATCGTATTGGAACGCTGTGATTTTTCCACTACGAAGTTGTTCAGTTATGTACAATTTAGAGCCATTAATAAACGTTAAAGTAGCTCGTTGGGCGTATGCCGAGCTTTTCTTTCCAGTGCTATCTATATGTTCTACTCTTTGGATGGCGGTGTCTTTGAACGTTTTCTCTAGTAGCTCTAAATTTGAAGCGGGATTACCAATCAAATTGATTCAATTTCTCGAAGTAAAGATCGCCACTCTGTTCCTTCTCTTGACCAAATAAAGTCATCTGCCATTTTTGGATCCCCCTTTGCTAAAACAACTTCTTCAAACGCACCCTGGTAGCGTTTTTCGAAGAAATTAATCGTTTCAACCAGATAACGAAGATGACCGATCCGACCTTCATCTTCTGGTTTCTTTAGTAACCGTTTTTGATTTTCTTCGTAAAGCTTGTGAACTTCACCGACAGTCATATGTTCGCCTGTAGGAGAAATCCATACGGTAGATTCTTTGATACGAGCTTGCTTGTTTTTTCTCTCACGACTAAAACCAACGAATCGTTTTGCATCAATCCAGTTGTTAATCGTAGAAATACTAACACCAAAGATTTTAGCTAACTGACCTGTGGAAAAAGACTGTGTGCTCTCTTCCTCTTCCGCAATAGACAAAATTGTTACTCCTACTTCTTGTAGGCTTCTCGAAAGCATGTCTAATGCTTCGGCGTTCTTTTCGAGTTTCATAAGGTTTGTTACTTCTTCTGCCAACTCAACGGATAGAGAATTGAATTTCATGGCGATGTTGTAGAAGACTTTAAATAGGGCTTGGGCTTTGGAGTGATCATGGGATGTCTCTTGGATAATCTCAACAAATACTCTCTTATCCTCTGCGGTAAACTGCATATATTTCACCTCTTATACCTCCATTCTATACAAACTGCCAACGAACTGCAAGAACAAACTGCCAACAAACTGCCAACAAGTGACTATTATCAATTATATCTGTCAGCAACCTTTTTATACCCGGTACCTTTTATAAGTTCCATTTTTCCACCATAAGCTTTTATGGATAAAACAAAAAGGACTAGAAATTTTCAGCGATGAGCTGAAAAAATTTCAGTCCTTGAAGGGATTGAATATGGTCTGTCTATAATTGTAATATAGTCTCTTCACCAGACATGATTTTACAGGAAGGCTCGGAGCACAATACATCTCTTAATAGATAATATTCTTCGCAATCTTATTTACTTTAATTCTTTGTTGTGTTGGTGAACAGTGTTTTATTAAATCAACCGCTGCCGCGAAGCCTCAAACAGCAGCACCGTCGCCGCCATCGCAACGTTCAGCGACTCCGCCTTGCCCTGCATCGGAATGATCACCTGCACATCCGACTGCGCAGCAACTTCCGGCGACACGCCCCGGCCCTCGTTGCCGAGAATCAGCCACGTCGGCTGCCGCAGGTCCGTGTCGTAGCACGAGCGCTGCGCCTGCAGGCTCGTGGTCACCAGCCGCACGCCGCGCTCCCGCGCGCGCGGCAGCAGCAGCCCCAAATCTGCCTCCACAATCGGCAGATGATACATCGATCCCATCGTCGAGCGGATCGTCTTGGGATTGTACAGATCGACCGTGCCGCGGCCGAGCACAACCGCTTTGGCACCTACGGCATCCGCGCTGCGGATGATGGTGCCGAGGTTGCCGGGGTCCTGAACGCCGTCCAGCACCACGACAAGATCGTGCTCGCCCGCGAGCAGCTCGTCCATGCCAAGCTGCGGTCGAGCCACGATAGCCAGCACGCCTTGCGGCGTTTGCGTATCCGTGCATTTCGCCAGAACCGCCTGGCTGACGCCGACCCATTCCACCGCGCCCGGCGCGGCAAGGTCTGCAAGACCGGCCGGTACGCCTTTTTCCACGCTATAAATAACCGTTTCGACCGAAGCTCCGGCACGCAGCGCTTCCTCCACGAGATGATGTCCCTCAATAATATATTTCCCCTGCTTATCTCTACCCTTACGTTCCAAAAGCTGCGCCCATTCTTTCACGCGGGCATTTTGAACAGACATGATTTCCGTATGTGTCATTTTTCTACCTACTCTGCAAAAGTCACTTCAAACGTTTGAAGATTCGAATTTTTACCGACCACAACCAAAATATCGTCGGACCGGAGCATTTCTTCCGCGCTCGGCGGGATAATCAATTTATCATTTTGCTTAATCGCTATGACATTGCAGCCGTATTTGGCCCGAATATCAAGCTCTCTGAGGCTCTTGCCCACCATTTGGCGTGAAGTTTGAATTTCCACGATACTGTAATCCGCAGACAGCTCTATATAATCAACAATATTAGAGGAAATCAAATGATGCGCCACGCGCTGCCCCATATCTCTTTCCGGGTAAACGACCTTATCAGCGCCGATTTTCTTAAGCACTTTGCCATGAAGATCGTTCACAGCTTTCACAACGACGGTAGGAATGCCCATTTCTTTAAGAATTAAAGTAGTCAAAATACTGGCTTGAATATCCTCCCCGATCGCTACAACGACAACGTCAAAATTACGAATTCCGAGCGCTCTGAGCGCTTCCTCATCCGTTGAATCCGCTTGTACCGCGTGCGTAACAATGGCTGAAATTTCTTGAACCGTCTCTTCACGGGAATCGATAGCCATAACCTCAAAATCTAATTGTGACAACGTTCTGGCAATGCTGGACCCGAATCTTCCCATTCCGATAATGGCGAATTGTTTTCTCATAGGTTGACGTTTCCTCCAGTTTCCCAAGGTATTAAAAAATTATACCATACTTGCGGCCAACAGGCTCGCTATGCAAGGAAAAGGGGGTGAAATGCGAAGGATGAACCGGCATCAACTTGCGCATATTAGTATCGATAAAGAAAGGGAAGCGAGGTCCACGAACGAATGAATATTACATTAAGACAGGCCATCGTCCAGAGAGTCCAAAATAAATCCAATGATGAGCTTCAAGAAATTATTGAGGATTCCATCGGCGGCGAAGAGCGGGTACTGCCGGGGTTAGGCGTACTTTTCGAAATCATATGGCAGCATAGCGAAGCCAATATTCAAAATGAGCTTGTTGAAACTCTAAAAGGGCATTTGCCTTAACCTTATGGAATCACAGTCGGCTAGGGGGCTGCTGCACGCAATCCCTTAGCCGGTATTTAAGCTTCAGGAAACGTACAAGCAGTGGGAAATCTTCCGCTTAAACGCCGGTCTGCCGTGCCATTGGTATAGCCCTCCCAGTTTGGACTCAGCACGTTCACAATATCGTGGAAAGTTTCAAACGGGTAAAAAGGCGTCCCTTCCTCCGTCAAATACCCGGCAAGACTTGCTCTGGCGAAGATCCAATCGGCAAATCCGGATCCATAGTAATCGCTGCTGCCATCTCCGATGTAAATGACCAGCCAACCTTCCTCTTGTAGCTGCTTCACTACGCTTGCTTTGCAGCAGCCGCACCATTTACACGCCTCATTCGAATTTTGTACGCCGAACTGAAACTGTCCGTCCGGCAAATAATTAATCGGATTCGCAATCACTTCACTTACCTTCACTTGATCCCGGCTTAAAACCCGCTCAATATAGTATTGCATACCGTCGCTGAGTACCGTAACCGGCACTTCTTTTTGCTCACAGAAATCGATAAAGCGCTGTGCCCCATCCCGTAAACTCACATGCTCAAGCACCCGGTCTACCTGCTCCTGCCGGCCCTCCAGCAGCGGATAAGCGGCATTAATCCAGGCCAGAGAGCCTGCCTTTTTCGCTTCAAAAAGCCGCGAGGCCTCCACCACTTGAGGCTGAGACAACACATCCAAGGCGAACATCACTTCATCCCCTACGTCATGCTCCATCAACGTTCCGTCAAAATCGGTTACGACCGCTATTTTTTGCATTGCCGACATCCTCCTATCTGTTCCAAACAAATAAAATCCCCCTCTACACAAAGAGGAGGATGCAATTATGATTATTATAGCACGGAATCAGGCAGCAGCGGAGCTGGCTTTTCGCAGCTGCTCTGCATCACGTAATGCTTGCCTTCGGCCGACGCATCGTGGAAGCCATGCATTGCCTCAAGCACATGGTAGGCCAGCTCGCCGTTCGCCCGATGCGCAGTGCTTTCGCCGCTGATCAGCGCTTGAGCCATGGCCGCAACGCCCAAACCGCGATGGTTCTCTTTGTAGCCATGGGACAGAGGAATCGGTTCCCAGTCCGAACCATTTTTACGGATCATCACCTGACCGCCGAAAGTGTTCGGATCCGGGACGCGCAGGGAGCCGTGGCTGCCGTAAATTTCAATATTCGGCAGCTGCGTGCCGCCCATAATGTCAAAGCTCGTGACCAGCGTAGCAATGGCGCCGCTATGGAAATCAAGCACGCCCGCAATATGCGTCGGCGTTTCGACCGCGATCTTCTGTCCGCGTTTTTTCTCGCTCTTAATCGTCCGCTCAGGGAAACTAACCCCAGTCGAGCCTGTTACGCGTCGAATAGGTCCAAGCAAAGCTACCAACGCCGTCAGGTAGTAAGGTCCCATATCGAACATCGGGCCGCCGCCTTTGGCATAGTAAAACTCAGGATCCGGGTGCCAATGCTCATGGCCTTTGCTCATCATGAATGCCGTTGCGGCAATCGGCGTGCCGATCCACCCGTCATTGATCAGCTTCGCGCACGTTTGAATGCCTCCGCCGAGGAAGGTATCAGGCGCGCTGCCGACCAGCAATCCCTTGCGGCGCGCCGCTTCCAGAATGCGCAAGCCCTCTTCGCGGGTTACAGCGAGCGGCTTCTCCACATACACGTGCTTGCCTGCTTCCAAAACCTGAAGACAGACTTCGGCATGTGCCGCCGGAATCGTCAGATTGATGACAATGTCAATATTCCCATCGTTCAATAGCTCCTGAACCGTATACGCGTGAGGAATCCCATACTCCTCCGCCCTTGCCTTCGCTCGGTCCAAGTCAATATCCGCGCAGGCAATCAGCTCCAAATGTGCAAAGCTTGGAATATTTTTCATATAAACGGCGCTAATATTTCCGCAACCAATAATGCCAACTCTCATCTTACTCATCTTCCCGCTTCCCCCTCTTCGTTAGCGTGTTGCCCACAGCAGACCGCGCCGCATAAGCTCAAGTGTTTCCGGCATCCGTACGATGTTCGCTTGATGGCCAAGCGAGTTGTAATATACCTTGCCTGCGCCATAAGTTTTGGTCCAAACGACCGGCATCTCCACGTCGCCGAAATCGGTGACGGCATGAACCTGAATAACGGGATCAACGTGCATGTAATATTTTTCTGAGACAACGACAAAATCTTCTACACCCTCCGTCAAAGAATGCTCACGATCCTTAATGCGCACCGTGTAGGTAACGCCGTCATTCCCCGGATGAGCGACCCATTGACCGCCGACCATGTACTGATATTCGACTTCATTCCGGAAAGAATCCGCCATTCCGCCGTGGCAGCCGGCTATCCCGGTTCCGCCCTCTTTGACCGCTTCAAGCAGCGGAGTCAACTGCTCTTTCTCGATTTTCCCCATCGTCCATACCGGAACAATAAGATCGATCCCCTTCAAGCGCTCCGCATCTTTAAAACTGTCCAGCGTATCGGATACCTCCACGCCATACCCTTCCTCGCGCAATAACCCGGCGAAAATGCCTGCCACTTCTTCCGGTTGATGACCATCCCAGCCGCCCCAAACAATCAATGCTTGTTTACTCATTAAGTAAGAGCCCCTCTCCCCTTGTAGGATACAACCTTAAACCTCACTGATTTTCACCCAACGGCGCTGCGCAATGGATTGATCCACGGCTTCCAGCACCTCTTGACACTTCACACCGTCCACGAAATTCGGAAGAGGTTGACGATCCTCCGCAAGAGCGTTCATCAGCTCAACAACCTCGTGTACGAACGTATGCTCATATCCGATGGTATGTCCGGCAGGCCACCAAGCATCCATGTACGCATGGGACGCATCTGTCGCCAGAACACGGCGGAAGCCCTGAACATCCTCATCATCACTTGTAAAATAAACCTGCAGCTCGTTCAAGCGCTCAAAATCAAACTTCACGCTGCCTTTACTGCCATTAATTTCAAAAGAGTTCGTACACCGGTGGCCCGGTGCAAAACGCGTCGCCTCGAAGCTCCCCAGCGCGCCGTTTGCGAAACGCGCCATAAACAGCGTCGCATCATCGACGGTGACCGGTCCATGCGGCGCATCCTTGCTGCCTTTGGCGCTCAGCCCTGTCATCGAGTCCGGCAGCGGACGCTCCTTCACGAACGTCTCGCTCATGCCGATGACTTCCGTCATATCGCCGACCAGGAAATGCGCCAGATCGATCAGATGCGCGCCCAAGTCGCCATGCGATCCGGAGCCGGCAATCTCCTTCTGCAAGCGCCATACCAGCGGGAACGTCGGATCTACGATCCAGTCCTGCAGGAACCAGGCGCGGAAGTGATAAATCTGGCCGAGGCGGCCGCTCTCGACCAGCTTCTTCGCGAGCTGCACCGCAGGAGCAAAACGATAGTTGAAGCCCACCATGTGCTTCACCCCGGCTGCTTCAGCCGCCTCCAGCATCTCCCTTGCATCCGCAAGGGTCAGCGCCAGCGGCTTCTCGCAAAACAGATGCTTGCCTGCTTTTGCCGCAGCAAGCGCGATTTCCTTGTGCGCGTCGCTGGGCGCATTAATATCGACGATGTCGATATCAGGATGCGTGACCAGCTCGCGCCAGTCCGTCACATATCCTTCCCAGCCGAACTGCTCGGCGGCTGTTTTGACACCGTTTTCATCGCGCCCGCAGATGAGCTTCATTTTCGGCACCGCCGTCTGCGGGAAAAACATATGTAAATCTTTATAAGCATGACTGTGCGCCTTGCCCATAAATTTGTAGCCGACCATACCGACATTGAATGATTTCATCATTTGAAAGCCTCCTTAAGCGTATAATCGATCTTTATACCCGGTCATTACTCACCTGCGAAGACGTGCTGCTTTGGGACGATTGCCGAATAACCAAAGTGGTCTGCAGCTTCACATTGGAAGGCTGTGCGCTTTCCCCCTGTATAACGCGTGTCAGCACACCTCGTGCCGCTTCTTTCCCCATCTCATAGAAAGGCACATTAATGCTGCTTAACGGCGGGTCGCTCAGTTTGGCGGCATCGGAATCATCGCAGCCGACAACAGCGAAGTCCCTCCCGGCCACCCAGCCTTTTTCGCGGAGTCCTTGCATAAGGCCAATCGCCATGCGATCATTGGCGGCGAATACCGCTTCTACCTGCTCACGCTGCGCCCAGAGCCGATCTGCCGCTTCGTAGCCGCTTTTGCGGCTATAGTTGCCTTCCAGCAGCAGCTCGGAAGGGACCTCCAACCCGGCATCGCGCATCGCACTCAGATAGCCTTGAAGTCTGTCACCGGAATTGGAATACTCCGGCGAGCCGTTCAAGAAAGCAATCTTCCGATAGCCCTCATCCTGCAAATGGCGAACTGCCTGGTAGCTGCCATCTACGTGATCGGCATCCACCTCATGAAAGGCCAAACCCTCAAAGTGCTGATTCACCAAGCAGAACGGGTGCCCTTGCTCCTGCAGCTGCCGCAGCGATTCCCGCTGCTGCGGGTTATCTCTTGCGCCGAGAATGACACAAGCATCCACTTTCTGAGACCGGTAGAGCCTTGCGTAATCCAGGCTTTCGTCCGGTTTCAACAGCGATAGCAGCATGTCGTACCCTTGCTCCCTTACCTGCTCGCCGATGCCGCTTAATATTTCCGCGAAATAATACGCTGAAAAAAGATGCACCTTAGGCATATAAGGAAGCACGACGCCTAGATTTCCGCTCCGTCTTCGGGCAAAGCTTTGGGCGATGGCGTTCGGATGGTAATTCAGCCGGCTCGCCGCTTCCAGCACGCGCGTTTTGGTAGCAGGCTTCATGGGTCCAAGCCCATTAAATACACGGGAAACAGTCGCTTCGGATACTCCGGCTAATTCAGCAACCTCTTTTCTAGTCACCATGTAAAAGCCTCCATTTCCGTTCATAAAATCCATGATGTACACGCGTACATTTTCTCATTCAAAGACCGATTCTGTCAATACGCTGCGGACAAAAAATATATGGGGCCCATTTCGACAAAGACGTCGATTTTCAGTCAAAGAATCCCGCAAAAAACGACTAATTTCTGTAAAATGTCCTAATTTATAATATTGTCTATCCCTTGCCTTTCGTTTTATGATTAAGGGTACATGGACAACTATGATGTGGGAATGAGTGATCGCAATGAACGTAGCCCGGCGCCTTTTTCACTTGGCCTCATCGAGAACGATCGGTGCTCTGCGGAGCACGAAAAAAGCGACTCGAAGTCACCTTCAAGTATTAATCAATAAAGCCGTTCGAAGTCACAGCCGAGCTGTGCGCAACGCCCAAATTCAAACGGTTCTTATTCTGGATATTGACCGTTTTCAACAAATCAATTTCTCAATCGGCTACGAAGCCGGTGATTGCCTGCTGTCGGAGGTCGCCTCCCGCTTGCAGTCGGTACCTAATTGCTCGCTTCTCGTTCAATCAGGGGATGATGAATTCGTGCTGGTCCTGCACGCCGTCCATCAGGAACAGTTGTCTCAAATCTTACAGCAGATTGAGCAGCTCTTTCACCGGCCGTTTATGATCCAGGAGCACGAATGTTATATTAACGTCAGTATGGGCATGAGCGCTGTCGCATTGTCGCCCGCTACCGTTGAACAGGCGTTGAAGCAAGCCGATCAAGCCCTTCAAGCCGCCAAACATACCGGCAAAAATAAGCTCGTCACTTACCATTCCATGCTTAGCTCACTTCCTGCTCGCTCCATAGAGATGGAAACCGAGCTGCGCAAAGCTATTTTAGAAAATCAGCTCATCTTGTACTATCAGCCGCGTCTTGAACTTTCTACCGGCAAAATCATCTGCCTGGAAGCTTTAGTACGATGGAACCATCCGAAGCTCGGCATGATTCCCCCGAACGAGTTCATTCCGCTTGCGGAAGAAAGCGGTTTGATTCTGCCGCTCGGCGAATGGGTGCTCCGCGAGGCTTGCCTCCAGAAAGTGAGATGGCTCGAAGCCGGTATTTTAGACTATCAGGTTGCCGTCAACATCTCGCCCTGCCAGTTTCAGGATGAAGCATTTTCGGATAAAGCCATCCAAATCATTGAACAGACCGGCATCGATCCCGCGTATCTGGAATTCGAAATTACAGAGAGCTCCATCATGCAAAACATGGATAATACCGTGGCTGTATTGGAAAAACTTTGCAATAAAGGCATTTCCATCTCGATCGACGATTTCGGAATCGGCTACTCCTCCTTGAATTATTTGAAGCATTTTCCTATCCACTGTTTAAAAATAGACCGTTCTTTCGTGAAAAATATACATAGCAATAAAGATGATTTGGCGATCACCAACGCGATTATTCACCTTGGTCACGCCCTTAACGTGCAAGTGGTTGCGGAAGGCGTAGAAGAGTTGAGCCAGCTTGAAATCCTGCGGGAAACCACCTGTACGACGATTCAAGGCTATCTCTTAAGTCCGCCGGTTTCCGTTTACGAAATTGAGCGAAGCTTTCATAGGTACGACAACAGGCCGGTTATGATATCATAACCGGCTGTTTGCTCTGCTGTATCTCCGTATTTTCGAGAAGATACGCTTATCCTGCAGTCTGCGGAAAATATAAGGATCCGGACTCGTATTGACTTCAAGAATCCATGGATGAAGCTCTTTGTCCAGGGCGACATCCACCCCGATTTCCTTAACGCCCCGATATTTGGCATGAATCGCTTTAGCCACGCGCGTCCCGAGTACATGCAGCTTTTGGATATACCGATCCCGCTCTCCGGCAGACAAATAACTGTGCAGCAGCGTATCCACAGGCTTCAAAGTTCCCCCATTATGAAAATTCGTCACGATCTTGCTAGGATGTGCCACTCTTCCGATCACGCCTGTTGTTTCCCAAGCCCGATGGGGCGATTGCTGCACCATAATCCGCAAGTCGAAGCGGTTCCCTCGATATTTCAGCAGATGAATTCCTTTTTGGACCAAGTACTGTTTATTTCCTGTTTTCTTAATAATTGAGGCATACATGTCGTCAAACGTTTTGAACCGTTTCAAATTGACGCCCAATTGATAGGAGAAGGGCATAATTTCTCCCCCGCCTTCCGACATTTCCACACGGATCACACCGTTACCGAAACTGCCGACATTGGGCTTGATGTACACCATTTTATGCTGATTCAGCATTTGCTTCAGCGTCTCAGACGTCATCCATTTCGTCGTTGGCACATACTCCTTTAGAGAAGCATTAGCCTCTACCGCTTTGGTTTTGCTAATTTTGCTCATGACATAACGGGAATATCTGATTTTAGTCCGTTTCTTTAGGATCCTTCTCATGCTTTCCCTCCTGCTTTAGTCTATAGAAGCCGGACAATGATCGCGCTGTGGCCTGCCAACTGAACTGTCTGACGGCAACGCTGCGCGCTTGCTTCGCTAATCGGGCTGCCCATTTTCTACGCCTGGCTACGGCTGCAATTCCTCCTGCGAAAGCACGGGGGCTTCTAAACTCCCTGATCAATATCCCGTTAACCCCAGGCCGAATAATCTCTTTAATCCCCCCAATTGCCGAAGCGATGACAGGAAGCCCGGAAGCCATTGCTTCCACGTTCACCAATCCAAAAGCTTCATGCTTCTGAGAAGGACATACGAAGCAATCGGCCAGGCCGTACGCCTCGTGGATCTTGCGATGGGGGATATTTCCCAGAAACTTCGTCGGTACTGCAAGCCTGCGGGCTTTCCTTATCAACGCTGCTTTATACCCTTTTCCTTGCTCTCCTCCAGCAATCAAAAGCTTCAAGCCAGGCACCTTTTTTCTAGCCAAATGAACGGCTTTAATCAGCTGCATAAGGCCTTTCCGTTTAATGAGTCTGCCGGCAAAAAGAACCTGAAAACCACGGCTGATCCGGTATTTTTTCCTCAACCGTTGTTTCGCAGCTGCCGATCTCGGCTTAAATCGCTTGATATCCGTCCCGAGGTAAATAGGATGAAGCTGATCTCTGCACTTGGGATATAACCGGATCAGCTCATGCTTCAGCGAAGAGCTGTTCGCTATGATCCAATCCACCTTCTGCAACCGTGCCGAGCATGTTGAAGTCGAAGTATAAGGCGGTTTCACGAACGTTAACGAATGTAAGAAAAGAGAAACTGGGCTATGGGGAAAATGACGTTTGATGGCTGCAGCGTAGTAGGGTCTGTTGTCTACTTGAATCCAGTCGAATTTTAAGCCTTTTATCACCTTTAGCACTGCCTTCAAGTATTGCTTGGAGCTGCCTCCCCGAACCCTTACGATTTTGAGCGAACCCTGCTTCGTTACGCTTTTGTAAGCACGGTGCCCTCTTGAAATGATGGTCACTTGATGCTGTTTAGCCAGCTGCCGGGCAATGGCATAAATGCATATTTCAACGGAACCACCCCGCAGCGGCGGTACTGGAGTTTGTTCAGGAGCTACAATGACTAGATGCACGTCTCTCGTTCACATCCTTAAGGCTGCTTGCGTGCCCTCAATTCATAACCCGTACTTATTGTATGAAGCAAACTGTCCATCGGCAACCATGGATAAACGACCAATAAAGAAGAGACCGCATGCCGGATTTTACTCTGGCATACAGTCTCTTCTACACATTACAGTATTATGGAGCACTTGTTAAAAACTGCGCATTCGGATTCTTCTCCATGGAAGATCTCAGCGCATATTCACTTTCAAACAAACCGACATAATTCCCTTTCTTATCCTTCACAAGCTGTGAATTGATACGGAATTTACCCGGATCGATCTTCTCGTCGATAATCCAACGCGCGAACTGATAGTTCTGGCGCTGCAGTTGAATGTCTACGCCATATTCCGATCTCATCCTGTGCTCAAGCACCTCGAACTGCAGTTGGCCGACGACGCCCAGAATCATATCTTCGAAGCCGATCGTCGTAAACACTTGGATCATGCCTTCTTCCGTCAATTGATCGATTCCTTTGAGGAACTGCTTTTGCTTCAGCGCATTTTTGATCGAAACCTTACTGAACAGCTCAGGCGAGAACGTTGGGAGCTCGTCAAAAACGATCTCTTCCCCTTCGCTCAAGGAATCTCCGATACGGAATATGCCCGGGTCGAACAAGCCGATGATATCGCCGGGAAACGCTTGTTCCACGATATCGCGGTCCTGCGCTAAGAACTGCTGCGGCTGTGCCAGCTTGATGTCTTTGCCCATACGGACATGCTTAACGGCCATGCCGCGCTCGAATTTTCCGGACACGATACGAAGAAATGCCACACGGTCGCGGTGAGCCGGGTTCATATTCGCCTGAATTTTGAAAACGTAGCCCGAGAATTTCTCCTTCGTAGGCTCGATTACGCCTGCCGTGCTGTTGCGCGGCTCCGGTTTCGGCGCAAGCTGAAGGAAGTTCTCCAAGAACGTCTGCACACCGAAATTGTTCACGGCACTGCCGAAAAACACAGGTGTAAGCTCGCCTTTTAGCACCTTCTCCATATCGAACGGATCTCCCGCTACATCTAGCAGTTCAATATCATTGCATAGCTGCTGATGCAAAAATTCGCCGGCAATCTGGCGGACCAGAGGATCCTCCACCCCATCTACTTTGCGCACTTCAATGTCTTTGTGATCTTCTCCGTTGTACAGCTCCAGCTGCGACTTGCCGCGATCATATACGCCGCAGAATTGCTTGCCTGAGCCAATCGGCCAGTTCATCGGATAAGAACGGATGCCGAGCACTTCCTCCAGCTCTTCTAGAAGCTCGAACGGATCGCGGCCCTCGCGGTCCAATTTGTTAATAAACGTGAAGATCGGAATGCCGCGCATCCGGCAAACCTGGAATAGCTTCTTGGTCTGTGTTTCGACCCCTTTGGCTACGTCAATCAACATCACCGCGCTATCGGCGGCAGTGAGTGTCCGGTACGTATCCTCACTGAAGTCTTGGTGACCGGGCGTATCCAAAATGTTAACTCGGTGCCCTTCGTAGTCAAACTGCATCACACTGGACGTTACGGAGATTCCGCGCTGCTTTTCAATTTCCATCCAGTCGGACGTTGCGTGTTTGCTCGCTTTGCGTCCTTTGACCGTTCCGGCTAGGCGAATGGCGCCTCCGAATAAGAGCAGCTTTTCGGTCAAAGTTGTTTTACCCGCATCCGGGTGAGAAATAATCGCGAACGTGCGTCGCTTAGCGACTTCCGTTTCGAGAAGCTTAGTGAGTTGCGTAGTCATCTGTTGGTTTAATTCCCTTCTTCTTTTACATGGGTGGAGCTGGTTGCTGCTTATTGATTAAGCTTGGGCTTTCTGCAAATCGATACTCCAATTCGCTTCCTCAAGGAACGTTCGGTTGCTGAACTCCCTGCCGCGAACGACAACCTTATCGGCAAATACTTGCACATAGATACCCTGAGCTTTATTCTTGGCTTCCTGCTGGTAAGCACGGTTCAGCGTTCTGCCGACCGAGGCATTATGGAAATAATGGAATGTTTCCTGCACATAATGCGGAGTCCCATTCTGGAAATCTTGATGGCGGTGTCCGCAGAAGACGAACACATTCTTATATGGCTTCAGTGTCTCGCGGAACTGGATCGCGCGGATTAATTGGTGAGTTCCCCCATCCGTTCCGCTTGGCGGCAGCGGTTGATGCGTCATGACGAACAGCGGTCTACCCGGCTGATACAGCGCTTTGACGCGCTCTTTGAACCAAGCCAACTGCTCATCGGAATACCATGCTCCCTCACCGACCTCCGGCCTCTCCTGCACGTAGGCTTCTTGGGAAAGCAGCAGAATGGAATGACCTTTTGTCGTAAAATCATTATAGAGCGTCTTGTAGCCGAAAAACTTCTTGAACTGTTCCCGGCTGACCTCATCGCTTTTGCCGTTCGGCACGGCCGCTTGATCCCAGTTGTTCGCTTTATTGATCCAGATCGTGTAATAGTCGTGATTTCCCATGTTCGCATGAACAGGCGGAAGTTTATACTCATTTACAATGGTACGCAGCTCCTTATAATCTCGTTCCGTTCCCGAATCCGTCAAATCGCCTGTTAACATAATGGCATCAACAGGGCCGTCGAAATGCGTAATATCATCAAGCGCCTGACGCAGTTTCTTACCGGTCAGCGGATCTCCGCCAGTGATATGAAGATCGCTAAGTATAAAATAGGACATCAGCGGACCTGTCGGCAGCGGTTCGGCCGAAGGCTGCGCTGCAGCTTGCGTGGGCTCAGGGTTCTCGGAAGACAAAGCAGGCTGATCCTCCGCCATAAACTTTTTCTTCACCATTTGACTAAAAAAAGCGCTTAAACCAACCAATGCAGCCCCGATTGCAAGCAGCCATCTTATAAAAGCTCTTCGCGACATGTACGCACCTCAAGTATAATAGTAAGGATTTACTCCGTAAGTTCTATTATACCACAAAAAATCCAATAGGCGTCAGCCGCCTATTGGACGATATGCTCATATGCTTAAGTCAAGACCGTTGTTTTCTGGATGGTTTCCCAATCGACTTCGCCTTCGTTTTGGCCGTTGATCGGCCACCACTTGAAGCCGTCGTCCGTAAGCAGCTTCGTCGCCTCTTCTGGTCCCCAAGAGCCGGCTGGATACTGCTTAAGATCATCCGCCTTCTCATTCCATGCCGCAGCGATGCGGTCCACGTAAGACCAAGCAAGCGCTACTTCATCCCAACGTGTGAAATACGTAGAATCTCCGCGCGCCGCATCATACAGCAAACGCTCGTAAGCTTCCGGCGTGTTAATGCCGATCTGGCAGCTTTGGCAGAAATCCATCGCAACCGGAACGATTACACCCTCAGATCCAGGCTGCTTCGCATTCATTTTCAAATAAATACCTTCCATCGGATTTACGCGGAATACAAGCAGATTCGGCTCCATCACATGCTTTTTGGCCAAATAAACGTTGTTCGGAATGTTCTTGAATTCAACGACAACCTCTGTTGTTTTGACCGGCAGCCTTTTCCCTGTCCGAATGTAGAAAGGCACTCCGGCCCAGCGGAAGTTATCAACGTGAACGCGGGCAGCGAAATACGTTTCTGTCGTCGATTGCGGATTCACCGAATCTTCTTCGCGGTAAGCCGCTAAAGCTTTACCTTTGCTCGAACCGCTTGCATATTGACCGCGAACGACATTCGCCCGAACGTCATCGCCGTTCTCGAATAGGCGCAAGGAACGCAGCACCTTAACCTTCTCATCGCGGATATCTTCCGGATGCAGGCGGCTAGGCGGCTCCATAGCCATCATCATCAGCATCTGCAGCATATGGTTCTGCCCCATATCGCGCAGAGCGCCGGAGTGGTCGTAATAACCGCCACGCTCTTCGACACCGACCGTTTCACTTAACGTAATTTGAATATTTGCTATGTATTTGTTATTCCATAGCGGCTCGAAGAAGGCGTTAGCGAAACGCACAAACTCAATATTTTGCACCATTTCTTTGCCGAGGTAATGATCGATGCGGTAAATATCTTTCTCCTCGAACACTTGGCGGAGTTGACCGTTCAAAAGCTCAGCCGACGGCAGATCGTAGCCGAATGGCTTCTCGATGACAAGACGGTGCCAGCCTTTGGTTTGGAGCAAGCCGCCTTCGCTTAAATTGTAGGACACATTGCCGAACAGCTCCGGCGCCAAAGCCAGGTAGAACAAGCGGTTTCCGCCCGTTTGGAATTGCTCATCCAGCCTTGCGGATAAGACGTTCAGCTCATGGAAGCCGGCCACATTATTGATGTCCAGCGACATGTATTCGAAACGCTGGGCAAAGCGCGCCCATTCCGCCTCGTCCGTAATTTTGTAACGGGCGAATTCTTGGATGGAATGCTTCACATCCTCACGAAATTGTTCATTTGTCCGCGGTCTGCGGGCGAGACCGACAACTGCAAAATTTTCTCCTAATTTCCCTTCGCGATACAAGCTGTAGAAAGCTGGAAATAGCTTTCTTTTAGCCAAGTCGCCAGTTGCCCCGAAAATATAAAACACAGCTCCACTCATCTATGCATCATTCTTTCTTTGTTAGAATTAGTTAATATTCTTTTAGCATACCTAAAATTGTCAAGCTATTCAACTTTTCTGAGAACTTTCACTGATAACAATTTCTTATAAAAAACTAGACATTCGTCTATACCGAAGCGCAGCCTGCCGAATAGGCTACAGTACATACCAATACGGAGGTGCAAATCCTTATGCAGCCCATTCATCCTATCACCGAAAAAGCCTGCCAAAGCCTGTACGGGAAGCCCGTCCTTCTTTTTCTTAACGATGGCTCACAATTCTTCGGCGTATTGAGCCGTTTTGAGAATAATACGCTCATTCTGAATGACGAGGCTCGCCCGAATTTGAATTCAGCGACATCCAAAAGGAAGGCCAAAGTAAAAGCCAAAACCAAAACCAGAACGAAAAATGTGAAAGTGGCGGAAACAGAACCGTCCAGCCCAGGGCCGGCCCTCGAGCATTTAAATTTCTTCGGCGTGCCGTTTTTCGGCGGTCCCCCCCCTGCTGAATTGCAAGCTGTCAATATTCCGCTAGACCGGGTTGCCGCTATGTTCAGCGAATGAAGAAGAGGCTGCGGATGACTCACGCATCTGCAGCCTTGTTTCACCTGGTAAGCTTCTTTCTCATCTTGTAGCAGCTTAACTCGGAGAAATACTCCTGGATTTCGTACCCTTTGCTTAAGTAGAAACCGATGGCATTGGGATTGCTGTCATCCACAAAGAGCTCTGCGGTCCGACAGCGCTCGCTTTTGCCGTATTCCTCCGCCATCCTCATGAGCTCTTTTCCCGTGCCTCTCCCCTGCTCACGTGCATCAACGGCCAGCATATCGACGAACAGCACGTTCGATTTGCGAAAGACCGAAATGAAGCCGTAAGGCTGTTTATATCCTTTAGCTGCCACAAATGTTTTGTTGTGGTTCAGCCGCTTGCGAATTTCTGAAAATGTAATCGAAGTGCCTGACGAATACAGTCTGGAAAAGGGGACTAACTGTTCAACAACCAAACGATGAATCGCCCGATCGTCATTTGCAGCTAACCGTTTGCGAATCATGCGGCATCGCCTCCACAAGAAGCAATAATGCTATCTTATGTCGGTCCGCGCAGAATTGACTCAGCTCCTTGCTCTAATTCATTGTGACAAGTACCAATTTACCCCAATACCCGCGAATGCTATACTAGACTTAAGCGAAAAAGAGGTGATTGATATGTTCTATGCCTATCCGCCAATAACGGCAGTAAATAGCTACCAAACTCATAAGGATTACTACCGGGTCAGCGGAGTCCGCGGCATCGCCGGCGGCAAATCAACTACGGTTCGTGTGCCTTTGAATCTGCCTTTTGAGGGCTCGTCCTATCAGCAATTCGCTAAATCGGCAGCCCAAAGGGTAGCCGGATTCGTTCAAACGGCGCAAAGCGCCAAAGTCTCCGCTCAATCCTTGGTCATGGCAAGGCCGGCTGACAACAATCGTGAAACCATCTTAGAGCCTATTCGTGAATTTGTAGATACATATAATCAACTTCAGACCTCTTTGCAGGAGTCGCCTTCGTATATGAACCGCTCACTGCTTACCGGACTGGAGCAGGCTGCCAAGCCCTATTCGCTGAAAGAAATCGGGATCGTCAAGCTGGACGACGGCCGCCTCGAGCTCCACGAAGACGAACTGCAAGGCCAAATCAACAGCCTATCGGGTAGCTTTCGAACAAGCCTCGGCAGCTTAACCGGCTTCGCCGCTTCCTTGGCTGCTAAACTTGGCGAGATCCAGCAATTGCCGTCCGAGGCGCTATTCCAAATGTCCCGCTCTGACCTGAAGCCTTACGGTCAATACCGTTCAAAGCTGCAAGCCTATCTGCCGGTTCCGATGAGCGGAATGCTGCTTGATACGCTGATGTGAACCTGCTTCCCAATCCAAAAAGCGACCCTCCTGCGTGAGCTTATGCGCCTGCATGCTCACCCAGAGGGCCGCTTTTTTTAAAATAATTTCTTCCCTAGGACATGATCGAGCGGAACGTATCCAATAACTCGGCTGTCCATACTGTTATTCCGGTTATCTCCCATCACGAAAACGTGATCCTCGGGAACCGTCCACTGCTTGTTACCGTTCGCTCTCATCGCTTCATTCAAATACGGCTCGTCCAACAGTTGGCCGTTGCGGTACAATTTATCGTCTTTCATCTCCAGATGATCCCCAGGCTTCCCTATCACACGTTTGATCCAGACATGCTTGTCATCGCCTTTGGTAAATAAGCTGAGCAGCGGGCTGTCGAGCAGGTCGTTCTTGAACGTCCGCTTCATTTCAACTCTAGAGTCAATGATCACAATATCCCCATAATCGGGCTCATAACTAAACGTATGAGAAAGCTTCGATACATAAACGCGCTGACTGTCATGCAGTGTCGGATCCATAGAATGTCCCATTACTTTCGTTGACTGGAACACGAAAACGCCAAGAAATACGACTAAAATAAAAGAAATGGCAATGGAACCGAACCAGCTCCACAGTTGCTTTAAAAAGTTCATCCTTATCGCTCCCTTGTACCTTGTTGCTACTCAGCCAAGCCATGCTTAAAGGCATAAATCGCCGCTTGCGTCCGGTCTTCCACACCAAGCTTGGCGAGTACGTTCGTGACGTGAAATTTCACTGTTTTCACACCGATAAATAATTCATCCGCCAACTCCTGGTTTGACTTCCCTTTGGCAATCAAGCGCAGGACCTCCATCTCCCGGTCCGTGAGCTCCTCATGCGGCTGCGCCGCCGCCTTAGGCTGCCTGAAACGGTTCATAATCTTAGAGGCTACCTGCGACTCCAGAATGGACTGCCCTTTGGCCGCGGCTCTAATCGCTTGGGCAATTTCAGAAGCGCGCGATGTTTTGAGCAAATAGCTAAAGGCCCCAGCTTCAATCACTGGATACATTTTCTCATCATCCAAGAAGCTAGTCAACACAATGACTTTACATTCCGGATACAGCTGCAATAGTTTCCGGGTCGTTTCGATCCCGTCCATGCCTTCCATGACTAAATCCATCAACACGACATCCGGCCGGTACTCCTGAGCCAACCGAATCCCATCGTGTCCATTGCTGGCTTCGCCTACCACTTCAATGCCATCCTCCGTTCCCAGAACGGCGGCAAGCCCGATCCTTACCATTTCATGATCATCGACTAGCAAGACCTTAATCAAGGTATCGTCCATCTGCTTCTCCTCTCGTCAGCAAAACTGTTTGTATCCCTGTCATTTTCACAACCGTTATCCGATTTCCGCAGCATCCGCAGCCAGAATTGGAACGCGAATCTCAATGCGCGTTCCCCGGTCGGGCGCTGTAATAATATCGACGGAGCCGCCAATTTCGTTAACCCGCTCCTTCATGGATACGATGCCGTAAGAGGTAAGCTTCTTCGCATCCAATTCAAAACCGATACCGTCATCCCGTATCGCCAGCCGGACGCCGTCAGAGCGGTGCAGCAGCTTAACCTCCAGCTTGTTCGCTTTGGAATGACGCAAAGCATTGGAGAGAGCCTCCTGTACAATACGGAACAAGTGGTCCTCGATTCCTTTATTTAAACGAATCTCTTCGTCCATATCCCACGTAATCGTCATCGGCACCTTAGCCGACAACTCCTTAAGTAGCTCTACAAGCCCTTCGGATAATCGTTTGCCTTCCAAGTGAATCGGCCTCAAATGCAGCAGCAGCGCTCTCATCTCCGATTGCGCAACGGAGGCCATCTCCTCGATCAAATGAATTTGCCGTTTGGCCTTCTCAAAGTCCTTGTCCAACGTCCGGCCAACGGCCGTAGCGGTCATGGAGATCGCGAACAACTGCTGGCTTACGGCATCATGGAGCTCCCGCGCCAACCGCTGCCTTTCTTCAATAACAGCCGACAGCTTCGCCTTCTCCGCAAGCTCGGCGTTATTGTTAGATAAACGCTGGAGCGAAGTAACCTGCTCTTCCCACCGTTTCATAATGCGCCCCAACTGTTCGCCCAGGCGTCCGATTTCGTCTTCGCCGTTCTGAAACCCTTCGCGGGCGAACGTCCCTTTTTCCAGCAAAATCATCGTTTCCATGAGCGGCTCCAGCCGGCGTGTAATCCGCGAGCTGTTCCAATAACCGTAACCGGCGCCAATCCCGCCAATGATGACAATCGCCATAAAAACAAATTTCACACCCTCCTGCCAGCTCGTAAAAGGGGTGATCAAATCGCGTGAATTCATAAAATAAATGATAGCGCCAAATACAAAAAAACTAAAAACAATCGATTCAGCCATACTGCGCCATATCATATTCGTTAATCTTCGTTTATAGCCGTCCAATATGCGCTGAACCTCCTTAAGGATCGTTACATCACTTTGATTTTAATATCTCCTACGATAAAAGAAAGCACTAGTTTCACACGGTGATCGCAGCTATCATAATTGGACGACTGCCAGTGCAATTTGTTCATTACGCCCGACTCCCGCTCACTGCCGACCTGAATTTGGCCGAAAGTGACCGAAGACGCAACCGAAACCCCGATATCATCGGGTACCTTAATATCAACATCTCCTACAACGCCTTGCAGGATGAACGTCGTTTCTTTTTGCTCCAAAATCGCGAGCGAGAGATCGATATACGTCTCTCCAATAATGTACCACGTCGAGCTATTGCGCATGATCCAAGGCTCACGCCCCAGACGGACGCTATCCATCAGCTTCTGCTTCTGAATGTAGGTGTCATCTTTATGCACTTGCTTGGAACGTATGAAAAAGAATCCTAGCGAAATCAACACGATCGCGAATACGATCGTAATATGATCGCCAAACAGAATCACAGCCCCCACGCCGATGAGCACAAAGCCTTTACGCTCTTTGCGGGAGCGGACCCGATGGATGCCCAGCAAGACGAGGATGATCGCAAGAATGGGGAAAAAGCCTATCGTATGATCCAGAAGCAAAAAAAGACCGGCGCCAATCAGCACTAGAGCTGTATTCCGGTTGCGGTTGTTTTTGGTTTCTTCTCCCATCGCTGCACCTCCTCTGGCTGCCGAATAATTCGTTCATATAGATTCCTAGCATACCATAAGAATGGACGGCCTCCAAGACGCAAATCGATGCAAATCCTTGCCCGGCAAGGATTTCGCATAAAGGCGGAGGCATAAGCCACAGGCTGCGCGGCAAGCATTCCCCGCGCAGCCTGCCTATGGGCGCGCGCTATTTCTTGCCGCGCGCCTCTTTCTCTTCGCTGGAGCACTGGCGGCCCCAATCCTGCTGGAGCTTGCGCAGCTCCTGCTGGAGGTTGCCGCCGGCCTCCTTCAGCGTCTCGCGCGACAGGCGCCCCGCGACGCGGAGGCCCTGCAGCGCTTCCCGGCCGAGCTCGCGGCCGGTCGTTTCCAGCTCGCGCCATGCGTCGCGAGCTTCTTCCTTGGACATCCCGCTCCGCGGCTGTCCGGTTCCTGCCGCGCGCCCGGCACGCAGCGCCGCAAGCTCGTCTGCGATCGCCAGGCAGACGTCCTGGCTGCGCGCGTACTGCGCGCGGTACTGCTCGCAAGCTGCTTCCTCGCGCAGCTTCTCTTGCAGCGCAAGCCGCGCCAGCTCTTCATCGCCGGCGCGCATGGCCAGCTCCGCCTGCTCGGCGCGCAGCTGCGCCATTTCCTCGGCGCTGACGCTTTGCCTGCGCAGCTCGATCGTTCGCTGCAGCGCGTCTTGATAGCGCTGTTCCAGCTCGGCGATGTCAGAAGACGGCGTATTGGAACGGCTGCCTCCCCGTTCATGCAGGTCCAGCTTGCTCGCTGCTTCTTGCCAGGCGCTCTCCGCTATTTTACCAATCCGATTGAATACGCTCATTATGCCACACCCCTTAGCTTCCTATCGATTATCGTTAGAATTGCGCCGAATCATTTTGTTTCTTCAGCAAGCAATAGCCGTAGTACATTAACCACAAAGCAAAACCAATTGCGATCAGCCCCGACAACTTCGTAATCAAGACCAAAGCGCCAATACCGAAAATAACCCAACCGATCATCTTCCCGTTTCTTATCCCCACATAACCGAGCCCTACCATAGCCACGGGAACCAGCATCCCCATGAAATGAAAATGCATGCCAACTCTATGCATAACGATGAGAAAGCCTACAGCTATTAAAATTAAGGCCCAACTTTTCGATCGGTTCATGCTCATTTACCGCAACCGCCCTTCACGTAATCTTCATGATTCTATCGTAGCCGAAAAGGTTTTCTGCCAAAACGGACTCCCGACTGTTTTTGTACCTAGACCTAAGTCCAGTAAGCGCTAGGACTCCTATCCATATTTTGGGCGTTGTTCCTCGCCGTCTATCAATGATAAAATATTTGAAGCCGAGTCCGGCGCACAGACAAAGTGCCGGTACGGGGGACGATTTACATGGGGTGAATATTTGCTCGGCACACCGAGCAGACTAGGGAGAACCTTCTTCCCGAACCCGTCAACTAACCTCGGAGGCTCATTTGAAGGAGGATTACCAATTGCATATGTTAACTAAAGGGTTAGCTTGCCTTGCTGTGTCCGCCACAGTTTTGGCAGGGGGCTTTCTTTCCCCATTTACGGCGCATGCCCATGCCGCCGCGAGTATGGACGTGAAAGTGCAAGTCAACGATGACCTGGTTCAATTTCCCGATGCCCAGCCTTTTCTGGATGACAACCATGCCACACAAGTACCGATCCGTTTTGTAACAGAGAAGCTGGGGTATGACGTACAATGGGAACAAGAAGGCGACCAAATCAAAGTTACGCTGAACAACGACAAACATTCCATTACACTCGTTTCAGGTCAAAAAGAAGCCGAAATTGACAGCACGCCTGTCGAGATGGACACACATGCCGCGTTCCAAAACGGGCGTGTATACGTGCCTCTTCGTTTCTTAAGTACTGCTGCCGACATTCCCGTTCACTGGGACGCAACCAGCAAATTAGCGATTCTAAGCAAGGACGGCAATTACCACGCGCCGGATTATGCATTATTTGAGTCCACAGCCTACTCGGCAGATCCAGCTGAGAACGGTGGCTTTGGAGCGATGGATTACATGGGTAATCCCCTTAAGATCGGAACCGTGGCTGTAGATCCATCGGTCATTCCACTTGGGTCTAAGCTCTATATAGAAGGCTATGATTTTAACGGCCTGCCTAAAGGCGGCATGTACGCCTACGCAACAGATACAGGCAGCTCCATTAAAGGCAATCGCGTTGATATCTATGTTCCAGGCTCCAAGCAATCCTTGCGTTCCTTTGGCTTCCAAACCGTAAAAGTATATAAACTGAACCCGTGATGATCACGGGTTTTTTTATGTTTGCTGCTGGCACTCTCATCACCGTTCGGACACAGCAGCCGTTATACCCGCGAAAAGCGTCACGCCTCACTGCTAATGGACACCAAAAACCATATTTGCCGATTTGGGGCGATTTCAAGCAACAAATAAGCAAATAACAGCGCTGGTGTCTGTTACATATTCTAAGAGGCGCTTTTTCATCGAATAAGGGCTTCTCTGTCCGTTTGATAGGAACGAGCCGCGCCGCACTGACGCCCATAACGCCTGATAGAACACTCGCCTTCCATCCCGAAATCAAAAAAGCGGCCCCGGCCATCACAAGACCGGGAACCGCATCCTTTAAAAGAAATCCGCCAAATAAGTCGTCCGCCGGCCAATCGCCGCTTCCAACCGCGAAACAAGCTCCTGCGCACCTTGAAGCCGCTCGATCCGAGCCAGAAAGCCGGCCTTCTGATAACCCATGAACAGGGCTGTCAATGTCTGTATACTGCATCTCAGTATAAGCTCCTCTGCCGGCAGCTCTCTCTCCGCTAGTTTGGTGACATGCGCTTTTTCCCCGCTGCCTGTGAAGTTCAGACAATAGACGCCGTCATTCCAATCAGCGTGCGGGTCCGAAATACACAGATAGAGGGGGTCTGCCTCCTTGCGCGTTTCAAACGCGTACTGCGTCAGGAAAGCTTCAACATCTACAATACGTGCTGAAAAATAAGTAATTTTCTCTTGCTTGAACTTAGGGTCATGCACCAAGTAAGGAAGCTGATCATCCGACGGCGCTTTGATCTCAACTTTGGTGATCATCGAATCATGATCGGCTATGAACTTCCACAAGCCGCGTCTTGCGTCCTCATTCAAAAATACCATTTCATGTATCGTAGCGATTGAATCCTTCACTTGATAAAAAACATATCCCGTGCGCTCACCTTGCGCATTGACATAGAGGGCTACCGTACCGTCTTTTTGCTTAAAATGCTTAGTGTTCCACCATTCAGCGTCCCGCTCCAACATGCCGTTAAACTGCCCCGCATATTTCTCGTAGATCGGATTTACAAGCTCCATATCCTTGGTTACACGAATGATCGAACTGCCTTCGGAGGCCTGAAACTTGGGAAGCTTATCCGCAGGAATTTCATATTTCAGATAATCAATGTACGCCTCCCAGCCGTATTTCCGATAAAACTCAAATTTGAACGGCGCCAGGAAAGAGAGCGTCTGCCCTTGCTCTTTCATAACCTTGAGAGCTTGAATAAGCAGCTTCGCGACCATGCCATTGCGTCTGTATTCCGGCCACGTCGCTACTCCCGCAATTCCTCCCATAGCAAAACGCCGGCCATTCACCCATGTATGAAAATCATGAATATGGAGTTTAGCCGCTAACTTTTCTTGAACAAAATAGCCCCAAATCTTCTTAGGGTCAGCCAAACGATCCCGCTCCGCTTGCTCTTCTGCACTCAGCTTATATTGAAAAGCAAACTGGGATAATGCCATGCTCTCCGAAATTTCCTCTTGATGCAATGTGCGAATTTCATTCATATGTATCACCTCATGTACAATTATACCTGATATTCAATTGCGCCTCATAGAGCCTAATTAGGCTTCTATCGTCAAGGACACCGGGGCATAAGTCCAGTCAACGAATATCTCTGCGTCATATGATGTTGATGTATAGTGATTCAACCCACTTAAATAAATCAGACCGGAGGGGATACTATGTCATACGCAGCTGGTTGCGGAACTGGATACGGTGCTGGATACGGATCCGTTGGTGTTGTTCTTGTCCTTTATGTTCTTCTCGTCATTATCTTAGCAACTTTCGCTATCTAATCTTTCTGATTGCTCCTTGTAAAAGGCCTGCCTGCGCCAGCTTCTTTAACAGAAGTTGATGCAGGCAGGCCTCATTTTATTGGATAGGATAAATAAGTACACATTCGTCCTTTGCAAAACCCTTGCCTCCGGCAGGCAGCTGAATCAAGCAGTCCGCATCTTTGATGGAAACCATAATGCTGGATTTATCGATGCCTGACGGCTTTACACGCAAACAGCCTTTCTCCACACGCTTTGTCCCTCTAACATACCGGGGGTAAGCCGACCCTTTGTTGTAGGCCACATCCAAATACGCCGTAACGGCTTCCTCATAGGGGGACATGCAGCCCGCCATCGCTTTAATCAGCGGCTTCGCAAACAGCTCAAAACCGACAAACGATGCGCCCGGATTACCGGAGAGAGCCAGCAGCAGCTTATTCTCCCACAGAGCTGCACTAGTCGGGGTGCCGGGCCGCATCGCCACTTTATTGAAGAGCAGCTTGCCCGTAAACCGGCCAAACACATCTACCAGAACATCATAGTCACCTACGGATACACCCCCGGAGGTCAGGACAAGGTCGACTTTGGCTAAAGCCTCCTGCAGCGCTGCCTCCACCTCCTCCGCATTGTCCGACAGCGCCTGCATGATCACAGCTTCCCCTCCCGCTGCTTCCACTTGAGCGGCAAGCATGTAGCTGTTGCTGTTGCGAATGCGTCCTGGCTGAAGCGCATCCTCTACATTTAAAAGCTCTGAGCCGGTGGAGAAAATGGCTACTTTCGGCTTGCGGTAGACAGAAACATGGGAGTAGCCGAAGGTGGCTAATATCGCGGCTTCTCCAGGCCCAATCGGCACGCCTTGCTCCAGCAATAAGTCTTTAACGCTTATTTCCCCGGCAATAGGGGTTATATTACTCCCGGCCACAACATGCTTCTTAATACTTACTTGAGATGAATTCATGCCAGCGTCTTCCAAGGGAAGAGCGTCGGTCATTTCCAGCATGACCACGCAATCCGCGCCGTCCGGAACAGGAGCCCCCGTCATGATGCGCGCCGCTAAGCCCGAATCAACGGTGAACTGAGGTACCGTGCCGCTAGGAATGCGCTCAATGACGCGCAGCACAACAGGATTTTCCGGGGAGGCCTGCTCGATATCCTTAGAGCACACCGCATAGCCGTCAACGCCGGATCTGCGAAAATGAGGAACCGGATGATCGGCATAAACAGCCCCGGCCAGACGCCTGCCGAAAGCCGCAGATAGCGGCACAGATTCGATATCGGTATTTTTGGCATATTCGGAAAGCAAGCTTTGGGCTTCTTCGACCGAAATGATTTTACGCCCAAATTTTAGCTTCGTATCGCTGTTCACGAACGTCTGTTCCTCCCATGAGCTAACCGCCAATTTGCGACATCCGGCGAAGTGTTGGTGTATGAGACTGCGCTTCATTCAGCAAAGCTTGCGCCATCTCGTGATTTTGAGGCTTGATATCCAAGGCCCGGAAAAACAGTTCTTCCATTGCAGCGTCATTCCCAATATATTTGCGAACATTGAATTCATCCGACCAATATAAGCATGGTTTCACATTGCCGTCTGCCGTAATTCTTAACCGGTTGCAAGTCTCGCAGAAATGGTCGCTGATCGGATGGATCAGGCCGAATGAACCTAATGCCCCTTCAATCCGATAATTTTGAGCAGGTCCGTTGCCGTAAACCGCATCCGAGGCTACAGCATTCCATCCCTTCTCCTTGCAGCGATCCAGTACGGTAGTCAAAGGCAGATAGCGGCTTTTCCAAGCCTCATCTTGATGGCCGATCGGCATATATTCAATAAATCGAACTTGAATCGGACGATCCAGCGTCATTTGTAAAAAATCTTCAATTTCGTCATCATTCATGCCCTTCATAAGAACGACATTCAGCTTAATCGGGGCAATTCCAACGCGGTAGGCTTCTTCAATGCTGGCCAGCACGCGGTTGATATCGCCGCCTCTGGTAATAAGCGAGAAACGGTCGGCTTTTAAAGAATCCAAGCTTATATTTACACGGGTTAATCCTGCAGCGCGCAGCTTCTCAGCTCTTGAGGCAAAATAAATCCCATTCGTTGTCAACGCAATATCCTCAATCCCGGGTATTCGGGAAAGCATTCCGATCAGTTGTTCCAGGTTTTTACGGACAAGAGGCTCCCCGCCGGTTAATCTCAGCTTACGAACACCTAGACCGGCAAGCACACGAACAACCTCCGCAATCTCCTCGAACGTAAGCAGTTTGTCATCCGGTTCAAATTCCATTCCTTCTTCGGGCATACAGTAGACACAGCGGAGATTACAGCGATCCGTAACAGAAATCCGCAAATAATCGTGCATGCGTCCAAAACGATCCATCAACAGCTTCGGCATGAGGCTCACCTTCTCTCTATGCCCATTATGGCATATTCGATTACAAAATCCTAGATTCTATAAAGATAACTATATGGAAAATAGTTTTTATGGAAGATTATCTAACATATCCAAATATTCTTCCGGCGTATTGACATTCACAGCAAACACGGTCGGCAAATTAAGCTTTTCGAAAAAATCATTGTTCGCCGGCAGCCAGTCGATATGATCCAGCAGACCCGTCAACCGATATTTTTCCTGCTTCAACAACACCTCGGCTTCGGAACCGACTAATCGGGAGTAAACCCCATGGAGAGGCTGAACCTTTCCATCCAAAACAGGGATGACCGCGTCAACATTCTCCGCTTGGCACTGCTGCCCCATAGCAACGGCCGCTTCCGATGACAGAAACGGCATATCGCAGCCGACAATCCACAGGAACTCCTGGGTAGCGGCTTGAGCGGCTGCATGGATACCGCTTAGAGGACCTTTTTGCACATAATAGTCCGACACCCACTGCACATTCATCGTCGAAGGAATTGACTCTATAAGAGGCTTAAACGGCTCCCGTTCGTTCGTTACAACAATCATCTGCTTGCAGACCAATGACATTTCCGCAAGCTGCCTGCATAGCAGAGGCTGATCCTGCACAGGAAGAAGCGCCTTCGGTCTTCCCCCCATGCGGCGATTGAGGCCGCCTGCCAAAATAACGCCTGTCAGCATGTCCCCAGCTCCGCCAATCGTTTCATGAAGGACTGTCTCCAGCTTTCGGATAAGGCTTTCGTCTGAACGAGACGCTGAGCCCCTTCCTCATTCTTTTTATCGTGATACTTCATTTGATTCGCATAGGCCAGAGTTACACCGGCATCGTCTTTGGCGACAAGTCTCACATGGGATTTTTTCGAGATGAACCCTTCTTGCAAAACCCTTAAATAAAAACCGGTAAAGCCCGTTTCCTGCATTTGCAGCGGCGTTTGCACCCAGTCCAGGCGCTTCCCTACCTTAAAACAAGGCTGACGCGGCTGAGAGACCTGCACCATGACCTCGTCAATCGCATAAATGTCGCCAATACAAACGTCAGTCTCCAGAAAGCCCCTGACCGTTAAATTCTCACCGAACGCGCCCGGTTCCAGCTTGCGGCCAAGCACTCCCTCCCAGTAAGCATAATGCTCATCCGGATAAACGCACAGAGCCTTATCAACGCCGCCATGCACCGTCAAATCCGCTTGCCCGTCACCATCCAATTGCGTTTTCGATACATACAAAGACGAGCTGACCGGAAATTTATAAATTCCCGTAACCAGCTCTTTGCCTTGATTATCAATAGTCTGTGGCATTCCCACATTAACCGATATAATTTCCATGTCTTTATTCCTCATTTCCCAGCAGGCTTCTTAGCCATAACTATACCAAAAACCGCCCGGAAAGTCAGTTAGACTTCTTGTCATTCCCATCCCTTTAAGCATTATTCGATCTGTTCACCCAGGCATCATTATCGTAGCCTCTAACTTCCCAATACCCCATATGCTCCTTCTCGATAAGCTCAATCCCCTGAAGCCACTTGACGGATTTGTAAGCATACATCTGCGGTACAATCAGCCTCACAGGCCCTCCCAATTTTTGAGGAATGGGCTTGCCGTCCAGCAGGACAGCCACCATCACATCGTCCCCGCCAGCCTGATCCAAGGACAGCGCATCGGTATACACTTTGTCGCCCGAATAAAATTTCACATATTTGGCTTTCTTCTGCACACCTGCCGCCGCTAACAGTTCCTTGAGCGGGATGCCTTCCCATGTGCAGTTATAAATCGACCAGCCCGTCACACAATGGAAATTACTGACCTGCACGGTTCGTTTCAGCTTCAGAAACTCTTCCCAGTTCCACACACCGGGTTTATCGACAAGACCGGATATGGCAAACTGCCATGTATCCGAGGAAAAAGCCGGAATTTCCGTCACCGTATAAATACGGAAATTCCCCTGCGCTCCTCCGCCGACAACAGCGGCGGAGTCAGGCAAGGGCGCCGGGGGCGGCAGCATGCTGTTGCCGTCCCCGGCGACATAATCGGCGGTCGCAGAGCCGCCGTTATCGAAGGCGCCTTTTATCCAGCGATAAAAGGCGGGACCGACCGCGATCACAATCACGAGTCCTGCGGCAATCCGCAGGAACGAGGCGCGTGTGATCGGTGACTCCTTCAGCGCGGCGATGACCGCCTGCGCTGCGGAGCGCTCGCCCGTGGCCTCTGAGGCCGCCACGGGCTCTATCGCCGCCGGCTGCGCGGCCGGCGGTTTCACAGCAGCGGCTTGCTCCAGCCGCTGCTGGCGCTTCAGCCATCGGCTGCGCGAGATGGCGTGGTACACGGCATACGGCACTCCGACCCAGGTAAGCAGGTCATGGAGGAGGAGTGCCGTATTGTTCCAGGCCGGCGGCAGATGGCGGAACTGCCACAGAATAACCCCGGACGCCGCCCAGCCGGCCAGCAGCGCCAGCACGAACACCAGATTCGCGCGTTGGTTGCGGCGCGCGCGAATCTGGCGCCAATGCTTGCGAATCATAGGTATATAGAGCGCAATGAGCAGAATGGAAGCGACGCCCAGATAGATGTGCAACTGCTTGAGCGTCACGCGGATGCTTCCCAGCTCTCCACGAATTGCCCCAATGCTGAGCACGATGCCTGTGATCGTCAGCAGCAGGAGAATCCAAGCATTCCAACTATGCAAAGCGTTCAAACGCTTGCCAAAAGATTGCTTTAACCAGCCTCTTTTCGATTCCATACGCCCGCTTCCTCTCCATTCATGAGCTTATCTAATGCAGCATCCACTTTTTATTTATTCTAGCATCAACCAATTACTTCATCATCTTCATATCCTTCAGCAGGTATGTATCAATGAACGCTTTTGGAACGTACGCCATGTCGTTGACAATCGTTGGCGCAACCATCAGCATTTCTTTCTGCATACCGACGAGGAAGGTTTGGCTGTCGATTTGGATGGTAATTGTGCCGTCCATATCCATGCTCTTGTCCATCATCGTTTTATCTTGCATATTGTTTTTATCATCCATCATTTTCTTGTCGTCCATCATTTTCTTATCATCCATCATCATGGGCTTCATCAAGGTGACGGAACGATTCATTTCGTTCCATGTTACCTGAAAGCCCAAGGACTCTGCGACTTTACGAAGCGGAGCAAGCTCGCTGCCGTCTTTGGTGATCGTTTCCACACCGCTGTAATCGAACTTGGGCATCATCATTTCTTCCGCGTGAATCAAGCTCGGCAGTGCAAGTGTCCCGACTGTCATCGATACTGCGATTGTTTTTTTCATCCATTTTCTCATTGTTCATTCCTCCTAGGGTTTAATAAAGTTTTGCCACTTCCTAAAGATAAAGGACAAAACTTAAGGAACTCTATCGGAATAATTACAAAAGGCTTACAAAAATCGTGAAAAAAGACGAACCTCCCTTAATGAATTGGAAGGGTAAACCAAAACGTGCTGCCATGCCCTTCGGCTTGACCCGTCCGGCTATCCACCCCAATCGTGCCTCCATGCAGTTGGACGATCGATTTTGCTATCGCCAGTCCGAGCCCGGCTCCTCCGCTTGCGCGTGTTCTTGATGGATCCAATCGATAGAAGCGATCGAATATTTTGTCCGCATCCTTTTCCTCAATACCCGCGCCTTGATCCTGAATATACAGTTTTAGATACGGAGCCTGCACCTGCGCCTTAATGGCAATGATCCCTCCCATAGGAGAGTGGCGAATGGCATTCCCCAGTATATTAGCGAGCACCCGCTTCATTTCCTGGGGCATAATGCTCACCGGAGGCAAACATTCGGGCAGTTCTACGTTTACCTGCAGACGCTTCTCTTCCAATTGAAAGGCTAAGCTCTGCAAGCCATCTACAAGCAGTTGGTCGACATGATACGGTTCTGGCGCATAATTCGTTCCTCCGGCATCCAATTGCGAGAGCTTAAATAATTCCTGGATGAGAGCGTCTAGTCTGCCCGTTTCCAAACGAATCGTTCGAAGATACCGCTCGAATGTCGCTTTATCCTGAATGACATCGTCTTCAAGAGCCTCGACGAACGCTTGTATAGAGGCCATCGGTGTCCTCAGATCATGCGATACATGAGCGACAAGCTCTTTGCGGGAAGCCTCGGCTGTTCGTAATTTGTCGAAGCTGTCTTTCAGCTTGCCGCTCATACGGTTGAACTGTCCGGCGAGGCTTTGAAACTCAGCCGGTCCGATCCGCGGCACCACACCTTCAAACTGCCCTTCTGAAATGCGGGTGGTTTCCTCGGTAATGGCATGAATGGCTTTTTCCAATGGACGCGTCATCATATAGTGTATCCCCATGGACAGAACGGCCGCACCCAAAGTGACGCTTGTCAGCAGTTCGACGTCCTTCCAGTTGAGCAGCATATACTGATAGCATATAAAAAGGGAAAGCAAAATGATGCCCGTACTCACGCCGCTTGCGATGAACAAATACATGCGAAGTTTCAGGATGGCTCCCTCCCTTCGAATTTATAGCCGATCCCCCATACGGTTTTTATGTAGCGCGGCTGGGACGGATTCGGTTCAATTTTCTCCCTTAATCGGCGAATGTGGACGGTTACAGTCGTTGTATCTCCGTAATAATCGATTTCCCAAACTTTGCTCAGCAATTGGTTTCGTGAAAACACTTGCTCCGGATGAGCCGCAAACAAATGCAGCAGCTCAAATTCTTTAACGGTCAGCTCGATATCTTTCTCGTTAACGCGGACGCTACGATGCAGCACGTTGATCTCGAGACCCGGGTATCTCATAATATGGCCGGGCTGCGCTTCCGCAGCCGGAGCAGTCGCCGCGTGGGTACGCTGCAGTCTGCGCAAAATTCCTTTGACCCGCAGCACGAGCTCCCTAGGAGAGAAGGGCTTTGTCAAATAATCATCAGCTCCCATGGTAAGACCCATCAGCCTATCCATTTCGTCGCCAAGCGCTGTCAGCATGATGATAGGGACGTCCTGCTCATTGCGAATTTCTTCGCAGACTTGCCAGCCGTTTTTGCCCGGCATCATCAGATCCAGCACGATAAGCTGCGGTTGGTGCAGGCGCCATTGGCGGATCGCCTCATCGCCGTTTGCTGCCGAAACGACCTGATAGCCTTCCCTCTTCAAATAAACGGTACACACATCTACGATATTCGGTTCATCATCTGCAACAAGAACGATTGACCCCATAGTCCTACCTCCTCAGGCTAGTCTAATTATACCCAATGAAACTTACAGATGTATTACAAAACAATAAAAGCCCGGCATGATTCATGCCAGGCTTCCTTATCATCCATATTTAAGCTTGCATAACAGCTTCAATGACACGCTCTTCCTGCTTGCGATTTAAGCTTCGGATATATCTCGTCTGGGCGATGCCCGCTGCCACGAGAATAACGGCGAGAATCACGAACATCACCTTGCCGCCGTAGTGGCTGAACACCAATCCTCCAAGCAAAGGACCGAGAGCCCGGGATACTTGCCAGTTCATTCCGAAAACGGAGAAATACAAGCCTCTGTGCTCTTCCGGGGCAATCACCGAGATCACTTTTTGCATATGCGGCCCGTTTAACATTTCACCAATGGTAAATAAAAATTCGACAAAAAGCAGAATGGCGAGGAAAGGAACGAATCCATAGCCGATGGATACCGCTGCGAACAACATATAAGATAATGCTACGATCCAATACGCAGGAACGTGCTCAGTTCGTTTTGCTATCCAAAGCTGTAAGGCTATCACTACACACCCGTTAAAGGTAATGATCGTCGCGAAAACCGACTTATAATTTTCAAAATGCTGCTGCAAATGCAGCGGGAACGTCGATTCCACTTGTGCATACAGAAGGGATACCGGCATAGCGAGAAAAGTAATCCATAGCAGCGATTTATGCTCTGACCATTTGATTTTGACTTTACTCTTGGCAGCAATCTGCCCCTCCTTGCTTCTGACAGGCAGCGTCTCCGGAACCTTCCACACAACCAATCCTGCATAAATAAACAGCGTAACCGAACAAGCCAGGAAAATAATCGTCGGATTCAGAGTAAACAAGAGCAATCCGAGAAGTGGACCGAACGCCGATCCCATATTCAAAGCCGTATGCAGTAAAGCAAATACTTCCGCCCGCTTCTGCTCCGGCACGACATCCGATATTTGGGCGTTTGCGGCTGGTCCGAACATCGCATGTCCAATTCCGTTTATGATGGAAATAAGGGCAAACTCCCATACATGGCCGGCAAACATGTAACCGCCGATGGCAAAGGCTTGAATAATGAGCGCTGCCAGCATCATCGGTTTTCTTCCGTACTTATCGCTCAGACTGCCTGCATACAAGTTAACGAATATTCCGCATAAGGGCTGCAAGCCTACGATCAACATGGATAAGAAGACTGAGCCATCGAGTTTGTCGTACAAATAGAAAACCAGATATGGTCTCATCATAAAACCCGCTAATGAAGTTAGAATCGTTCCGACGACTCGAACCCATATCGCTGTGTCGTACTTGCTAATCAATGAAAAGAAAGGAATTCTATGCATGTGACCTCCTAGAAGTGTTTGGTCTTCTCAGTTTAGAGGGATTTAGGCAAAAGAAAAAGGTAAAATCTCGTTATAACGGATTTCACCTTTTATGTACATCCTATTCTCTTACCCTCCGATGCGAATCTTTCGATAAGTATCGATAAACGATAAGACATCTACGCGTTTCCCCCTCTCTTTCGCCACTCTGGCCATTTTCACCAACGTTGTCCAAAATTCGTCAAGGATCGGGGATTCAAATTCATTTTCTTTCGGGACTTGCGTCAAATTATGCTTGTTCGTGTATGAAGAACCTTCATCAGAAATCAAATACTGAATCTGGCTTTTTTTCCACTGCTCGCCGGTTACGTAGCTTACCCCGATTTCACGCATTTTTTTACGCACGGATGTGACAGGCCGGGATAATTCTCTGGCAATTACAACCGGAGGGCATTCAGATGATAGTCGAATTAACTTATCCAATTCTTGTGTAGACCAAGGTTTCTTAGTCATCGCCATAACCTCACTTCATGAAATGAATGTTTCGTAGTCGCTTTAATTGGTTAACAACGGGTATACTGAGAGAATAGCAACGAATTGTTAGGGAAGTATGAGTTAACCATAATGAAAATATAAAGACATAACTTTTTCGCTATTATTTTCATCTCTGAGACCTAGGAACTACTATTTTTAATAATCTTAGGACTATTTGAGTATAAAAACACCCCCATGGAGGCTGAACACGTTGAAACAACCTATTAACGGAGCAGAACAGTACATAAAGGAAAAAGGGCAAGGAGCGCCCGTCATTTTGCTGCATGGTTTTCCACTGGATCATCGCATGTGGCAAGCTCAGGCCGATGCTTTGTCCGAACATTACCGCGTCATTACCCCTGATTTACGAGGGATGGGTCAATCGGAAGTTCCCTCAGCGAACATTTCCATGGACCAATACGCGGATGACATTTTGGCCATGATGGATAAAATGTGCATACAAAAAGCCGCCCTTGGCGGCTTCTCCATGGGCGGCTACGTAGCCTTTGCGTTATTGCGTAAAGCGCCTGAGCGGTTCACCGCGCTTCTCCTCGCAAACACCCGGCCAGAAGCAGACGGACCGGAGGGTCGCAAGAATCGGATGAACATGGCGGCGTCCCTTTATGACAAAGGAGCCGGAGCAGCCAGAGACGCCATGCTGCCCAAGCTTCTCACCGAACAGACCGTCCAAGATCAGCCTGCTCTCGTGGAGAACTTAAGCGCGGTCATGGCCTCCATGCCCGCCGAGGGTCTTGTCCACGCGAGCCTCGCTATGGCGTTCCGGGCCGACTCTGTCGACCTCCTCGGCTCCATCTCGGTGCCGGCGCTTGTCATCGCCGGCGAGCAGGATCCGATTGCTCCGCCGGATGTGATGAAAAAAATGGCTGACGCTATCCGCGGAGCCAGCTTTCATGCCATCCCCGGCGCTTCTCATTTGACGCCGATGGAGAAGCCCGAAGCCTTCAACGCGCTGCTCCTTGAATTCCTGCAAAGCGTTACAGCCTAACAAGCTGGTCCATGACCATCACGGCTGCCCCCATCGCAAGAGCCTCTTCACCAAGCTGCCCCTTGCTGAAGACAACCTGATACGCGGGGTAGTAGTACGTTTTCCGTATCGCCACCTGTGTAGCGGTTTGGAAGAACAACTCCCCTCCCGCGATGAGCGGTCCCCCGAGAATGACCTTCTCGGGATGCAAAATATTTAATAAATTGGCGAGTCCTATGCCAAAATAGGTTGCAGCCTCCGTAATGATCTCCACAACAAGGGGATCATTTTTTTTGAGCGCCTCCAGCACCTGCGTATAGGTGACTTGTTCCGGGTCCTCCACGAAATGCGACAGAATCGTCGATCTTCCTTGTTTTAAAGATGAGCGTGCCGCCTTTTCAATCGCATACAAGGATGCGTATGACTCCAAGGCCCCGTAGTTCCCGGAGGCGTTGCGGTGCGCGACCCCATCCGTCTGAATGATCATTTGCCCAACGGAGCCCTCCATGTCAACGGCGCCATAGATCACTTTCCCTTCGGAGACCATGGAAGAGCGTAAGCCAATCCCGGCATGAATATAAAGCAGATGCTTGAAGCTCTGCGTGCGTTGGTGCCAGGACTCAGCCAAAATCGCCGTATTGGCTCCGTTATCCAGCATCGCGGGTATGCCTAGCTCCTCAGACAGCCGCCTGCAGATCTCAACATTTTTCCACCCTTTAGCTTGAAAATTGGATGGTTCCAGTATGGTGCCTGACAGCCTGTCCACAGGACCAACGGCGCCAATGCCAATACCGAGCAGCATCGACTTGTCGATTTCATGCCGCTCCAGCATGCTGTGCGCTTCTGCAGCAATGAGCCGGATCAGAACATCCGGCGTCATTTCTGCAGTCATCGTCCAGCTCCGGGTGTCCAGCTTATTCATGCCCAAATCCACCAATACGAGCTTCGACAGCGTCCTGGAGATTTCCACGCCAAATATATACGCATAGGCCGAATTCTTTTCATACAGAATCGGCCTACGCCCGCCTGTCGAAGCACCGAAGCCGGATTCAAGGATGAATCCTTGACTCGTCAGCTCCTCCAAAAGCCGGGTCAACGTTGAAACGGTCATCCCGCTACGCTCCAACAGCTCTGTCTTGGATATTGTCGTCTGGCGACAAATCAACTCATAAATTTCTTTCGCTTTCCGGTTCGGAATGCGTTCCGTTATAACACCAGCATTCAAAAGAAACATCCCCCAATGAAAATCTTTCTCACTTACTTCGCCATTAGGGTGTCCAATTCCTGCCTTGACTTCTTCTATTCCTTGGATCCAATCATTAGCGTATACCCCAAATAATGATGGTATTTATTTACCAACTCATCGTACCTGGCCGTGATTTGCCAAATTCTCGGGTCCATGAACGACTGCTTATCAGATAAGTGTACAGGATCCGGATGCTGCACTTGATCCTCAAACATCATAAGCGGGAAGGGATGCGCGCCTGAGAATTCTACGTCAAATTTGGCTTCCTCCAGCAGCTCCCGCCATTCATCCATACTATAAATTTTACTGACCCCATAGAAGCTGCATAGCGCCCGATGAACACCGGTCGACATATCCTTGACGCGGATAACTTCCCGGTCATAGAGCTTCCCTCCGGGTCTCAGAACGCGATAATACTCTGCTAGCGCCTTCTGTGCATCTGCAAAATTCGTGACAGATTCAACCATCACAACATCAAACGTCCCATCTTCAAAAGGCAACTGGCACACGTCACCCTCTTTAAACTCCACCTGCACCCCTTGCTTCTCGGCTCTTATGATGGCCTTAGCTATCATTTCCGGGCGGATATCAACCGCTGTCACTTCGATTCCCTGCTCTGCAAGGAAACACGCCGTTCTCCCCGTACCGCATCCGACCTCCAAGACTCGCTTCCCTTTCTCTATCGGGTATTGCTTCAATTGCTCCATTGTCTCGCCGAATCCGCCAGGGTGCGCGTTGCCCACACCAAGCTTAGCTAACATATCTAGATACTCGATAGCACTTACACCTCCATAGTGGCAATTCATTTTCTTTTTTACCATATGGAAGGCTGCTGTCTCTTGTTCAAACTCTGGGTCGAATTTTATAAAAAAGGCTCCTGCCTAAAGCGTGGTTTTCAGTTTCATTGCAAAAAGAAAAAACTCATGAAATCAACTGATTTCATGAGCTTCTACTCGTTATACCGGCAAGAGGACTCGAACCTCCACCCTTTCGGACTCGATTTTGAGTCGAGCGCGTCTGCCATTCCGCCATGCCGGCTTATTAACTTAGAAGAACAATGGTGCCGAAGACCAGACTTGAACTGGTACGGTAGTCACCTACCGCAGGATTTTAAGTCCTGTGCGTCTGCCGATTCCGCCACTCCGGCTAATTTGTTTGTGGAGGCGCCACCCAGACTCGAACTGGGGGTAAAGCTTTTGCAGAGCTCTGCCTTACCACTTGGCTATGGCGCCTTAGTAATAATGGAGCGGAAGACGGGGATCGAACCCGCGACCCTCGCCTTGGCAAGGCGATGCTCTACCGCTGAGCCACTTCCGCAT